>JABDDX010000051.1 GCA_013287375.1 Bacteroidota bacterium | reverse complement strand
GCTACGCCCGGCATAGCCGATCTTTTATTTATTAACGGGCATTGGCGTAAATTCTCTATTTTCTCTGATCCGGTTGCCTTTGCTTATAATATGGTGATGCCGAGCATTTTTTGTATCTGCATGCTAACCTTAGATATTAAGCTCTGGAAAAAAATAGTATTCGGCTGCCTTATTGGATTTTTTTTAGATGCCATGCTGTTCTCAGGCACACGCGGGGCCAACGTATTGATACCAGCAGCCCTGGGTTTGTTTGTAGTACTCAAATTTAACCGCAGGATTTTAATAGCCACCATATTGGCTGCCGTATTTCTTGTTGTTTTAATAAATATTCCCACGTCAAATCCTAACCTATATCGCTTTCAAACGGCTTTTAAGCCCAGTAATGATGATTCCTATAACCTTCGGAAAAGAAACCAGAAAAGGATACAACCCTATATTGTATCTCACGTAATGGGTGGAGGATTAGGGTCGACAGGAGAGTGGGGCGAACGTTTTACGCCAGAGTCGTATCTTGCTCACTTTCCGCCTGATAGTGGTTATATTCGTGTTGCGGTAGAAGATGGCTGGGCAGGTTTACTTGTTTTCTGCCTTTTTATGTTCGTTATTATAAAAACGGGCATAAATAATTACTATCTGATTGAAGACAAGGAACTCAAAACCTACTGCCTCGCCATGACACTGATTATATTTGCTTATAATCTCGCGAATTTTCCGCAGGAAGCATTGGTGCAGTTTCCATCTAATATTTTATTCTACCTGGAAGCTGCTTTAATAAATATAACGCTTAGATTAGATATAGCGCAAAGAGAAGAAAGAGATAGGTTAATGATGGCCCCTAACATTATATAATGCAATGATTAATAACAATATCTTAAATAATTGCGATATTATAATGGTTGGCCAGCAACCTTGGGACGTAGAAATCGGAAGTAACAATAAAAATATTGCAGTTCAGTTCAGTAAACACAACAGAGTATTATATGTAAACTCTGCCTTAGCCAGAATAACAGCTATTAAACATAGATCGGCCCCAGAGGTAAAAAAAAGACTTAATGTTATAAATCATAAAGAGGATAGCCTAACCGAAATACAACCCAACCTTTGGGTATATTATCCTGATGAAATGATTGAATCCATTAATTGGATCACTAATAAATTCCTGTACTCGCGTTTAAATAAACTCAACAACAAACGTTTCGCCCGATCAATTGATAAAGCGATTGAAAAACTTGGTTTTAAGGATTACATATTATTTAATGATAATGACATTTTAAGCAGTTTCTATTTAAAAGAATTGCTTAAACCGAAGTTAAGCATCTACTATTCAAGAGATTTTTTATTGACTGTAGATTATTGGAAATTACATGGGCAGCAAAAAGAACCCGAATTAATTGCAAAAAGCGACATTTGCGTAGCAAACTCTACTTATCTGGCTGATTATTGTAAAAAGTACAACCCAAATTCATTTTATATAGGCCAGGGATGTGATATTGAAGAGTTTACCCAATTTGAAGGGCCTAAACCACCAGATGTTGCTAACATCAAATCACCAATAATAGGTTATGTTGGTGCTATACAAAATATACGGCTTGATGTTGATCTTATAAAATCAATCGCGCTAAAGCTACCCGATGCAAGCATTGTTTTAGTAGGCCCGGAAGACGATGTTTTTAGGGATAGCGACCTGCATAACATTAATAACATATATTTTTTAGGGGCAAAACCCACTAATATGATGCCTGCTTATGTACAATCGTTTGATGTGTGCATAAACCCACAGATAATTAATGATATAACCATAGGTAACTATCCTCGTAAAATTGATGAATACCTGGCTATGGGCAAGCCGGTAGTGGCTACAAAAACATTAGCAATGGATGTTTTTAACGATTATGTTTATTTATGCGATACCGCTGATGATTATATTGCTGCCATTCATGATGCATTAAAAAACAACTCTACTGAACTGCAACAACAACGTATAAAATTCGCATCGACACATACCTGGGAAAATAGTGTAAAGAATATATATGAGGCGATTAACCAAACCCTCAATTTAAAATCCAGACTAAAAGATAAGGCTATACTTATTTTGGGCAACATGCGCTTTAATAGCCCTATAGAAGCTACATCTCTGTTTTTAGCCAGATCATTAGCAAGGGATCATCAGGTATTTTACATCGAATACCCTTCAACAATAAGAGATTATTTTAGGGATAAAAACTTGCCGGGATTTTCAGCTGTAAAAAATAGCTTTTTTAACATCGATGATGCTTTGGTTAATACAGATACGCCAAATCTTAAAAAAATATTTCCGCCAATTGTGGCATCTATAAACTTCATCCCGGAAGGTAAAATATTCCGGTATTTGTTGAAGGTTAATGAGCAATTGATTTTTAAAAGAATAAAAGCAATCCTCCAAAAGCAATCTGTTGAGGATTTTATCTTTATAAATTCGTTTAATTTTCATTACCCCGATGTTGGAAAACTATTACAACCGGAATTGATGGTTTATCATTGTATTGATCCTTTGATAACGCCTTATGACATAAAACATGGTTTTGTATCCGAACTGAAATTGGTTAAAGAAAGTGATGCTGTTATTTGCACCAGCAAAGCACTGTATATTGAAAAATCAAAAATAAACAACCACATCCATCTTCTTCCAAATGCTGCAGACCTGTCGCACAGTTCAAAGGCATTAGATCCGACATTACCTGTACATCATTTATTAACTAATATCCCAAAGCCCATAATTGGTTATTTTGGTAGTATTGAACGAAGAATAAATTATGATTTGATGTTTGATGTAGTGAAGGCAAATCCTGATAAAAGCTTTGTTTTTGCAGGGCCTGCGATAAAGGAACACATTCCGGATTGGTTTTTTAATACACCCAATTTATATTTAACCGGCCAGATACCTTACAGCGAAATGCCACAAATGGTTAAAGGCTTTGATATAGCTATTATTCCATTTAAAAAAGATGAAGTAAGTGCTACTATTTTCCCGTTAAAGCTTTTTGAATATTTAGGAGCAGGAAAACCGGTTATAACAACTGATTTTAACCCCGACTTACGGGATTACACCAAAGATGTAGTAGTTTTTTGTGCCGATGCTGCAGCGTTCAATATGGCTATAAACACTATTTTAGCTACTGATAACGAACAAAATAAAGCCGAACGACAAGCGGTAGCCAATGAAAATACCTGGGATGCCAGCGCTAACCGGCTTGTTGAAATAATTGAACAGGAACTCTGGTTAAAATATCAGGATAAAGCTTAATTGATTTTTTTAGCGTTAATATAGTCGTAGCTGTGTTTAATGTTGCGATAAATGCCTCTTACAAAACCGATAATAAAATTAGGGCTTTGTCTTAAATCACTGCGTTTCATAGTGCTGGGCTCATCACTTGAATTTACCTGGTCAAATAACCCCTTAAAATCTTCATAAAACATAGCCTTGCCTTTATTTTTCAGAAAAGACATCGCCATTAAAAATTCTGTACGGTCACCTTTTATACCTTCGGCATATCTGCCAAACCTAGTAAAAAAGTTACTCCGCCTTAGGTGGGGATGATCACTATAACAATGAAACTTGCGATAGCCCGGATACCAGAGCTTAAATATCATTTCAGAAAACCCATCACGATAGGGTTTAAGGTATGGATATTTAAAATAAGCGTAAAAACGGATCATATCAATATCAGCCCGTTCCTCTGCGATACTTAAAGCATCCTGCAAATGTTTCTTATAACCAGGGAACGGATCAAAATCTTCCTGAACATACAAGGTATAAGGTGTATTCACTGCAGCCTGCCCTTTATTAATATTATTGCCAAGACCTCTGTTAACAGGTGTAGTTATCAGCCTGAAAGGGTAGGTGTTTTGCAACGATTTTAGCCGTTCTAAGTGCTCAGGCTTGCTTCCATCATCCGACACTACAATGTCCCCGAAAATAATTTCCTGATCGACAAAAGCCTTTAAAAGCCGCTCTAACGAAGCACTACGGTTGTAATGGGTTACTAATAAAGTGATTTTATTAAATTCGGGCTGCATTATGCTGATCTGTTCATTAATCTACGTTTGATGTAATGCAATTGTTTACCGTTTAAAAAAGTAATCGTAGGTCCACCCTAATAATTTAAACTGCAAGTATATTGACCTAACTGCCAATGCTGCGGGATTTTTACTTTCGCGCCAGCTGCTGCGGCCCATGGTGCTTGGTTCATTTTCTGAATTCTTTTGATAGAACAGATCATTAAAACGATCGAAAAACAAACCCCTGCCTTTCTTTTGGATAAAGGATAAAGCCATTTTGTATTCAGTCAGATCGCCCTTTATTCCTTCGGGATAGCGACCAAATTTTTCGAGGAAATTGCTCCGCCTTAAATGCGGATGATCACTATAAACATAAAATTTAAGATGATTATTGGCGAAGAAGCCGGGTTTAAATACCATTTCAGAAAATCCTCTGGCATAGGCTTTTAAATACGGATATTTAAAGTAAGCATAAAAGCGAACTAGGTCTAAACCATGATCTGCATACATTATATCAAAGGCATCTCTAAAATGAGTTAGAAATGCACCTTTCGGTTCAAAATCCTCTTGAACATATAAAGTGTAGGGAGTATTTACTGCATCCTGGCCTTTATTTATATTGTTACCTAAACCTTTATTTACAGGCGTAGTTATCAATCTAAAATTATAAACAGGTTGCAGTGCCTCTAATCTTTTCAGATGTTCGGGCTTGCTGCCATCGTCCGATACAACAATATCGCCAAAGCTTATATGTTGTTTAGCAAAGGTTTGCAGTAATCTTTCTAACGATGCACTACGGTTATAATGGGTAATCAATAAAGTAATCTCTTCGAAATAACTTTCTTTTATTTCCATGGTGAGGCTAAGATGTCAAAAATTTCGTTTATAATGCATAACAATTGCTATATTATTGTCGTAAGATATATTTTACCCCGTATGCCCTCAAAAATAGTTTCTGCTATTAAAAACAAATATTTTCTTTCACTATCAGGTAACGTTATTATGTCGGGGCTTGGTATGCTTACCATGGCTATTATTTATCGGTCGCTGGATATACAGGTGGTTGGGGTATGGGTTCTGTTTCAGTCTACCTTGCTTTTAGTTGATACATTTCGATCAGGCTTTTTAACTACCGCGTTTATAAAATTTTATGCAGGCTCACACCCCGAACGCACCGCCGAAATAGCAGGTTCAGCATGGGTTGTCGGTTTGTGTATTACCGGCATATTGGTTATTGTAAACATACCGGTAATGTTTTTCCTTAAAGATATTCATGATGCCGGATATATGCTTTTTTTCAAATGGTCGGGCTTATGCTTTATTTTAATGCTGCCAACATTTATCGCTACCTGTGTATTGCAGGGCGAGCAGCGGTTCGATCGCATGTTATATGTACGAGGTGTAAATCAGGGTGGTTTTCTGCTGTTTATTTTAATATTGATTATAATCGGGAAGATCAGCCTGATGGGTGTGCTTTTTTCCTATTTACTATCTTATTTTATAACCAGTGTGTATGTTATCATAATGGGTTGGGCACGCATCAACACCATAAGGCATAAAAGCCGTAAAACCATATTAGAACTGTACCACTTTGGTAAATTTAGTGTAGGGACAACCATTAGTGCCAATCTTTTTGGCGCGTCAGATGCCTTTATCATCAACCTGATGTTGGGTAAAGCCGCACTTGCCATTTACAACCTCGGCCAAAGTCTGATGCAATTAGTCGAAATTCTACTCCGCAGCTTTGCCGCCACCGCCATGCCGTCACTATCCGCGGCTTTTACTCAGGACAGCCCGATAGGAGTGATCCATATCATGAAAAAATATATTGGCATGCTGACTGTGGTGCTTATACCCATCATTATCTGTGGCTGGGCCTTAGCCGATCTGCCGATCTATATCATTGGCGGTGGTAAATATATCGGCACACAAGCTGCCAACGTATTCCGCTTATTCCTGGCATTCTCACTCCTTTATCCAGCCGATCGTTTTTTTGGCTTGACACTGGACGTTATTAACCGTCCGATAGTCAACTTCTATAAAGTATTAATTATGTTGGCTATCAACATATCCATGGACTTCCTGGGGATTTATATTTTCGGAAATATTTACGGTGCGGCGTTATCTACAGCAATCTGGGTAATGGCAGGAGTAGCCATGGGGTATTTTGCACTCAACAAATACCACAAATTTTCATTCTGGGATTCCTATTCGCTGGGTTTTAGTGAGAGCAAATTATTATTGGCAAGCACCCTGCAAAAGTTCAGACCGAAGAAATAACGGTATCAAAACTTTATGGTAATCTCAAAAAGGTTCTCCTTTGTTTGCTCATTGTAATGATAAGTGAATTTATCAGCAGCTTTAGTTATAATGAGTAATCCGAAATGTTCAACAATATTTTCTACAGCTAAAATATCTTCCATATTAATTTCATCACAAAAAAAGTGAATGTTTTTTCCGGAATCAAGTATCGCATATAACGTATGCAGTATATCGTTGCTAATAGGGATTTTGGTATTAACAGGATAGTTCTTTTGAATAAGCGATAATGGGTTGCCAAAATCAATCTTTATAATACTTAAATCATGCTCGCTTATTTTCACATTGATTATCGTACTGTTTACCCCGGCATGTTTTAGTGAATTGGTAAGTAATTCCGTTACAATTATTTTAGCCTTAAACAACAACTCGGCTACTGGAGCAGCAGGAGGCAATTCATTATTAATGAATCCAAGAATTTCTTGTATATCTGAACTTAGGTGATAACTGCTTTTTAAAAACTCAAACTGTTTATTGTGCATTGTATAAAAAGCTAAACATTAATCGCATCGTTGTAATTGCCAAAAATCTTAAAAACCTTATCCAGGCGAATCAGCTTTAACAGGTCATGCACATCATTTCTTAATCCTACCAGTATAACATCAAGTTTCATGCCGATAGCATGTTTTAGTATTGCCACCAAAGCGCCTAAAAATGAACTGTCGATATATTCAACCTTATTAAAATCAATAATCACCGTTTTTTCATGGCGATCTAAAAGCTGTATTACTTGCGCTTTAAACAGATCTGAGTTATTCAAATTTGCTTCAGAAACCTCAATTTCTATTAAAAGATGATTTTCTGTATCTTTTATAATCTTGATCATATCATATGGTTTTGCGGATGTTTATTATACTGCAATCATCAACCTGCACAGCTAACGACGGCTCAAATAATTCATCTTGTATGTGTTTAAAAGAATATTTTTTATTCAGCATCAAATCAATATTATGTACGAAGTTATTGTAATCGCTTTTTTTACCTGTGTTATCCGAAAAATCGATCATGCCATCTGTAAATATCAATAACTGATCGTTTTGGGATAATATAATTTGTTGCTCTGTGTATTCATTACCTGCGAAAAGACCTAATAACAACCCATCTCCGCTTATTTGTTTTAAGGTTGATGTACTGGCTTCAAAATGCAACAACGGCAAATCCCCGGCACCGGAGTAGGTGATGATCTGTGTTTCATTATCTATCATTAATAAGGAAAGGCTTGATAAAATGTCCTTCAGCACATCGTCCAAACAAATCACATCATTCACTTTCTGCAATATGCTGCCAACCGAATAATCCCGACTAAGTACACAAAAACGGATAGCCGCCCTGATGTAGCTCAAAAAGCTAAATGTAAAAAACCAGGCCATCCACTTTTTACCCATAATATCACCTAATACAATAAAGGTGTAACGCTCATTCGCCTGTATAAAATCAATAAAATCCCCACCGGGTATATCCTGGTAAGGTCGATGCCAAAAGTCAATTTCAAAGCCATTAATTTTAGGTGTTTTTGTAGGGATAGATTTTACATTCAGTGCTTCCGCAGCTTTCTTAAGCTCACTTTTTGATAGTTCCTGCTGCTTATGTACCGTGTATATCAGGTTGTTGATTTTTGATACGATTACGTTTACCGGTGTATCTTTAATTACATAGTCAACAGCTTGCATATCAAGTCCTTTAACCATTAAATCATTATCAGTAATATACGTCAGGAAAATAAATGGAATATCCTTGAATGCATCGTTGGCCATCAGCTGCTGCCTGAATTCCATGCCATTCATACCTGGCATTTCATAGTCAGATAATATGGCATCAGGTAAAAGTGAGCCCAATTTTTCAAGCGCTTCCTTACCTGATTCCGCAGTAATACAAGCTATCCCAGTCTTTTTAAAGGCCTGCGACAGCATCTTCAAAAACAATTGGTTATCATCAACCAATAAAATAGTTTTTACCTGTGTACTTGTTGCCATTGCTATTTACGTGCCGAATTACGGTAAATGCCCTTGATTAAAAAATATACTCCCGCCAAAACTATCAACAAAGAGATCAAATCCATTAATGTAATTCCATCATCCCGGGTGAAGTAAAATATGGTGTACATCTCAAAAAAAGGCGGAGCAGGCATAATGATCATCGCGAAACCAAGCGTTATCATCACAATACCTATCACCACTAAAACTATTTTTGATAAGCGCTCGCCGCGCAGGTGTTTCTTTGATATTTTACTATCGAATTGGTTATTTGATAGCAATATGCTGAATTCATCCAGCAAAGCCTCTCGCGGGGTATTATCAGTATCCAATTTATGAAAGGCCTCTATTTGCTCAAGCTTCGGGCCGGAGCTTTTTATAGCTGCATTAAACCGGTCGCGTATAGCTTTAGCCGTTTCATTGCTGAGATCACTTTTAGCCAGTAAGGCTATCAGCTCGTTCATTTTTTCATCAATTTCCGCTTTATTCTCAGCCATATAAGGAAACGTCGTATGCTCTTTTGTAATATTATTTTTGATATCGGATTCTAATCTTTACTTTTCAATAAATAAACTGCCAAATTCAAATTTCCTTTTAGATGAACAGTGTTTCCATCATTACGGTAAACTTCAATCAAAGTTTCGTTACCGAAGAACTATTGTCATCCATCAGCACCACCAATACCTACCCGAATATAGAGATTATTGTGGTTGATAACGGAAGTAAAACAAATGATATACCAGAATGGCAAATTAAGTATCCCGGCATCAAATTTATCCGGTCTGAAATAAACCTTGGCTTTGCAGGCGGTAATAATTTAGGCACCCAACAAGCTACTGGAGAATATCTATTTTTTGTCAATAATGATACCGAGTTTACGCCCGGATTGATAGCTACGCTTGCTAATACATTGGATTATTTTCCTCAAATTGGAATGATTTCTCCAAAGATCATGTACTTCGACAAACCCGATATGATCCAATATGCAGGTTATACCCCCATGAATTATTACACCTGCCGTAACCATTGTATCGGTCAGTTTGAAGCTGATAATTTACAGTATGAG
The DNA here is from genome assembly GCA_013287375.1 of Bacteroidota bacterium. Classification (GTDB taxonomy): domain Bacteria; phylum Bacteroidota; class Bacteroidia; order Sphingobacteriales; family Sphingobacteriaceae; genus Mucilaginibacter. The sequence continues at coordinate 11,713 of JABDDX010000051.1, read as the reverse complement.
AATATAATCGAACCCACAGGCTATATCCACGGTGCTGCAATGATGGTCAGGCGTGAAGCTATCGAAAAAGCAGGCTTAATGGCCGAAAACTTCTTTCTGTACTTTGAGGAATTCGATTGGTGTGATCGCATAAAAAAAGCAGGCTATGAAGTTTGGGTTGATACCCGGGCGATGATCTACCACAAAGAATCCATATCAGTAGGTAAAGCAAGCGGTTTAAAGGAATATTTCATGAATCGTAACCGGATATTATTTATCCGCAGAAATGCACCAGTACAGGCTCGATTGTTTTTTTATGTTTACTTTGTATGTATGGTAACACCACGCAATATGCTATCGTATATAACAAAAGGATATAAAGGGTTTTCCGCATTATTGCTAAAAGCAATTTGGTGGAATATCACCCAACCAACCGATAGTAAAAAACTGGGCTATCCAATTAATTAAAAAGAATGACAATACTACTTTGGTTAAGCCTGTTTATCGCCTTTTATGCATTCTTCGGGTATGGCATTCTGCTATTTATCATCGTTAAAATAAAACGAATGATAAAGGGCGATGTAGTAATTCCAGAAGTTAATTTCGATACCCTTCCAACCTGCACCATAGTTGTAGCTGCTTATAACGAGGAGGGGGTAATGGATGAAAAGATCAAAAACACACTATCACTCGTTTACCCTGCCGATAAATTAGAATTTGTTTTTATTACCGATGGATCTAATGATGGTTCAGCTGCTATAGTTAAAACCTACCCGCAAATACGAGCCATGCACAGCGATGAGCGTAAAGGTAAAATTGCAGCCGTTCATCGTGCTATGGAAACTGTAAATACCGAAGTGGTAGTTTTTACAGATGCCAATACCTTTTTAAATGCCGACGCCCTCATAAATATTTGTCGCCATTACGGTGATGCTAAAGTTGGTGCCGTAGCAGGTGAGAAGCGGGTATATTCCGCAGGTGCTAATGCTACAGCAGGCGAGGGCTTCTACTGGAAATACGAATCCAAATTAAAAGCATGGGATTCTGAACTATACTCAGTAGTTGGCGCGGCAGGCGAATTATTCAGTATACGTACCGGGCTATATCAACCCGTTGCTCCTGATACCATTTTAGATGATTTTATGATCTCGCTCATCGTGGCTCAAAATGGCTACCGGGTAATTTACGAACCGGCTGCCTTCGCTACCGAAACCGCATCACAAAACGTTACGGAAGAATTAAAGCGTAAGATCAGGATAGCCGCCGGGGGGATGCAATCCATCATCAGGTTAAAAGCGCTGCTTAATCCTATCCCATATCCGGTTCTAACCTTTCAATATGTAAGTCATCGGGTATTAAGGTGGACTGTTGTACCCTTCCTAATGATATTAGCGCTGCTTATCAATTTATATATTGTTTTTACCGGCAGTATTTCATTAACTTATCAGTTATTATTATTGGCACAGATTGGTTTTTATTTACTGGCGATATCCGGTTGGATAATGGAAGAACGGCACATTAAGATTAAAATATTTTTCATCCCATATTATTTCTGCATGATGAATTATGCCGTAGTTATGGGTATAGGACGATACTTCTCGGGTAAGCAAAGCGCCATCTGGGAAAAAGCAAAAAGGGAGTAATAACATGTCATTAAAAGATAAGATCAAAAGTAATCCCGGGTTAAAAAAGTTCATCCACTGGTTGCTGATACCAACCGGCGAAGCCAGGCCGCGCTTATGGGTTAAATGGTTTGTAAACCCTATCGTCCATAAAAAGGGCAGGGGCGCGAGCATAAAATGGCGCACACGTATTGATGTGCTGCCTTTTAACCAATTCACCATGGGCCGAAACGCGGTTATTGAAGATTTCAGCACGATCAATAACGGTGTTGGCGATGTGATCATAGGCGACGATACGCTGATTGGAATGAGTAATGTAATTATTGGCCCGGTAACCATCGGTAACAATGTAATTTTCGCCCAAAACATTGTAGCGAGTGGCTTAAACCACGAATACAGAGATGTAACCCTACCCATATCCAAACAGAAAATAGTGGTTTCACCTATAGTTGTCGAGGACGATTGCTGGATAGCTGCCAATTCGATCATCACCTCAGGCGTTACCATCGGTAAACACAGCATAGTTGCAGGCGGGGCAGTGGTTACTAAGGATGTGCCCCCTTACTCAGTAGTAGCAGGCAATCCCGCCAAAATCATTAAACAATATGATTTTACTGCTGGTGAATGGATAAGTGTTAAAGATAAATAGCAAAGAACAAAAAGCGTAAGCCTCGTGCGATACCTTTCCCTGGAATCAGGGAAAGGAGGAGGATAGGGTATCTACAAATAACTTAAAACCTGCGGCCCCTGGTTAAACAGCAAATCAACAATACTCAGGTTTTTAATAAAGCCGTGCCTATCCTCAAACACCTGAAAATATGGCTTCTGCTGAAATGATTCGTTTTGTATTTTAGGGCTGATGGTATTTCTTAGATCAATAAGCGCAGGATATGCTTCTTCGTAAGTTTTAGTATAAATTAAGGATGTTTTTATTTTGGTAAGCTTGATCAAAAGTTCCATTAACTGTTGATTATAATCAAACAGATACTCAAAATTTTTCTCATAAAAAGGGGCGAAATCATCCTCGTAATATTCAAAATAAGCCGAACTGCGATAACAAGTTTGTAACCCCATCCAATGCGCTCGCTGCCACTTAAAGTCATAGCTTATTTTAACATCTTTGATTACAGTATGGTTCTTTGATCCTTTAACAACAGGCACGGTAAGCGTTAACACACCATCAGGCGAATAAATACTTGCCCGGTTACGATAGGTTTGCTTTGGGAAATGCTCCTCACGCTCAATTAGTACATTTGGTTTGTATTTATTAAGCTCAACAAAAAGCTCAACCGGCGGAAGATAACACATCGGTAAAACAGCACCGCTTTCAATCATAATATTTTTTATGTTTGCAGATAAAACACAGCGAAAATAATGATAAATAAAGGGCTTTCAAGATTAGGTGCGTTCTTTTTGTACCTGATATCATTATTACCCTTTTGGTTTTTATACCTTATTGCCGACTTTTTATACGTAATTATTTACTATGTAGTGGGTTATCGCCGCAAAGTAGTGCAGGAAAACCTGCGTAATGCCTTCCCTGAGAAAACAGAGGCAGAGCGCCACAAAATCGAAAAAGAGTATTTCAGATACCTGGCCGACCTGATAATGGAAAGCATAAAAATGATTAGTGCTTCAAAAAAGACGATCATGAAACATGTATGGCCAACCAATCCTGAGATAATCGATAATTATTTTGCACAAGGTAAAAGCATCATAGGCGCCGTAGGGCATTATTGTAACTGGGAATTGGCCGGTTTACGGTTTGGTTTTTTTACCGAAAACAGGCGTATAATTGTATACAAGCCTTTGGCAAATGATTACTTCGATAAGTTTTTTATTAAAATGCGTTCGCGTTTTGGGGCTACGCTGGTTGCCATGAAGGATACCGCACGCGCTATGGTTAAATATAAAAACGAACTAAGTTTCAGTGTTTTAGTGGCTGATCAAACACCGGTTAAACACGATGCACATTACTTTACCGAATTTTTAAATCAACCAACTGCTGTATTTTTAGGCGTTGAAAAGTTGGCAAAGCTCACCAACTCGGTAGTTATATTTTGTGATGTAAAACGTATAAAAAGAGGTTATTATACTTATACCTTTGTGCCCCTGGAGGAGAATGCCAAAGAAAGCGCTCCGCATGCTATAACTGAAGCGCATGTAAAATATTTAGAAAGCATGATAAAACGCGAGCCGCAATACTGGCTATGGTCGCACAGAAGATGGAAGTTTAAGCCGGAGGATATTATATAGAATGAATTATACACCTAAAGTTGCCATAGTTATATTGAATTGGAATGGCGTTGAACACCTGCGCACATTTCTCCCTTCTGTACTAAGTTCTGTTTGGCCTAATCTGGATATTGTTGTTGGCGATAACGGCTCAACCGACGGATCAGTTGCTTTTATAAAAGGCATGTACCCTTCTATAAGAATAATTGAAACAGGTGCGAATTATGGCTTTACAGGTGGTTATAACAGAGTTTTAGAACAAGTTGAAGCAGACTATTATATCCTATTAAATTCTGATGTAGAAGTTCATCCCGGTTGGATAGCTCCCGTTATCGAATTAATGGAAAGCGACCCGCTGATAGCAGCAGCAGCCCCTAAAATAAAAGCTTATTTACAAAAAGATAGCTTTGAGCATGCCGGTGCAGCCGGTGGTTTTATTGACAGCTACGGCTATCCATTTTGCCGCGGACGTGTATTTTACGAGATAGAGCAGGATAAGGGTCAGTACGACCAATCAGGCGAAATATTTTGGGCATCGGGAGCGGCACTCTTCATCAAAAAGAAATGCTGGGACGAAGCCGGTGGTTTCGACGACCGCTTTTTTGCCCACATGGAAGAAATTGACCTTTGCTGGCGATTAAAGAACATGGGCTACAAGATCATGTACTGCGCGCAATCAGAAGTATTTCACTTAGGTGGTGGTACGTTGAATACCGAGAACCCATTTAAAACTTATCTCAATTTCAGAAATAACCTGTTACTACTTAAAAAGAACTTGCCTCTCGGCCGATCAGTTTACGTAATAACCACCCGGTATTTTATGGATTTTATGGCCTTACTAAGGTTTATAAACGAAGGCAAACGCAAAGACGCGGCAGCAGTTAGCAAAGCACACCGCAACTTTATAAGGCATCTTTTCCACTCCGAAAAAGCGATCATCCATAAAGATAAATCACGTTTAAAAGGTATGTATAAAGGCAGTATAATAGCCGAATTCTTTATCAAAAAGAAACGCTCATTTACTTCTCTGGATCAGAAGAACTTTTACTAGCATCTGAATCCGGCGCTATATCTTCGGCTTTATCATTTTGCCCTTTAACAGGAATAATTTTGCCCTTCTCTTCAGCAGCATCCTTTTCAAATTTATTGATGGAGATATGCTCATCTTTTAAGTGAAAATTAATATCCCTGGTTGGGAATGGTATTTCTATACCTTCCTCAGCAAATTTTACATAAATATCGGTCAAAACCCTGCTCTTCAATTCCAGCCAGGTAGCAATATCTGCCGCCCAAAAGAACATCCGGAAATCAACCGAGCTCTCATTCAAATTATGCAGAAACACAGATGGTGCTGGAGTGCTCATAATATCGTCTCTGTCAGCCAACATGTCTTTCAACATCTGTTTAACCTTGGCAATGTCAGATCCATAAGCCACACCAACAATCAGTTCTATACGGCGGTTATTATTGCTCAGCGTCCAGTTGATCACGTGGTGGGATATCATATCACCATTAGGAATAATCACCTCGGCGCCATCGCTGGTAGTTAACCTGCTCGACCGTACCCCAATCTCCCTGATAGTCCCTGAACGGCTGTCTATTTCAATTACATCACCAATCTGTACCGGTTTCTCAAATGCCAGTATCAACCCGGATACCAGGTTATTTACAATGTTTTGTAAACCAAAACCTATACCAATACCAAAGGCACTAATTATAATGGTGATCTTATCCAAAGGAAAACCCGAAGCAGCCACCGCAAGTAAAAATCCTACTGAAAATACACCTAACCTGATTAATAAGGTCGATGTACGGTTTTTCTTTTTTTGTACCGATAGATCATCCTTAACGCGCAGCGATGAAACATCATAAAAATAACTGATGATCCTCGATACGATGGATGACAACCATATCACCGTAATAAAAATAACAAACCCTTCAAAGGTGAATGACGCGCCCCCTACGGTATGCGATTGGGCCAGAAAATCACTAACATAATCACGTACAGCATCATCAATATTTAAATTCTGGAAAAGGAAAAATAGCCATACCAGGCTCGCCAATATGACAAGCAGTTTCCTGAATTTCTGTTCTACAATGGTATAATCAACCCAATCAAGTATACTGCCCGGTTTTTTGGTTTGAAATTGCAAAAACAGAGCTTGGATAATAATTTGAACAACAAAATAAAGTATAACCAGCAGCCATAAATTAAAAGCGGCGGTTACACCAATTATCTTGGCCAAACTAAATCTGCCGGTTAGGTTTAATAATAAAGACAAAGATTGCAAGCCGATAAACACTTTTATAATTAAACCAGAATAGGGAAGGTATCCCTCTGGTCTTTCCTTGATTTTCTTAGAAAAAAGTAATCCGGCCGCAATAGAGATTATGCTTAAAACAAGTATTACAAACCTATCAATGTTTGATATTTCAATAAATAAGTTGCTTACGCCATAAACTATGGTTATCCAAAATAGAGCATGTAAAAAACGGAATTTGGTTGGTGGAAACTCTTTTCTTACAAACACCAGCACAAATATCATGGGGAATAAAAAAAGGATCTCCGTAAATACCACAGGTGGATGATTATAGAAATAAGGCACAATTGCTGTAGCAACCAACAACGACGAAATAACAGGCCGTTTATAAATGTAATTGATCTTTTCAGATAACGATTCAGCAAGCTCCGTATTCCGCTTAACTTTTATACGGTTAAATAGTATCCAGCCAAGTATTGTCGCAAGGAACAAAAAGCCCACTAAATGGGTTAATGTTTCGTTCATAATAAAATAGCTAAACAATAACTTATTAACCTTTATGGTACTATTAAAAGGTGATTTAAAACCAGCATATTCCGGGGCAGGCTCCCATATGTAACCAAATTCGCCTTCAACAGCCTTGTCAGCGAACTTCTTTATTTTGGAGTCGATATGATCAGATGCATCAAGAACCTCTGTATAGGCTATAGATACTTTATCTTGCAATAAGTTGATTTTGGACAGATCACTTCTATTCTTTGTGTCAGTATTTCGCCATAAAAGCCAAACCGCTTTTCGCTGCGTAAAAAAGGTGCTTTTTAATAAACTGTCTTTTGGATTGGTTTTTATTAATGAATCCTTCGTGAATTTTATAAGGTCATTTTGATTCTGTATTAACGAGGTACTAATATCTTGCAAGTCAGATTGCCAATCTTCCAGTTGCGTCTGACTGCGATCTAAAATATCTCTTAAAACAAATAAATAACGTAAAGTGCTCGCTTTATGAGTATTAATAAGCGTATCAATTTTGCCAAGTCTTTTAATTATTGGAGGTAATTGCTGGCCTATATCGGCTGTATCCAGTCCCTCTGCTAAGTTGTTGCCTATCTGGTTATAGGCAGTAGTATATTGTTCAACCCTTTGCAGCAAGCTGTTTACCGAGGTGTCAGATTTGTTGATTAAGCGCAACAACGAATCGCGCGAATGCATGGCTCGTCTTTGCCGTTCTCTTAAGAATCTTGCACTAACCGATTTTTGTTGAGCAAACGCAGCTGGTGCAACTACCAACGCAAATAAAAATATTATTAATAGCTGATATTTATTCTTTCTAAGCATTGATCTTTAACGTAAATACAGTCTTATTGTTCAAATATTAGTAATAAATAATATTAACTAAATTATAAAGCTTTCCACCCCTAAACGGTACGATTCTAATCCAAATCCTGCAATAACGCCTTTGCAGCTGGCAGCAAGCATTGAATGATGCCTGAACTCCTCGCGTTTATATACATTAGAGATGTGTACCTCAATAACCGGCGTAGTTATCGCGGCAATGGCATCAGCAATAGCAACTGATGTATGCGTATAAGCACCTGCATTTAGAACCACACCATCATAACTAAAACCAATTTCGTGCAATTTGTTAATCAATTCGCCTTCTACATTGCTCTGATAATAATCAAGCTGTATGTCAGGGTATTGCTTACGCAAATCTTCTAAATAAGACTCAAAACCCTTATCACCGTAAATTGATTTCTCGCGAACGCCCAACAAGTTTAAATTAGGGCCGTTAATAATTTGTATCTTCATTAGTTCAAACTTACATAAAATCATTAAAACTAAAATCAATTGGATTGGCGTTCGGCAATAAAAGGTTTCCAGGCCTATCTAAAACTGGAAAAATCGCTTTCTCACAATTCAATCGAGGCTTACAGTCGCGATATTGACAAATTATGTCAATTCAGCGAAGCTCAAAGCGTAAAACTTAAACCTGACAACATTAAGCTGGCAGATTTAAGGCTTTTTATTAACTGGGTAAACGAGTTAGGCATGATCCCATCCTCGCAAGCCCGTATCTTATCAGGCATAAAAGCATTCTATAAATACATGCTGATGGAGGACATTATAATTGATGACCCATCCGAACTATTAGAATCACCCAAAATACAGCGCAAATTACCAGACACCCTGAGCTACGATAATATCAATAAATTGATTGCCGCTATTGATCTGTCGCGACCGGATGGCGCACGCAATAAAGCTATTCTGGAAGTACTTTATGGCTGTGGTTTGCGGGTATCTGAACTAACAGAGCTTAAATTATCCAATTTATACCTCGATATAGAATTTATAAAAGTAACAGGCAAAGGAAGCAAAGAAAGGCTGGTACCCATAGGCGGCGAAGCTGTAAAAGCACTGAAAATCTGGATAGAACAGGTTCGAGTACACACTCCCATAAAAAAAGGAGAAGAAGATATGGTATTTTTAAACCAGCGCGGCAGCAGGTTGAGCCGTATTTATATTTTTACGCTGATAAAGCAACTCGCTGAAATGATTGGATTGAAAAAATCAATTAGTCCGCACACTTTCCGGCACTCATTTGCCACCCATTTAGTTGAAGGAGGGGCCGACCTTAGAGCGGTACAGGAAATGCTTGGCCACGAAAGCATCACCACTACCGAGATCTATACGCATTTAGACAGGGAGTTTTTAAAAGGAACGATTATACAGTTTCACCCAAGGAATTAAGAACCAGGATTAAATGATTTTTTTAGATTCTCAGGATATGAATTCATAAGAATTGTGAATCAGGTTAATCCTAACAAATCTGTTAAATCCTGGTTCCTCTTATCATCCTATCCCTGCCACTCATATCCTTCCTCAACTCAATATCTCTAAAGCCCTTTGCTTGTAGTAAACCAACCGTTTCATTACCCAAACTTTCATTGATCTCTAAAAACAATAATCCACCCGCGGTAAGATTACTTAATGCGAAATCAGCTATCGCCTTATAAAAAATTAATGGATCATCTTTGGGTACAAATAATGCAGAATGCGGCTCAAAATCGGTTACGTTAGTATGCATTTGTGTTTTATCATGCAATGTAACATACGGCGGATTACTGATAATGATATTGAACTTAGAATGCTCAAGATCCAATTCTGAATTCAAAATATCATCTTCAATAAAATCCATTTTAACTTTATTCAAATCAGCGTTTTGCTTGGCTGTTTCTAAAGCGCCGGTAGAAATATCAATAGCGGAAACTGAAGCATTTGGTAGATTCTTTTTTAAGCTGATCGCGATGCAGCCGCTGCCTGTACCAATGTCTAAAATATTACTAGCTGCTAACTGATGACTGCCAACTGACGTTAAAACCCATTCCACCAATTCTTCGGTTTCGGGCCGAGGTATCAAAACTGATGGATTTACTTTAAATGGTAAACCATAAAACTCAGTTTGACCCAAAATGTATTGTATAGGTTCGCCAGTTTGCAGGCGAGTTAGTATTGTATTTAATGTTTCAGTTTGCTCAATCGTGGTTTCTTTTTCCGGAAAGGCTTTGATCTGCGCCTTTGATAAGCCGCTTATTTCGTTGACAACTAATAGTGTAAGTGCTTCTGTTTCATTAGCATTATAAACACCGCCGAGCCTTTGTTTAAAAACAGCAAATACATCCTTAATAGTTTTCATGCAACAAAGTAACATAAAAGCTACTTTTGTAGCATGCCCGAACATGAAATATATATGCGCCGTTGCATGGAGCTTGCCGAATTAGGCATGGGCAATGTTAGTCCTAATCCTATGGTTGGCGCAGTTGTCGTGTTAAATGATAAAGTAATAGGCGAGGGGTACCATCAAAAATATGGAGAAGCACATGCAGAGGTTAACGCCATAAATCAGGTGATCAACAGGTTTGAGAATTATGCTGAACTGCTGAAGCAGGCAACCATATATGTATCGCTTGAACCATGCGCGCATTATGGCAAAACTCCACCTTGTGCTGATCTGATCATCAAACATCAGATACCAAAAGTAGTAGTGGGCTGCCGCGATCCTTTCGACCAGGTGAATGGTAAAGGAATTGAAAAATTACAAGCAGCAGGAGTGGAAGTAGTTTTAGGTGTTTTAGAAGCAGAATGCAAATGGTTAAACCGGCGTTTTTTTACACGTATTCAAAAGCATCGTCCTTACATCATCCTTAAATGGGCACAAACAGCCGATGGCTTTTTTGCTCCGGCGGATGGAAGTCAGCTTTGGATAACCGGAACGGAATCACGCAAATTGGTACACCAATGGCGCAGCGAAGAGGATGCTATTTTAGTCGGGACTAAAACAGTTATTGCCGATAACCCTCAACTAAACGTTAGATATGGAGATGGCAAATCTCCAAAACGTGTGGTTATCGACCGGAAATTAAAGTTGAATAGAAACTTAAACATATTCGATCAATCAGTTGATACATTGATATTTAACGAAGTTGAAACAAAGATCGACGGTAAAAATAAATACATTGCTTTAGAAGATTTTGGGCGATACGTGCCTCAATATATTCTATATCAATTGTATATGCAAGACATACAATCTATAATTATTGAAGGCGGGGCGCATACCCTAAATACATTTATCGAAGCTGGTTTATGGGACGAAAGCCGCATATTTACCGGCACTGCTAATTTGGATGAAGGCATAAAAGCGCCGCAAATTAATGGTATAATTGAAGAAGAGGTTCTATCAGGAACAGATCGTTTAACAATATTAGTTAATAGTTGATCGGTTTTATTTAGTTGGATGAGTTGGAAAGCACTCAACATAATTTAATCTATCAACACAATCAACCCTAAAAATGCTCTACGTTGTTTTAAGTATTTGCTGCAGTGTAATCGTTTCAATCTTACTAAAGCTTGTTAAACGATACCAGATAGATATTTTTCAAGCCATAACCTGGAATTATTCCATAGCCATTGTACTTACGTGGATATTCCTGAAACCGCAATTACATAATCTACACGAATCGCCAATTTATACCTATACGGCATTGGGGATATTATTACCATTACTCTTTGTAATCCTGGCTTTATCTATTAAATACAATGGAATTGTACGTACCGATGTGGCCGAACGCCTGTCGTTATTCATTCCAATTGTAGCAGCCTTTTTATTATTCGGTGAACAGTTAAGCACATTAAAAATTATTGGTATAAGTATTGGGATTGCAGCCATATTGTGTTCAATTCCCTGGAAAGTAAAGCAATCGCCAAATAAAAAAACGGCCACCAGTGCCTGGCTATATTTATTTGTTGTTTTTATAGGGATGGGGGTAATTGATGTACTGCTTAAAAAGGTGAGCCAATTTAAAGGGATTTCATTCACATCATCACTTTTTATGGTGTACGTTATTGCCTTTGTATTATCGTTAGTATTATTAGCCTATCGTTTTGGGTCTAAAAAATCAAAATTTTCATGGCCGCATATTATGTTTGGCTGGATATTAGGCATAGCTAATTTTGGCAACATATTGTTCTATTTAAAAGCACACCAATCTTTAGCCAAAAGTCCGTCTACTGTTTTTTCTGCCATGAATATTGGTGTTATCGCTTTAGGTGCTGTAGTGG
>JABDDX010000050.1:21167-21482 GCA_013287375.1 Bacteroidota bacterium | reverse complement strand
GATATGATAGCAACCCGAACACTGTCCTGCAATAAAAGGTTCACAACATCATTTTCGGGTTTGTAAATAATTTGTGGTTGGGCTTTTGGATCAAGTGCCTTAAAAATATAGTTTTCCTCTTCTACAATCGGTTCAAACGATTCATCGGCAGCAAATTTAGCGGTGCCCTCAGAGATGGTATCGCTATAAGCTGCAGTTTTTTGTTTACAAGCCTGAAATGCCAATATAAAAACAAAGCCAAGGCCAGCTATTTTTAATTTATTCATCATCGGATTGCGTTTTAAAAATACGAAATGATCTATAAACACCATAGGC
>JABDDX010000050.1:0-21157 GCA_013287375.1 Bacteroidota bacterium | reverse complement strand
GACAGGGTTTAGGTAGCGGGTTCGAAATGTTTTTAAATAGCGACCGTGGCCAGCGAATAGTTTTGAGCTCGGGTTGCGTTTTAAAAATACGAAATGATCTATAAACACCATAGGCCACAAGTAATCCTCCAACAGTCATGCGTTGCGTATTACCCATATTAAGGTTAAGTTTATCTGTAAACATAATCATTACCCCAAGTATGGTAACACACACTAATGTGGCTACACCTAAAATGAGCAAAAACCGCCTTGTGAGCGATTTTTGCTTATCATGTAAATTTGATGACATTGTTCTATTGATCCGCGTCTGCTAATGAGAAAGCAAACGAAATAGTGTACTGCACCCTAACTGGCTGACCGTTTTGTTTACCCGGTCTCCAGGCTGGTGATGACTTTACAACTGATGCTGCTGCATCGCCCATAGTAGGTGATGGTGCACGTAACACTTTAACATCTGTTAAACTACCGTCTCTTTCAACAACGAAGGTGATGATAACTTTACCTGATGTACCGTTTTCCCTATCAACAGCGGGAAACTTTACATTTTTACCCAGGTAGGCGTTAAAACCTGCGTTACCACCGTTTTTAAACTCAGGCTCCTGCTCAACCGCGGCAAACACCTGGTTAGGGTCTGCTTCAGTAACTTTAGCGTCTGAATTTCCAACCGGTCCGTCGATGTTAACATCGGCGTTCGGATCACCTTTCTGATTGTTCTGACCTGGGTCAGCAGTTTTCAGTTCGGCAACTGTTGGAGGTGGTTCTTTAGCCTCATTATCCGGTTTTACAACAGGAGGAGGGAACTTAACCTGGTCAACCTTCGGTTTTGGTGGTTCCGGAGGAGGGGGAGGTGGTTTTTTGGCCGCATCAACGGGTGGCGGCGGTAATAATTTCACGTCGGTAAGTTTAACTATCGGCGGTGCTTTAGGAATGAATCCCTCAATGGCGTTTACAATTGTATTTATAGATAAAATAAATACAAATACTGCTGAGCCAATGATTAGGGCAAGGTTTGTACTCCTTGAATTCTGTTGTCTTAATTCGTAAGCGCCATATTCTTTATTGCGCCCCTTAAAGATAACATCAGTCCATTCCTTTTTAAAAATATCTAATTTAGATCCTAACATCTTTCAGGCTTTTAAAAATAATTTATTAATCCTATTTATATAATCCGTCTCTTTTAAGGAGCCCTAATTCAACAGGTGTAATATCAACGATTGCGCGTTGTTCAATACCGGTTATATTTAGTTCATCCATTACAGTAACTACATTTTTATAGGTGCTTTGCGCGCTTGGTTTAACAACAACAATCATTGGTTGATTAGCGCCATGACTTTGCTTTATCAGGTTGTTTTGATCAACCAATACTTTGCGCAATTCATCTTTGCCATATCCAATAACCGCAGGTTGGGTTTTACCAGGAATTCCTACGAACCATTCCAATTTATTATTGTCGCCCAATAAAAGGGTCATTGTTCTTGATTCCGGAACAGGCATTTGCTGTTTGTTCTGATCATCCTTATCAGGCATGATTAACTCCATAGCTTTCGGCTTGTTTAGGGTAGTAGTAAGGATGAAGAAGGTGATCAAAAGGAAAGCCAAATCCACCATGGCTGTTAAATCCACGCGTGTTGCTTTCTTTTTGGTTCTTACCTTGCCACCTTTATGCTTACCCCCGCCGGAGGTATCTAATTCTGCCATTTTTTATTTCGATTTTAAGGCTGTTATCAAATTAAATCTGTCGACTTTTTGTTTCTGTAAAGTAGAAATTACTTTAGCTACAGTAGGGTATTCTTCCTGGCTGTTGCCTTTAATTCCTATTTTCAGGTCTTTATCATGCAAGTACTTGTCGGCCAAACGAGCAGAGTGAACCCAATCATATAACTCATTGGTATTAGTTGTATCAACTGGTATACCAGGTTGTGTTATTGTTCCTCTTTGTTTGGGATCCAAAGCCAGAAATGTTTTAAGCTGGCTAATTGGCACACCAAATGATTCTACACCCGCAAAGGTGTTCTTTTCGTCGGGCGTGAAAGTTATTTTGTACTTATCTCCCATTATTTCTAATGTTTTTTTACGTACATCATCACCTTCAACATTAAAAAACACTTTTCCCTGGCCTATGCTGATAGTTGAAAAATCAACTTCGGGTATTGGGCCTATTACGGTGGCAGCAGGTATTTGTATCTGTGCCGGGTCCTGTGTTTTAGGTTTTGCAGATAATATAAAAAAGGTAAGCAAAAGAAAAGCTACGTCGCACATTGCCGTCATGTCAATTGCCGTACTCTTCCTCGCGACTTTTACTCTGGGCATAATCTATTTTATTAAAATGAGTAAATATATAATTCACTTATACCCCGGCGGTAGTTTTACAGCCGGGATATAAAATAAACTGTACCTTATTTATTTTTTGTGAGATGCAGCAAATGTTTGCACAATGCTGAATCCTGTTTCGTCAATTGCGTAAGTAAGATTATCAATTTTTGATGTAAATACGTTGTACATTACAATTGATAATGCTGAAGTACTGATACCTAAAGCGGTGTTAACCAATGCTTCAGAGATAGCCGCTGATAATGCACCTGTGTTAGTACCACCACCGTTGTTTGCTAACTCGGCGAAGGCCTTGATCATACCCACAACCGTACCTAACAAACCTGTTAATGTACCGATAGATACCAAAGTAGCTATGATTGTTAAGTTTTGCTCTAACATTGGCATTTCTAAAGCTGTTGCTTCTTCAATGTCTTTTTGGATAGCTAAAGCTTTTTGACCGATATCCATTGTGTCATCAGTTTCCATTTCGCGGTATTTTTTCAAACCGGCTTTAATTACATTGGCAACAGAACCTTTTTGTTTGTCGCACTCTGCAGTAGCTGCATCAATGTTACCTGAAGAAAGAAAAGTTTGTATTTTTCTAACAAAAGTTTCGATGCTGCTGGTACCTGTTGCTTTACCGATAACAATAAAACGCTCGATAGAAAACACGATAACCATTAATACGTATCCCATTACTAAAGGTACTAATACACCACCTTTGTGAACGATACCGAATACGTCGGCTGGATCACTGGTTGGGTCGCCACCTTTGAAGTGACTTGCATCACCAAGGAAAAAAATGTATACACATACAGATACGATTAAACAAATTGGAATTGCCAACGTGGCAAAAATGCTCGATGAGCTTGAGCTTTCTTTTTTTACTGGAGCGGTTGGTTTTGACGGTACATTTGCCATTACTTTAAAATTTTAGTTTTTAGTCAGTGTTTATATAAATATGTTAATTAAATGCTTGTTTTTTAGCGGGTAACAAAATTAGAATTTTAATGAGATAAAAAAATTATTTTATGCTTCACCCGCTTTTTTAACTGTTAAGTACTCATCAAAAACAATAATTGGTGAGTTAGTAACGCCTAAACCCAATTAAATTGTATGTTGAACCATTATTTTTTACAATACAACCTATTTTTTTCAATATTAACAAAAAATAATTTATAAAAAGTATGTAACTATTATGCTATCATTTGGTCTAAGCGTATGTAAACCTACAAATAACGCTAATAACATACATATTTACAGAATATTAACTTTCCCGGGTAGCGGCAGTTTTATTTTCTCCCCTTATGTTTAATATTATTTAAATATCATTTTCAGGCTTATATAACGACAATAAAGGGGTTGAATTGTGTCGATTTCATTAAATTTTCATCTTTTTTATTTATTAAAAATAGCCTTATCCGCCCGCTTGCTTCACTTTGAAGCCATCAGTTTGTAATAAAGTCACAATTTTATCTCTAAAATCCCCCTGTATTAATATCTCCCCATCCTTTACCGAACCACCAACACCACATTTTGATTTTAGTTTTTTTCCTATTTCTTGCAGCGCGCTATCAGGGCCAATAAAACCGGTTATCCGGCTAACCAATTTACCGCCACCTTTACGATCCAAAAAAACTTTAAGGTTTTGTTGCTGAGGTGGTAACGCTTCGTTTGACCCGTTATGCTCTTGCTGATATTGAAAATCGGGATCGGTAGAGTACATTATCCCGGTATAATTATTTTTTTTCGACATGATTTCCTGATTTTGATTAAGTCTGAAGCCCTAAGTCGGGGGATGCAAGATAAAGAAAAAAGTTTTTTACTTATTGCTTGTGCCGATAGGTATCGCCTGCAATAATTTTTAATGAAGACGGTACTACAATTATTTCAATGTCGGTACCGGCAATACGAGGCTCACCATCCAGGTGCATAGGGCCAGGTTTGTCGCGCCGTACTTTAATATTTTTGCCACGCATAATTGATACGTATTTTGAACCTTCGGATGTTTTGGTGAACATACGGATGCCCATCTCTATAAACCGCCATAACGGGAACGGCCTGATCACACAAACATCTATCAATCCATCCTGAACGGATGCATGGGGCGATACATGCGCATTGTTACCATATTGGGAGGAATTTGCAAAACTGAGCATGAAGGCTTCGTGCTGGCTTTTAGTTCCATCTATATCTATATAATAGGTATCAGCTTTATAATTGGCAATCTCGTGAAAAGCAGATTTAACATAAGTACTAAAACCCCGCTTCTCTTTATGCGAAAAAACTTCGGCAATATGAGCATCGAAACCCATGCCTGCCATATTAAAAAACAACTCACCATTGGCTGTTGCCGAGTCGATAGATTCCACATGCCAGTTATTCAGGTTTTTTATAGCAGCTTCCGTATCCATCGGGATGCCTAAGAACCTGGATAGCCCATTGCCCGAGCCATAAGGTAAAACCCCCATAACGGCATTGCTACCGGTTATAGCCGACGCGATCTCATTCACTGTACCATCGCCACCAACTGCCACCACCAGCTCAAATTTGCCAATAGCTTCTTTTGCAATGGTATGCGCGTGCCTAACGCCATCGCTAAAAACAATGGTGTATTCAAAAACAGCCTTATCCAGGTTTTTTTCTATTAAAGCCGGTACATCATCTTTCTTCTTCCCTCCTGCTACCGGGTTTATAATAAATAAAGCTTTCCTTTTCAACCAGATATATTTTAGTGCCGGCAAAAGTAAATGTATTTTCGGCTTTGTAAAAATTGTTTTATTTTTGCCACCCAACGGTGGACTGATTTAATGTCCTGAATATATCAGGACCGGATTGCAACCACGTAAAAAAGTGCTAAAACCATGCTTCTTTTTACTGCTATCCAGTTAAACCCCTCTGCTTTTTATTTACGTTTATCCTATTTCTTAAAGTTTATTTAAAAAAATATGCCATACTTATTCACTTCAGAATCCGTGTCGGAAGGACATCCGGATAAAGTTGCCGATCAAATTTCGGATGCGCTGATAGATCAATTTTTAGCTTTCGATCCAGATTCAAAAGTTGCCTGCGAAACTTTAGTTACTACCGGCCAGGTTTTTTTGGCGGGTGAAGTAAAATCAAAAGCTTATTTAGATGTACAAAAAATTGCCCGCGAGGTGATCAACAAAATTGGTTATACCAAAGGCGAATATATGTTTGATGGCAGCTCGTGCGGTGTGCTATCAGCAATTCATGAGCAATCACCTGATATTAACCAGGGTGTTGACCGCCAGGCGAAAGAAGAGCAAGGCGCAGGCGACCAGGGTATGATGTTTGGCTATGCCACCAGCGAAACTGATAACTATATGCCTTTGGCTTTAGATATTGCACATGCTTTATTAATTGAATTAGCTGCTATCCGCCGTGAGAACAGCGAAATCAAGTACTTACGCCCGGATGCCAAATCGCAGGTTACGTTGGAATATGATGATAACAATAAACCGACCCGTATCGACGCGATTGTTATATCAACCCAACATGATGATTTTGATGAAGAAAAAGTAATGCTGGCTAAAATCAGCAGCGATATCATCAGCATATTAATACCTCGTGTAAAAGCTAAATACCCTAAATACGCTCACTTTTTTAGTGACGATATTAAATACCACATTAACCCTACCGGCAAGTTTGTTATCGGCGGGCCGCATGGCGATACCGGTTTAACAGGCCGTAAAATTATTGTTGATACCTATGGCGGTAAAGGCGCACATGGTGGTGGTGCATTCTCAGGCAAAGATCCTTCGAAAGTTGACCGCTCTGCTGCATATGCGACACGTCACATAGCTAAAAATTTAGTTGCTGCAGGTGTTTGTGATGAGGTATTGGTACAGGTATCATACGCGATAGGCGTTGCACAACCAATGGGTATTTATGTAAATACGTATGGTACAAGCAAAGTTAATTTGCACGATGGCGAGATTGCTAAAGAGGTGGAGGCGATATTTAACATGACCCCATATGCTATTGAAACCCGCTTTAAACTGCGTAACCCTATTTATAGCGAAACAGCGGCTTACGGTCACTTTGGTAAACCAAGCCAGGTGGTAACCAAAAGCTTTACAGCCCATGATGGAACTGTTATTACCAAAGAAGTGGAACTGTTTACCTGGGAAAAATTAGATTACGTAGATCAAGTAAAAGCTGCTTTCTTCCGCAAGCCAAACTTAAACGCACTAACATAAAAATCAGAAATCTTAAAAAATAGCGATGGATGTAAATTCATCGCTATTTTTTGTGGTAGATATTAAGCCAGCTCTTTGCGCATGATGTAATCGTTCATCCAGTAAGGGCCGATGGCGATATCATCCTCGTACATTACTTTAAAGCCCATTTTTTCGTAAAAGCTTTGGGCTTTGTTATGGCGATTTACATTTAACTCTAACAAGTGCTTACCTGCTTCCAATACTTTGTTACTTACCTCGTTTATCAATAATTTGCCATAGCCTTTGCCCTGAGTGGCTGGCAGGCAATATAGTTTGTGCAGTTTGTATATTTCCGGATCCTCCTCGCGTGGCGAATAAGCCGCAAAGGCCACGATCTGCTCTTCTTCAATAATCAGCATGAAAGTTTGCTCGTTATTTTCAATTTGCTGCGTTATTTTTTCGGTTGAATAGATCTCGGTCAGCATATAATCCAGTTGTTCTTTTGACAAGATAGATAAATAGGTAGCATACCATATTTCCTGTGCCAATTGGCGGATTGTTTCAACGTCGGCAACGGTTGCGGTTCTGATAGAATACATGATACAAATATATCAGAAGTCTTATTTATTTAGACTTACGAAGTTTTGAAAACTTCGTAAGTCTGGTAGCTCATTTAATTTTTACATTCCCCTTCAGGAGGTTAGGGGGCTTAATATTTATACCTATCTCCCCAAAGTTTCTTTAATTTCTCTTTGGCCTCATTCTCGCGGGCATTGTTACCTGGCTCATATATCTTGGTGCCTTTTATGGCATCCGGCAGAAAATCCAAATCAGTAAAATTACCTTCAAAGCTATGGGCATATTTGTAGCCTTTGCCATAGCCAATGTTCTTCATCAGTTTAGTTGGGGCGTTGCGCAGATGCAATGGCACGGGCAGATCACCGGTTTGTTTAACCAAAGCGATAGCTGCGCCAATAGCGGTAGTAGCCGAATTACTTTTTGGCGATGTTGCCAGATAAATAACTGTTTGCGACAGGATCAACTGCGATTCCGGCATGCCGATCTTGTTTACAGATTCAAAACAGGCCTGAGCAAGAAGTAAAGCATTGGGATTAGCATTACCAATATCCTCCGAAGCCAGTATCAGCATTCGCCGGGCAATAAATAGCGGGTCTTCGCCCCCAACTATCATCCGCGCCAACCAGTAGACCGCGCCATTAGGGTCGCTGCCACGCATGGATTTGATGAATGCCGATATAATATCATAATGCTGCTCGCCGCCCTTATCATACAGCGCCATGTTTTGCTGCACATGCTCCAATACATTTTCATTGGTAAGTTCTATCTTTTTGCCTTTGAATGCGTTTACCAATAGCTCAAATATATTCAGCAGCTTGCGGGCATCACCGCCGGATAGGCGCAATAATGCCTCGTCCTCCTTAATATCTATCTTTTTATCGCGTAGCACCACATCTTCCTTCATGGCCTTTTTTAGCAGACTAAGCAGATCATCTTCTTCCAGCGGTTGCAAAATATAAACCTGGCATCGCGATAGCAAAGCCGAGATCACCTCGAACGATGGATTCTCGGTAGTAGCACCAATCAGCGTAACCGTACCACGCTCAACCGCTCCAAGTAACGAGTCCTGTTGTGATTTACTGAAGCGATGTATCTCATCAATAAATAAAATGGGTAGTGTTTCGCCTTCCTCTTTTAGCAGGGCAGCTTTCTCTATTACCTCGCGAACATCCTTAACTCCCGAATTAATGGCACTCAACGCGAAAAACGGCCGGTATAAGGTTTGCGATATAATATAGGCCAGCGTGGTTTTCCCCACTCCCGGCGGCCCCCAGAATATCATCGACGGCAGCGAGCCTGATTCAATAGCCTTGCGCAAAACCGCGCCCTTACCCACAAGGTGTTTCTGCCCCACATAATCATCCAGATTTTTGGGGCGCATACGCTCGGCTAAAGGAGGCAGGTTTGTCATAATGTAAAAGTCAGAAATTTTAGGCTAAATCCTAAAGAAATTAGTAATTTTAAAATAACAATTATATGAGCGAACAGTTTAGCAAATCCAATTTCCATACTATTTGTGACCAGCTGGCATCACAGGATGCCGACCTTTCGGCCATCATCACGGCGTATGGTTACCCGCCAATGTGGTCGAGACCCAATACGTTTGAAACACTGGTACACATTATTCTGGAGCAGCAGGTTTCGCTGGCATCTGCTCTATCAGCGCTGAATAAACTTAAGGAGCGTGTGCAGGAGCTCACCCCATCGCGCCTGCTGCTGCTTACCGATGAAGAAATGCGGGCCTGCTATTGCAGCCGGCAAAAAACCATCTATATCAAATACCTGGCCGAAGCCTTGTTAAGCGGCCAACTTAATCTTACTGAGTTAGAGCATCTTCCTAACGATGCTATCCGCGCTAAGCTCATCACCCTTAAAGGCATAGGTAACTGGACTATTGATGTATACCTCATGTTCGTACTACAACGGGCCGACATATTCCCCTCCGGTGATTTGGCTGCGGTTAATGCTTTGAAACGGGTGAAAGGCTTTCCCACCGGCACCAGTAAAGAAGAAATAATTGAAATTGCCGCTCAATGGCAACCGTACCGGACAGTAGCTAGCATGCTGCTGTGGCACTACTACTTGTCCCAACTGGTATCAAAAAGGAAGCCGTAACTGTACCAGGAAATACATGATACACGTGGTACAATTGCTACACTTTTGAGCCATTTTTATGCCTAAAATAGCCCAAAAACAGCGCTTTTAGGTTACTTTTTGAGCGATTTAAGTTGTAAAAACTGCTTAAAACAGCCATTTTCTGACTAACAAGACATCTATTTTAAGCCTTTTTTGATCAAAAAACAGTAAAAATTAAGATCTTGAACCACATTTAATCATCTTTTTTATTTAACCCCGGCTGGCTAAACATGACCATAATCATTTGTAAGTATGATGTGTATCATTAGTTATACAGAGTTGCCTGTATACATTTACTGCATCTACTTAAATAAAAATATATGAAAGCATTAGTGTATTACGGCCCCGGAAAAAAATCATGGGAAGAACAACCAAAACCAGTAATAAAAGAAACAACAGATGCCCTTGTAAAGATCCTGAAAACAACTATATGTGGAACAGACCTGCATATTATGAAAGGCGACATGCCTGAAGTTGCAAGTGGAAGAATTTTGGGGCATGAAGGTGTAGGAATTATTGAAGAAGTTGGGAGTACGGTAAGTAATTTCAAAAAAGGTGATCACGTGATCATATCCTGCGTTACCTCCTGCGGTAAGTGTGAATATTGCAAAAAAGGAATGTATTCGCATTGCGAAAATGGAGGCTGGATATTGGGCTATATGATTGACGGATGCCAGGCCGAATATGTAAGGATACCTTATGCTGATAACAGCCTTTATCCGATACCCGCAGGGTCTGACGAAGAAGCGCTGGTGATGCTGAGCGATATTTTACCCACTGGTTTTGAATGTGGTGTTTTGAATGGGCAAGTGAAACCGGGTGATACCATAGCCATAGTAGGCGCAGGGCCGGTAGGTATGGCTGCCCTATTAACATCTCAATTTTATACACCTGCAGAAATTATTGTGATTGACCAGGATGATAACCGACTGGAGGTTGCCAAAACCTTCGGAGCTACGCATACCATTAACAGCGCCAAGGAAAACGCTATTGAAAAAGTAATGGCCCTTACCAATAAGAAAGGTGTTGATACCGCCATTGAGGCAGTGGGTATACCTCCAACGTTTGAATTATGCGAAGAAATTATTTCGGCCGGTGGACATATCGCTAATATTGGTGTGCATGGAAAAAGCGTTACCCTTCATCTGGAAAAGCTTTGGGACAGGAATATTTCCATTACTACACGCCTGGTCGATACCGTTACCACGCCTATGCTATTTAAAACAGTTCAATCAAAAAAAATAGAACCTAAAAAACTAATTACCCATCGTTTCAAATTAGATGAAATGATCAAGGCCTATGATACGTTTGAACACGCCGCGAGGGAAAAAGCTTTAAAAGTATTGTTAGAAAATTAACTGCAACTCATCAACCTTCAGCCTGTGGTAGGTATTTTAACCGCACCAGTAATTTCAAATAAAAAGTAACCGCAGCATCTCTAAGATTTACGAAGTTTTTAAAACTTCGTAAATCTGTTTACATTTTTTTATAAAAAAGTAATTTGCTGAGGGACGAAGCATCTGTACAAGCGTAAACTACTTTACAGATTCTTCGCTATGCTCAGAATGACAAGGTTAAAAGTCTTAATTACTTTTTCAGCGTGGCGAAAAACGTCGCCCCCTCACCAGGTACCGACCGTACCGAGATATTCCCATTCAATACGCTCAGCAAATCTTTAACGGTAGACAGACCAATGCCCGAGCCTTTGTTATTATAACGATCTGTTATTTTTAGGGTGAAGTTGTTGCCGAATATCTTTTCGTGGTATTGCTCGGCAATGCCAATACCATTATCCTCAACCTCAAAGCGGTAAAATTCATCATCCTGCCCAAAAACTATCTTCACATAACCCTGCTCCTTGTTATTATACCTTATGGCGTTGCTTAATAAATTAAGCATAATTTGCTCAAACGCTATAATGGAGATATACAGACTGTGATTTTCCTCCGGCAAAATAATTTCAACATTTTCCGGCACCGCCACCATGGTTATTACTTTTCGTAAAAGGCTGTTTAAGTCGACTTGTTGCTTTTTGGTGATTAATAACGATGGCGATTTAGAATACTCCAGCATTTCATCAACCAGTCCCAGCAAGTTTTTGGTAGACGTAACATTCAGGTCGACCAACCGCAGGCAACCTTCGTCCTGTATTTTTTCGAGGCGTATTTTAAGCGCCTGCGAGGTTAGCATAATGGTGCTGAGCGGGTTTTTAATATCATGTGCCGCCATAGAGGCAAATTTCTGAATAAGCACATTGGAGTTAAGCAACTCCTGGTTAGCTTTTTCCAACGTTAAAACTTTCCTGCGCAGTTCAATTTTATCAACCACCTGCTTAGCCAAAGTTTTTAAAGCTTCAATTTGTTGGGTTGATAGCGTATGCGTTTGCTGATCGAGCACACATAAAGTACCCAGGGCATACCCATCCTCATTAATTAAAGGCACACCTGCATAAAAACCCACTTTAGTTGGTCCGGTAACCATGGGATTATTAGCAAAACGCTCATCACGCAATGGATCGGGCACTACCATAATATCCTCGCCGGATGTAATGGCATGGGTACAAAAGGATAATTCACGCAGGTTTTCGGTAACTTCGGTACCATGATGCGATTTAAACCACTGCCGCTTATCATCAATAAAAGTGATGAGGGCAATTGGTATCTGGCAAATAGCTGATGCTAATGAAGTGAGTGCATCAAAATCTTTCTCTTCGCCCGAGTCAAATATATCATATGAATGAAGCGCAGCTAACCTGTCTTCTTCATTTTTTCTTAAAAGCGATTGAGCCATTCAGTTGAATAGTTAAGCAGGAATATTTTCACAATATACCACATTGTTAACTCAAAAGATTGTAGTTTGTTTTTTGAGACCCCGGAAATCAATTTTATAGATGCATTCATTCAGAGAAAGCACGTGGCATTCGTTCACCCCATTGTCATTCTGAGCGCAGCGAAGAATCTGTAAAGTAGTTCACATCACTACAGATGCTTCGTTCCTCAGCATGACAATTTTATTTAGATTACATAGCTACCGCAAGCGTCCCGCTTGTGGGTTTATGCTATTCCCTTTGCACCTATTATATTTGCTTTACACGTTTACCACAAGCTGGACGCTTACGGTAGCATAGGTTTTACAATATTTTTTTAGATTTGGTAAACCTTACTATTAATATAATAATTACCATGAATATAGAGATCGGCCCGCAAAAGATGTTTAATTATAAGATCTATGTTTGCCCCTTGCTTTTGATCTTATTTATTTTCAGTATCTGTCTAATTATCAACGCGCAACCCGAGGACAGGGCCTTAATTCCAATGCTATGCGCGATTACTTTTGCTGTATGTATCTTTAGTGTGATTCTAATGTTGATCTTTGAGGTAATATATGTCCCCAACGGGGTTATCATTGATAATGACTCAAACCAATTAACCTTTAAATACCAGTTTCACACACCCAAGACTCTTGATATAAACACGATAAACGCTTACAAAGATGTCCGCATCAGATCAAAAAACGGAATGATGCGCGGTATAGTTATTTATCTTCCAACGGAAAAACCCGTACTGTTAAGTGATGTTAATTTAAATAATTACGTGCCTGTTAAGCAATTCCTCGATAATTTAAACGTGGCGAATATTGGCGAGGGAAATTTTAACTTCCTGATGTATTTTATTCATCAATATTAAGTTTTATTAAAATTTACGAAGTTTTTAAAACTTCGTAAATCTAAAATCTAAATATTTCCTCCCCTTCAGGGGGCCGGGGGGCTACACATTAAACAACCCGTTCCTCTCCTGCTCCTGGTAGTTCTGTACCGTTTCAATCGCGTTATCCACCACATCACTCAAAGCAGTTATAAAGGTGCCCGGTTTGGCCAGACTCATAGCATGTTTAATGGCATCAATCTCTTTAGGTACTACCTCAAATTGCTTATTGGCATCAACCGACAATATACCTTCTTTTAATAGCGATAATATATTTTCCTCGGTACGCCCGCGTAGGTGCTTTTCTTGCCTCAGGATAATGTAATCAAACATCTCTGCCGATAGCTTACCCAGTTCGCGGATGTCCTCATCGCGCCTGTCGCCGGTACCTGCTATAATGCCAATTTTCAGTGGCGAATCCAGGTGACTTAAAAACTCTTTTATACCTCTGTAACCATCAGGGTTATGGGCAAAATCTATCATGAACCTAAAATCCTTGAACTCAAAAATATTCATCCGGCCCGGTGTCTGCGCTGCCGATGGTATAAAGGTTTCGAGCGAAATTTTAATATCCTCGGTTTTAAAGCCCCATAAAAATGTCGCCAAAGTTGCCGCCATCACGTTCTCAATCATAAACGGCACGGTGCCGCCAAAAGTCAGCGGGATTTGTATGGTGCGTTGTACCCGTATTTTCCAGTCGCCTTTTTTAATGGTGATAAAGCCATTTTCATGCACACAGGCAATACCACCTTTTTTGCAATGCGCCTTGATTACCGGGTTATTCTCATTCATGCTGAAATAAGCAATGTTACAACTGGCCTTTTTGCCAATACGCACGCAATACTCATTATCCGCATTCAAAACACCCCAGCCATCTTTTTTGACAGCGTTGATGATCACACTTTTCACCCGTGTCAAGTCCTCCAAAGTATGAATATCAGCCAAGCCTAAATGGTCTTCCTGAATATTGGTAACCACGCCTATATCGCAAAAGCCAAAGCCCAAGCCCGAGCGTAATATCCCGCCACGAGCCGTTTCCAGCACAGCGAAATCAACCGTCGGATCCTTCAAAATAAACTCGGAGCTAACAGGACCTGTAGTATCGCCCTTCAACATCATGTTATTTTGTACGTAGATACCATCAGATGTAGTAAAGCCTACCCTATGCCCGTTATTTTTAACAATATGCGCAATTAAACGGGTGGTGGTAGTTTTGCCATTAGTACCCGTAACTGCTATAATAGGTATGCGCGACGATTTGCCCGCAGGATACAACATATCAATCACATGCCCCGCCACATTACGTGGTAAACCTTCGCTCGGCGCGATGTGCATCCTAAAACCCGGCGCGGCATTCACTTCCAGCACCACACCACCGGTTTCGGTTAATGGTTCGGTCAGGTTTTCGGCCATAATATCAATGCCGCATATATCCAGCCCGATAATCTTCGAGATCCGTTCGCAGATAAAAATATTTTGCGGGTGCACATGGTCGGTTACATCAACTGATGTTCCGCCGGTGCTCAGGTTAGCTGTAGATTTTACAAACACCTTTTCGCCAGCAGCGGGGACCGTATCCAGCGTATAGCCTTTCTTCTCTAACAGATCCAAAGTGTCACGGTCAACAGTTATCAAGGTCAACACATTCTCATGTCCGTAACCACGGCGCGGGTCTGTATTTTCAATGTCGATGAGTTGTTGCACGGTTGATGTACCATCCCCCTTCACATGCGCCGGATCGCGCAGGGCAGCCGCCACCATTTTATTATCAATCACCAAAACCCTGAAATCATAACCCGTTACATATCGCTCCACAATCACCTTGCGCGATATTCTGGCCGCGAATTCATACGCCTCAACAGCATCTTCCCTGTTTTTTATGTTGATAGATATACCACGACCATGGTTGCCATCCAGCGGTTTAAATACCAACGGAAAGCCCACTCTACGAATAGCTTCATCCACCCCCTCGGTTGATGAAATGGTAATACCCTTAGCAACCGGAATAGCCTGCTCCTGTAAAAGGCGTTTAGTTTCTTCTTTATTGCTGGCGATGTCAACGGCTATGCAGCTTGTCTTCTCGGTCATGGTAGCACGGAAACGCACCTGATTTTTACCATAGCCCAGTTGCACAAGCGATTGATTGTTCAGCCTGATCCACGGAATATCCCTGGCAATCGCTTCTTCCACTATCGATCCTGTACTCGGCCCCAAACGGGTAGCCTCACGAATCTCGCGCATTTGCTGTATATCATGCTCCAGATCATAATGCTCACCGGTGATTAAAGCTTCAGCAATACGTACAGCTGCTTCCGCAGCATAAATGCCTACTTTTTCTTCCAGATAAGTAAAAACCACGTTATAAACCCCCACTGTTTTAGTTTCACGGGTGCGGCCATAACCGGTATCCATGCCTGCAAGGGTTTGTATCTCCAAAGCGATATGCTCAATCACATGTCCCATCCAGGTACCGGCAACAATCCGCTGATAAAAGCCACCCGGTACACCCGGCGAACAGCGGTGCTCCTGCAAGCTTGGTATCAAAGCTTTAAGGCGCTCATAAAAACCATCTATTTTATTAGTAGGCTTATGCTCAAGTTCTTGCAGATCCAACCGCATCTGGATTAACTTTTTACGGCTTCCACTCCAAATGTTCGGCCCACGCAATACCTGTATATTTTCTATTTTCATAAAGTACTTTTCAATGTTAAGGGCTTAAATTTACTAAAACTAAATGCGTAACAAGCTAACAACACCTTTTGTAGTAAAAATTAATATTTTATTAACCCGGTTTTCACTTAACCCGCTTAACAAGCCTTCCTCCTTTTGTCATTCTGAGCGGAGCGAAGAATCTATCAACTTGTTTCAACCTTACAGATTCTTCGCTCCGCTCAGAATGACAAGGTGGTTTAGATTTAGCCAACGGCCAGCGTTTTCACCCTCTTTCCGGCTTGCCGGAGAGAAGGTCGAACAGCGTAGCGCATTCGGGGTGAGTCAACTATGCGCCACGTATTTGCGCTAATGTCGCCCGCATAGTTTACTCACCCGGTCTTGCTCCGCTCGACCACCCTCTCTATCGCTGCGCTACAAAGAGGGGAAATTTGACTTTTATTTTTCACCTCTTTGTGCCACCGGCGCAGAGAGGTCGGCCAGCCAGGTGAGCAAATACCGCAATTGTGCATAAATACACCCACTATTAACAAATAACAATAGCCTTTACGCTGCTTTTTATTTTAATTTGTATTTGCTAACAATAAATGATTGTGTGGATGAACGATTCAGTGATAAAAATTCAACGCTAACATTAATCACTCATTCACACAATCACTCATTCACTAAATAAATACAGCATGACCGACCCGAAAGGAAAACTGATAATAATTGGAGGAGCCGTTGATATGGGCAGTAATATTAGCGCCCAGGAAAATATTTTGCAACCCAACTATATCAAGTTTTTTGAGCAGGGTATTTTAAAACGCATCATCACCGAATCTGCCCATCACGAAGCATCAAAAGTTGAGGTGATCACTACCGCGTCGCAAATCCCCGAGTTGGTAAGTACCGAATACATCAGCGCTTTCAATCACCTTGGTGTTGCTAATATCAACATTCTCGATATCCGTACCCGCGAAGATGCCGCCAACCCTGAATATCTACAACGCATCCGCGAGGCGGATGTAGTCATGTTCAGCGGGGGCGACCAACTGCGCCTGAGCGCGATTTTTGGCGGTACCGAGTTTTTACAGATCCTGAAACAACGTTATCAGGACGATAATTTTGTTATCGCAGGCACATCGGCAGGCGCCGCGGCGGCTTCGGCACACATGATATACCGAGGGTCCAGCAACGAGGCTTTGATCAAAGGCCATGTGCAAATAACTGCCGGTTTGGGCTTTATTGATTCTGTTTTTATAGATACCCACTTTGTACAACGCGGCCGCATTGGTCGTTTATTATATGCTGTTGCCAGCAACCCGGGTATTTTAGGTATTGGTTTGGGCGAGGATGCAGGCCTGCTCATCACCGAAGGCAGCATGATGGAAGCCATAGGCTCCGGATTGATTATTTTGGTAGATGGCCGCAATATGGTGGAGACCAATATTTACGATGTTGAGATAGGCGCACCCGTATCTATCGAGAATTTGAAGGTGCATGTAATGTCTATTTATGATAAATATGATCTTTTACAACACAAATTACTCATTAAAAAGGTTGTTAAGGTTGAGAACGGAGTATTTATTAAGGCTGATAAATAGATTTAAGATAGGAGACTAATAACCACCTTTACATTAAAAAATGCCAGGGAAGCAATCTCAAATCTAATGTCTCAAATCTAAGAGAAATGAAATTAATCATTCACGGGGGATTTTTTAGCGAATCGCGAACCAATCACGAAGTTAAAAAAGCGAAACAGGAAGCATTAAAGGAAATAGTGGAGCAGGGTTACAAGCATCTGGCCAGCCATACCGCGCTGGAAACCGTGGTTTATGTTGTGCGACTTTTAGAAGATTGCGATCTGTTTAATGCCGGTACCGGCTCACAAATACAGAGCGATGGCAAAATAAGGATGAGCGCATCCCTGATGGATGGTAAAACGCTGCGATTTTCGGGAGTGATCAATATTGAAGATGTTAAAAACCCAATCTGCATTGCCCGTAAGCTTTTAGATCAGGAAGATAAGGTTTTAAGTGGCGGAGGCGCGCAAAACTATGCCCGCGAAAACGGCTTTAAATACTACAACCCCGAAATACCCCAACGCCGTTGGGAATATGAAAAAAAGCTAAGCGATTCCATTCGCCTGGGCACCGTTGGTTGTGTGGCCCTTGATATAAATGGCGATTTAGCAGCGGCTACTTGTACAGGTGGCAAAGGCTTCGAAATACCTGGCCGTGTAAGTGATTCGGCTACCGCGGCAGGTAATTACTGCAACAAATTTGCGGGCATATCATGCACCGGCGTTGGCGAAGATATTGTTAGCGGAGCCGTTGCTACTAAAATTGTTACCCGGGTAACCGATGGCATGCTACTATCCCCCGCGACAGAAAAAACATTGAATGAATTAAAACCAATTGACGGTTTTGCAGGAGTTATTGGTATATCCGCCCACGGCGATATTTATCATGCCGATACGCATCCATATATGGTTTGGGCTTCGCATGATGAAAATCAAATCGAGGTTTTTGCCTGATTTTTGTCAGACCAAAATAATATTGATCTTATTCCGAATAAATGCTTAACTTTCCCGTTATTAATTACGTACAATTGCTAATTAATTAATTTATTAAACCCAAGGGAAATAACGCATGAAGTTTCTTCTAGCTGTAGTACTATCATTAAGTGTTAGTTTGTCGGCCTCTGCCCAGTGGTACAACATTAGCTTTAAAAAGCACGTTCGCTATCCGGCTATTGCTTTACCTCAGGATCATTCCATAAAAAAAATACCGGCTGCCTATATTAGCCAGGTAAAAGTAAAGATCCCCAAATTCAATTTCCAACAAAGCGATTATAATATTGAACTGGCCGAATCAGCCATTATGAAAGTAGCGCAACACAACATGCGTTTCAGGATTTACGATATTGCCAGCTATAATTTTAGCGATCTGGCAAAACTATACATCAAACAAAATCGTTTTTCTGAAGCTAAATGGTTCTTACTGCAAAGCAGCACTATATCGCGCCAGCAAAATAATAACCAACTCACTATTGCAAACTTAATGGACCTGGCCATAGTTAAAGCCAACATGGGCGATGCCTTACAGGCACAGCAGGATTTAGCCGAGGCATTGCAATTAGCCAATACAAACGGCTTGCTTGCAACCACTGCCGCTATTCAAAAAGAACTAAAATTTGTACAACAATATAAACCCATTCTTACCAAAGCCGAATGGCGCTATGCATCTGATGCTATGGTAACTACCGATAAAAAAAACAATTAGTTTCACCATTTTTTTGTAACAATAGCGTAAAATGGGGGTCTACTAGGTATAAAATTCAAACAATATTGTAATATTGGCATTTCTTAATTTGCGAGGCAGCTTTTCAACTGTCTCTTTTTATTTACTTTAGCAACTCACATTAGGCACAAGTATTGATGTTTTATTTTAATCCCCGTTTAAAGACTGTAAAAGATATGTTCAAGAAATTATATTTCGTATTAGTACTTAGTGCTGCCGTAGCCTGCCACGCGGCCCCATCAAAACCAATAAGAGTTGATGGCTCAAATGATTTGCAACCCGATGCAAGGCAAAACCTGGTTTGTAAAGAAGTTGCTTCGTTGATTTCAAAATACAACTATAAAAAAGTTGATCTGAATGATTCCTTATCGGCAATTATTTATGATCGTTATCTTAAAAAAATCGACCCTGATCATAACTACCTGTTATCTTCAGATGTTAAGGCATTCGCTAACTTTAAATATCAGTTAGATGATGATTTGAAAGCCGGTAACCTGAATGATGTATTTTACATCTTTAACGTTTTCCAGAAAAGGTACCTTGATCTGATCAAATATTCATTAGCCCATATAGATGATAATTTTGATTACAATAAAAACGAAACTTTCACCTACGATCGTGAGGACCTGCCATATATTGCTACCCAAAAAGACATGGACGAGTTATGGCTAAAGCGTGTTAAATACGATTTGCTTAACCTTAAAATAGCCAGCCCTGATATGGCTAAAAATAAGGAAACGCTTAAAAAACGTTACGAGAATTTGTTATCTCAATCCAACAAATTATCAAACCAGGAAGTATTCCAAACTTTTATGGATGCTTTTACCGAAGCTGTAGATCCGCATACCAATTACTTCAATCCGTTTAACGCAGCCCAGTTCAATATGGAAATGTCACGTTCACTGGAAGGTATTGGCGCCACGCTGACTTTCGAGAACGAGTATGTAACCATTAGCACCCTGGTACCGGGCGGCCCGGCAGATAAAAGCCACCAGTTAAGCCCTAAAGACCGCATTGTAGGTGTAGCGCAAGGCAAAGATGGCGAATACCAGAATGTTGTAGGTTGGAGATTGGATAATGCCATCGCGTTAATACGTGGTCCTAAAGGAACCACCGTTAAATTACAAATATTACCTGCAGGCTCAAGCGCTGGCGGTAAACTAAAAATAGTTGAAATCGTTCGTGATAAAATTGTTATCCAGGATGAACTGGCTAAAAAAGAGATCCGCACTTATAACAGCAACGGCAAAACGGTTAAGATAGGTATTATTGATATTCCTGCATTTTATGTAGATAATAATGGTATGCAAGCCGGTGATCCAAATTACCACAGTACAACCCGCGACGTTAGCCGTATTTTAGACACGCTTAAAAATGAGCATGTTGACGGTATAGTATTAGATCTTCGCGAAGATGGCGGTGGTTCATTAGCCGAAGCTATTTCGCTTACAGGCTTGTTTATTAAAGAAGGCCCTGTTGTACAGGTAAAAGATACAAGAGCCAAAATTGAGATTGACAGCGATGATGATCCGTCAATTGCTTACAGCGGACCGCTTGCTATTTTAGTTGATCGCTTTAGCGCCTCAGCATCCGAGATTTTCTCAGGCGCTTTGCAGGATTACGGTCGCGCGGTTATATTAGGTACCCAAACTTATGGTAAAGGCTCAGTACAAACCGAAATCGATCTTGATAAAGTTATCGACCCTTCATTGGCTGATATGGTTTCAAAATTAACCGGAACTACAAAAGGTCGCCCTACCGGTAGCGAAAGTACATTTGGCCAGCTTAATTTAACCATAGCTAAGTTTTACCGCATTACCGGTAACTCAACCCAACGCCATGGTGTAACCCCTGATATTAGTTTCCCATCCGTTATTCCTTTGGATAAATATGGAGAAGATACCGAGCCATCAGCTATGCCTTTTGATGTGATCCCTAAAAGTGATTATACCAAATTCGGCGACTTGAGCGGTGTAATCCCGCAATTGAAAACATTGCACGATCAGCGTATGGCCACCAGCGATAGCTACAAATATTTATTGCAGGATGTAGCCGACTTTAAAACACATGATGCCGAAAGGTCGATCACGTTAAACGAAGCGCAGCTTAAAAAACAACGCGATGAGGATGATCAAAAAACATTTGACCGCGACAACCTGCAGCGTATTGCCCTTGGCCTAAAACCATTGAAAAAAGGTGAAGTAAAACCTAAAAACGAAGACCTTGATTTTGTTAAGATAGAAGCTGGCCAAATCATGACCGACTACATTAACATCAACAGTAAAGT
>JABDDX010000049.1:139-21868 GCA_013287375.1 Bacteroidota bacterium | reverse complement strand
AGCATCTCGAACGAATTAGGTTTACATAAGGCTATAGCCGAATCGATATATTTTATGGATGTGGCATTATCATTCGGCGCATAATATTTATTATTGTTATTATAGTCAGCCAGATCTGAGTAGGCTCTTGCCTGCAAAGAGTAATATTCAAACCTTGAACTATCGGCCAGTGAATGGGTATTTATATGGCTAAGGCAATCGAAACTTTCCTTGAACATTCCCGATGACACCAGGATGAACGCCAGTTTTATCCGTGTTTCGTTTTGTCTCGTCGCGTTTTTTGTTAGCTGGCTTATATTCAGCAGCTTTTGAATATAAATGTAGGCCGAATCGAACTGAAATGATTTATATTCCTCAAACAGCTTGCTGCAGATGGTGTATTGATTATCCAGATCGCTTTTAGGTGTGGCGCTAAGCTGGGATTTTAACTTTTCTATCCGCTCCCTTTTTTGGCCTTCGTATATTTTTTGTTTGGTTAGTTCGTTTTTAAGAGTGGTAATTAAACTATCACTTTTTGTTGATGCAAGTATTGGCAAACCGAATATCAGCAGCAAAAAAGTTATAGAAAGTATCTTCATAAATCAGATTTATATTGTACATCTAAGCTATGCTAATAAATATTAACTTAAAACCTATTATTCAATTTTTATACGAAGCGAGGGTGGATAATGATCCATTAAATTTAGTAATACTCCGTTAGTCCATCCAAAGCCATCCTGAAGCGCGTATTCGCCGCCGCCCGCTTTTGCTTCAGTATCTATAACATTATATTTTTCCATCAACTTTCCCGTTTGTTCAAACACACGAGTATTGGTACTGATCCACCGTTCGGCTATTGATTGCGCCAAAACAGTGTGATGATACTTACTTAAACCATCAATAGCCATATATTGCAACGGTGCCCAGGCATTAGGGCTATCCCATTGTTGGCCTGTTTTGCTGAGTGTAGTAACCAACCCTCCTGGTTTAAGGAAATTCAATTTTAAACCTAATGCCATCTTGTTAGCTTGCTTTTTATCAGCAATATTAAATTCAAGTGGAAAAACACCCGCAAGTGATTTAACAGGCGATGCCTTTCTCAATTTCCAGTTATAGTCCATAAACCAACCTTCTTTTTCGTTCCAGCAATATTTAATTATGGCCTTTTTACGGGAGTTTGCTTTATTTAGGTAGTTATTGTAATTATGCAGATCGCCTTGTAAACGATACGATTTCGCAATTGAAAGTTCAAGGTGATAGATTAAACAGTTCAGATCAACGGGGATAATATCGGTAGTTTGTATGGTTCCCAAATCAGCCGGATTGCTAAACCACCTCGAACTAAAATCCCAACCTGATTCTGCTGCTGCCCGAACATTACGATAAAATTCTTCCGGTTTTTGTTGACTGAGCTTTGCAGCATCAATGTCTTTTTTATATGATTCCTCGCGTGGTTTGTCCGACTCATCCCAATACCTGTTAAGTACCTCGCCGTTGGGCATAAGCACTACATTATCGCTTGCCTGCCCAATAGTTAAATTCCGGTTGCCCTTCATCCAAAAAGCATATTCTTTTAAAAGTTCAGACTGATATTTAACAAGCACCTTACTACCCTTGTCATTAACCAGCAGATCGATCATCATCGAGAAATACGGTGGCTGTGAACGGGTTAAATAGTAAGTGCGCATCCCATTAGGGATAAATCCATATTTATCTATCAGGTAAGCAAAATCGGTTACCATATTTTGTAAGATCTCTGTTTTATGGCTTTCCTGCAAACCAAGCATGGTAAAATAAGAGTCCCAATAATACATTTCGCGGAAACGGCCACCCGGCACCACATAGCCTGCCGGTAATTGCAATAAAGAGGAATATTGAGCAATAGAATCCGGTTTACGATACAATACGGTCCATAACGTATCTATATGCTTGCGTATCCCAACTGCTACATTACTTTTAAAGGCATCGTTATGAGTGCCGGGAATGATAAAATTAGCGATAACAAATTGTTTAAGATTAAAGCCGGTTGTGGTACTCATTAAGGTGTAATCCCTCATTATAGTTGCAGGGTCGTGCATTGGAGTAGCATCAACAAAGGTCTTGTTATCAGGAAAAATGCCTGATAATTGCACTGCTTCAAATAGCCCGGGGAATAGTTGCCGCGGCGTAAATGTTTGCGAAAAAACTGAATTAAAAATGACTACCAGCCATACGACTAACAGAACTCTTTTCATAATAAAGGCACCAACTGGTTTAAATTGGTAAAGACCAAATATATCAGCATCAAAATAACTGTTAAACTATTATTTAGTGTTGATAATACCCGTATAAAAAAAGTATAGGAGAAATCGCAGTAAAAAAATCACAAATATCTATAAATGAATCATTTGAAAATATAGGACAATCAAATTATATAAATATTATTAACAAGAGCCGGAAGCCAGCCATCATACACAAGCTTGGGGGATAATGGAATATGTGCCATTAGGTGAGGAATTTAATGATATGCTATTGCAAAACATGTTATAGCCGTCAGGCGCTTAGCATAAAACATGGACTGGTAGCCAACAATCAATAGTAAAATATTTGCATTACCCTCAATATAAAACCTTTTCAAACCTCAATAAACCCTTCAAATTGAACGGCTTATTGAGGTTAAAAAAGCTTAGATAGGATTTTTCTAGCTACTAATTAAGCACGTTATAATACATAGTTATCTCGCTCATGTTAGTATAGCTTGGCTCATTGTCTGCATTATGTATTACCCTGATGCGTACATACCGAACCTGTGCGGTTGTATTATCTAAATTAACTTTTACTGCTATTGTACCATCATCATTCCTGGTAACTTCTTTAAGCAACACCCAACCTTTTGCAATTGATTCAGCTTTCCATCCTGGGTCATTTGGTTGTAATGTTGTTGCAGCGTTGGTAATATCGGCTATACCCCAAACTTCAAAATCATTTGGATTGTGGCAACAGTTCCGGCCGGTTTCCTCAATTTGGGTTAAGCCGTTATATACTTTACCCATATCAAAGGTTAAAGTTTGTGGCAACTGGTGCGCGCCATCACTGTGAAAGATATCAGGGAATCCCTGAGGGCCCACGCTGCCATCCCACAACCTGTCAATATCTGTGTCGCTTTCATATGGGTTCATATCATTTGGCAATTTTACTTTAGCAAACAAAGCCTTATTACAAATGGCATAACCAAATATCTGCGGGAAAACTGTATAGCTATTTACATTAAACGAATCAATAGCACCAATTACGGGCACATATGCGGAACGATAATCTAATGATGAGCCACCTTTAAAGTCATGTATAATAAAAGTGCTATCTCTACGAAATGTTCGTTGTTGTGCTTGTCCGCTTCTATTGGTGTATCTTATAGTGGTTGATACATTATGAGCGAAACTAAGGGTTTCATTCGCGGTATCAAGCCCGTAAAAATTAAGTGTTACATCACCAACGGCTGATACCACATATGGTGTAACTACATTATATGGACGATTGATAAGGCTTGCTTCGTAATTTGGGCCATAAACTTTTACGTTATTGATATCCAGCGGAATTGACTTATTCCCACTAGCATCATAAGAGTACACCACAAATGAATATGAATACTCATTAAGACCCGGTATAACAACCTTTATGGTATCAGCCGGGTTATGATCCGACGACGTATAGATAAGTGAATCGGCCTTATTGTTCCAATAAATAACATATTTTACAATGCTTGGGTCCGAGCTTGGATTCCATAACAATTCAGCACGCAAGTTACCCGGTTTATAATTCGGGTTATTTACAACACCGGGATAAATGAGTTCCTTTCCATTTAAGTAACTACGGAACTCTGTATCTCTCTTCACACAACTAATGAGGCCGGTAACCAGCATCACCAGAATTAATATTTTCAAACTTGATTTCATATCTTTTGATTAAATCGTTTATAATTTTTATTGCGGGTTACCATAAATTGAGAACTCCATTACGTGTGCAAAGTCACCACCCGACCAGGTATCATGTACCAGCAAGCGGAAGAAATGCACCGGCGGCGAACCAGGGTTGATATTGAAATTTACACCTGCTGATACAAATGCATTGTCTGCCGCATTGGTAAAGCCCGGCGATAAGCCGGATGGTGGATCAGGATAATGATAGTTGCCTAAATTTACCCAATCACCAACAACAGCGCCTGCTGTTGCCAGTTGAGGCAAATACGCGTCCTGTGGAGCGGGCTTGTTTGATCCCCAAATTGAAAAGTCCTTAGGGTTACCATGCGAGTAGGCATACTCATCAGGCCTTTCCCACATTATAAAACGGCTTAATTGTGCCGATACTCCTAAATTAAATGTACACTGCATTGGTGGCGAACCACCCGGTGCTGTGTGCCAGCCATTCGAGTAATCATCGGTTTTACCATCCCATAAGTAATAAACCTCCCAACCATAAGCAGTTTGGCTGTCGCTTGGCAACGTATACGTCGAAAATTTGCTCTTATCCAGTAGTGTTTCAAATATTGGTGTTATGGTTAATAAAGTTGTATCTGAAATATTACCAAACTGGTCAGTGATATACACCCCGAATTTTTGCGGTGTAGCCGGATATCCCCGTATGGAGTAATTTATTGTGTCAAGCCCGGTATAATTCTGATCGACAACCTCGTACTCCTTAGTTGAATTATCATAAGCAATTAAAATCACGCCAATGTCCTTCCGATTAGGGTTTAATGCCTTAATATTTACGCCCCCAAAATCAGCTGTTAATTGTACTGTTGGCTTTATCAACTGATAAACTGGTGTTGCAGGATGCACGGTTACCGTAACAGGGTCTGATTGTACATTGGCCCGGCTAACTGTTGTTAAGGTAACTGTATAATCCTTGCTTTGGGCAAAACCGTCGCACAATACAGTATCGGTATAATAACTGGCCTTGGTTTGGCGGCCGGTTTTACCATTAATATTATACTGTGCCAAAACATACAAAAGATTACTTGAGTTAGGCAGCGTATAAGTTATATATGCTGCTCCATTCAGGTTTTTGACCTGCACATTGGTAACAACACCCGGCTTGGTTTTATCTGTTGATACAACGGTATTATAACCATCGTTCTTTTTGCAGGAACCCAGCATCAATACCAATACCAGTGGCGCCATTGACACCAGCTGTTTTAAATATTTTTTAAATTTTATCATCACTTTACTTTTTAAAATTCATGAAGTTCTTGTTAGCTGGCTATTGCCAGTAAGGGTTTTGTACCAGGTTGTTATCAATTAATAAATCGTTATCCTGTATTGGCCATAAATAATTTTGTAACCCAAATACAGGTATTAATACAGTATGTGGCACATAGTATCTGTTAGGATCCGATTCGTAAATATTCCAACCTTGTAATGGGCTGCTCAATACCGATTGCAACTCTTTCCACCTACGTAAATCCCAGCCACTTTGCCCTTCAAAACAAAGCTCAATACGGCGTTCCTGGTGAATAATAGCCCTAAAGCCATCCTTAGTAGTAAATTTGGCTGGATTTTTTGAGTAAGCAGTCCATGATGCCTGTACGCCTTGTAAACCAGCCCTTGCACGTACCATATCAATATAAGTAAAGGCTTCGGATGTAGGCCCGTTCACCTCATTCAAGGCTTCAGCATATAAAAGATATAACCCGGCAAGGCGCATTAAAGGCAAATGGTAATCAACCGCAACAAATCCGTTATCATAAACTGAAAGATAGTTAGCTAACTTTTTAGGCCAGTAACCGGTAATGTTTAACGTATTTAAATCCTTAGGGCCTGCTAATGCTGTATTACCACGCGCTTCAACATGGTACATATCATTAATGGATGTTTTACCGTTACCAAAATATATACCACCATCAAAAGCAAGATTAGCATAAAAACGAGGCTCTCTGTTAAAATGCTCATTTATAGTTGTGTATCCTTTGGCTATATAAAACAGGCTGGCATCATCGCCCGTACGCAGGCCATATCTGTTTGCGTAATTAAAGGTATTATCTTCATCAATAGGAACGCCTTTGTCCGAATAAAACATTTCGGCAGTATTTAATGGCACCGCAAATGTTGAGGGATTTGAGAATATATTAATGGCAGACAGCTCGGTCAATCGGGGTGTTGCATAACCCTGGCATGGGAAGGTTGGGTTTAAAGCCCATATCAATTCCGTATTTACATCCCATTTTTCAGTAACAGCGTTTTGTGCTGTTAAAACCTTCACCAACGAGTCAGGCAATTGCCCGATTGTACCCGGTGCCTGAAAGGTGTATAGTTTTAGTCCTGCTGATGTACAGGCATCAATAGCTGCTTTACAGGCATCGGCTGCTTTTTGCCATTTTGTAGCATCATAGGCAGTTGAGAAAAGTGGGGTTCCATCTTTATTTTTTACGCCTGAATAGTCAGGATTACCATTAAACAGAGGGCTTGCCTGCGTAGCCAAAACTTCTGCTTTTACTGATAAGGCTATGGTTGATGTGATACGCCCTAGTTCCTGCGCCTGGTTATCAATAACCGGTGGCAAATCAGGTATTGCCTGATCCAAAAGTTGCACTATATAGCTAAATACCGAATCAACCGGTGCCCGTGCTACCCTAACAGCTTCAGTTGATGCTGTGATATCCAAATTGGTTTTAATAATCGGTACGGGGCCGTATAAACGTACCAGGTAATAGTGGTAATAAGCTTTTAAAAATTTGGTTTCAGCTATCCATCTAGCTTTTTCTGCCTGACTAAGGTCCGTTGGTTCATTAATATTATCAAGCATAATATTACAGCGGCGTATCGCCCTGTAAAGCGCCTGCCCTCCGTTTGCACCATCCCACCAGTTGATACCTACATTGGCACTGTTTTGTGTACCGCGGATCAGGTCGAACCCGGTTTCTAATATAGGGTGCTGAGTTAAATTATTAGGGTATATAATCTCGGACGAGGTAGTGAAGCCAACATTACTGGTTGGATCAGACATTTGTTGTAAAGTTGTATAACAACTGAACAAATAGTTTTCGGCTTCATTCCTGTTTCTGAATGCGTAATCAAGCGTTCCTGTATCATCAGGAATAACATCCAGATATTTTTTACATGATGATGCACCTACAAAAAGTAGCGCTATCAGTAACAATATTTTATAATGTGTTTTCATAATTCTTTTGTTTATCAAAGTCAAATATTATAAGGTTACGTTCACGCCTATGTTAAAAACCTTTTGTATGGGATATGCAAAACCGTTGCCTCCAAGTTCCGGATCCCATAGTTTAAATGGTGCCCAGGTATACAAGTTCAACCCATTGAAGTATATGCGCAACTTAGTTACATCTAATTTTTTGCTTAGTAACTTCGGCAGGGTATAGCCAACCTCTAATGATTTTAGGCGAAGGAAACTGGCATCACGCATCCACCAGGTACTATTTTGGCGGTTGTTTTCGATCTGATCGCCGGTTACACCCAATCGGGGATATTCGGCATACAGGTTTTGGTTACTCTCCGACCAGTGGTTATCGGCGAATGCTTGCAACAATTGCGTATTGCCGTATACATAAGCGTCAGGGCTTTGGATAAATGGACTAACCCTGCTTGGGTCGATAAACAATGATACCCTCGCCTGACCTTGAAAAAATGCGGATAAATCGAAGTTTTTATAACCTGATGATATACCGTAGCCGTACACAATTTCAGGAATTGTTGGATAGCCTATAGGGGCTTCATCGGCAGCGTCAATTTTGCCGTCGCCATTTAAGTCACGGTATTTAATGTCCCCACCCTGTGGTGGAATACCATTAGCTGAAAATATTTGCGATGGGGAGTTTTTAGCTTCATTATCATCAACAAATAAACGCTCGGCAATGTAACCATACTCGCGACCAATTGGCTGGCCAATCTCAGAACGATAGGCTTCAGTTTCAGGATAAGAGGGCTCTTCATAATTAGCATATACACTTTCAGCAAAGGTGAAGTTAGCGCGGCCCTGTAACCAGAAGTTTTTACCAAATGAATGTTTATAATCCATTTGAATATCGATACCTTTTGTATTAGCGGCACCCAAGTTTGCTGAAATGTCGGCTTCAAGGCCCATGGTTGCAGGTATCGAAGTACGATCCTGCAAGATGTTATACCTGTGGTATTTATAAACTTCGACAACAACGTTTAAATCT
The DNA here is from genome assembly GCA_013287375.1 of Bacteroidota bacterium. Taxonomy (GTDB): domain Bacteria; phylum Bacteroidota; class Bacteroidia; order Sphingobacteriales; family Sphingobacteriaceae; genus Mucilaginibacter. The sequence goes on along the minus strand of JABDDX010000049.1, from coordinate 13,725 downwards.
TTCAAGGTAGTAAATTCAAGCCCGAGATTTAGCTGACGCGATGTTTCCCAGGTGATATCAGGGTTGGCATAATTTAATATAGTTACGCCATTACGTGTGTAACCATTATTAGTGCCGAATGAAGCAGGGTTGCCGCCATTAAGGTTTACGTTTGATTGATAGTAGAACCTTTGTGAGCCAATATCGTCGTTACCAACGGTACCGTAAGTTGCCCGTACTTTAAGGCGCTGAAATATGCCGCTTAAATTATCATCCCACCATTTCTCGTTTGAGATGATCCATGAACCACCGATAGTTGGAAAGAAACCAAACCTATGGTTAGCTGAGAAACGCTCGGTACCGTTATAGCCAAAGTTGAACTCCAGGTAATAGCGGCTTTTGTACGAATAGGTAGCACGACCAGCTACAGTCAAGTTACGGTATGGCAACGATGACTCCAGATCAGTGACCTGTGAGTAGGTGGTTTGCTGTTGTGTACTGATTAACGAAGAACTTATGGTGTGATCGCCAAACCTCCTGTCGTAGTTTAATATGCCTTGTAAAAAGTCAAATGCATTTAGGTTATCTGTACTTGGGTCACGTGATAATAGCAGATATTCCCTTGCAACGTTACTACCTGTTGTTTGCGGATTTAACCAATCAAGAGTATAAGTGTTTGATGCTTTATCATACGTTTGCACGTTGTAGTAATACGGTGAGTATGATGCAGACGATTGCCAATATGAGTAACGGTTAACATGGAATAACCCATGGAAGGACAAGCCATCGGTTAAGAAGCTCAAGTTTTGGTTTAGCTCCAACTGTGCTGATAATCTTGACTCAGAATAATTTTCATGCCCGCGTAGTAAAGCAGCATAAGGATTATTATCTTGTATGCTGTTTGTGTTGCTACCACCTGGCCCACTATCGTTACCAAATAAAATATGTTTGGTTTTTAAGTTGGCTGAATCTGCAGGAAAAAATGCAGGGAATAAAACAGGGCTGGTATGCACCGCAATATTGTAAAGGTCGGTTTGGAATGAGCCATCCGTTGAAATTGGGCCGTTGTATTGGTTAAACATCCCCTCCAGCCTAACAACTAGTTCTGTTGATTTGGTAAGGTTGATGTTAACGTTTGAACGTAGCTGGTAATTTTTAAAATTAACATTGTTATCGTTGTTATTGGCAATATCTTCCCTTAAAATACCGTGATCAATACTATATGAACCAGATACGTAATACCTTGCCAGCTCATTACCGCCACTAACACTCAAATCAGTTCTTTGAGTTGCTGTATAGTTTTTGAACAACAGCTTAAGCCAGTCAACCGCTGGATATACATATTGATTACTACCCGGAGTGTTGTTAATCGTATTTTCGGTATTGATGATTTTGTTTTGAGGGAATGGCAGCGGGGCCAAAGGGTCCCGGGTTTCGGTAGCCTCATTAAAAAGCTTCATATAAGTAATAGGATCAGCTAACTGCAAAGTTTTGGCCGATTGAGATATGGAGTTTTCGTACCTGAAATTGATTACTGCTTTACCTATTTTACCCGATTTGGTAGTAACCAATATAACACCGTTTGCGCCCCTTGCGCCGTACAATGCTGTTGCACTTGCGTCCTTTAATATCGAAAAGCTGGCAATATCATCAACTTGCAAGCGTGCAAGATCATCGGTAGAAAGCTCAACGTTATCAATTAATATAAGCGGGTTTTGGTTATAGCCAAAAGTAGTAACCCCTCTTATAAAAAAATGCGCGTTATCCTGCCCGGGCTGGCCGCTTGGCTGGTATGCAATAACACCTGCAATTTGCCCGGCCAAAGCATTGGTAAGGTTACTTGCAGGTATCCTGAGCTCATCGGGTTGTATAGTGGTTACCGATCCAACTACAGCTTCCTTACGTTGCTTACGGCCATAGGCGCTAATAACAACTTCATCAGCCTGGGTATTTGATTCCTTAAGTATGATGAAGTAAGTTTTTTTGTCGGCAACAATGTATATTTTTTGTGTTACATATCCCACAAAAGATACTGTTAACGCTGTACCTACCGGAGCGCTCAATGTAAATTTTCCATTATCATCAGTAATGGCGTGAATATTTTTGTCACTAATAACGGTTATGTTGGCGCTTTTTATTTTCACACCCAACGAATCGCTAACTGTGCCGGTGATGTTTACATTTTGTGCATGGGCACTTTGAGTTGCTATGCCGATCATCAGCATAACGACATATAAGAGCCCGGCCAAATGTTTGAGCGGCAGCTTTATGCCCCACAGGCGTCTAATAAACTGGTAAAGTTGTTTCATATATTATTGTTTTATAATTGGTTTAATCAGCACTGCGCCCAGGGGATAGCGCATTAGTTTATAATCAGTATTACCACCAAATTTTTGAACAGAAAGAAAGGCAATAGAAAGCCTGTTACGCAATTTTTCAATTGCATTCAACATGGGATTTACAAAAGTCGTTTGATTTATTACCTGGTTGGCCGGTTTGACAATTGGCTTTTATTGTTGCCTCATTCCGGGTACGCAAATACATATTGGTTTATATGTACTGTACAGGCTTTTAACGATGTAAGTAAAAAAAATTCATATTTAAGTTTCTTGTGTTATTTAATTGGTTGAGTAAAAATATTGTTACGCACGCACTGCTGAAATGGATAAACCTTTAAATTAGATGGACTATACCACTTTTTGTAACTTTTTCGCTACACGGATTAAGCGAATTGTTGGGTTAAATATATTTTAAATACCAATTTGTTAACAGATTCATTAATTATTAATGGATTATACAACCTAAATCGATCAATATTTTCAATATTTTATTTGGGGGACAACGAAACTTATCTGAATATTCAGATTGGCACTCCTTGCGCATATGTCAATAAAGGGGGGCGGGTGAAAGAATGAGCATTAAAAAACAAAGTATCGAAATGTATTTGCTACCATATTAATAATTTGGAAGGTTTTCTTCACCATACGCTACTGGTCGCTCTGTTTTATTGCTTCGTAAAGCTTTTTAATGAGCCATCTTGATTAAAAGCAATTTTGTAAGTCCCCCCGTTATTACCAGCCAGTATAACCGGATCAAATTTCCATTGTGGATGATGCGAGTCAGTGGCATCAAACACCACGCCGTCTAAGGCTAAAATATTGCTTTTAACAGACCGCGCCTTGTTGATATAGACGTTGGCCATCCTATAAACACGTTTAAAGGGAACTGAATCCAGCGGAAACAAATGGCTTGCTTTACCATCGTCAGCATCATCCACAGGTTCGCGCTGCCAAACCTCACCCTCATTAAACCCATAGTTAATAAGTTGTTGTAAGGTATCAGGATTTTGCAGGGTGAGATAAATATTATTGGAGTTGAAGTCGATCTCTTTTTTGAACCAGAGCTTTTTGCCCTTAAACTGCGGTAGGTTCTTTAAGGTTTTTTCGGCATAGGCCATTTCGGCGGAGTCATTAACCATATTCCAACCATTGGGTTCACCAAAATATTTGAGCGAACCGTCATCTTTAAAAAGGATTTTGTATTCCACGCTCTCCCGGTTTGTTCCGCCATTTATTTTTTCTTCGTATTTCCAGTTGCCTCTGCCGGCAAAGTAATGATCATATTCCACCATATCCAACGTTTCCTTGCTGCCCACAGCATGCGCCTTGGCATTATAGGCCGTTACGATCTTAGCTGCTGTAGAGAAGGAAAAAGAATCAAGCAGAAACAGGCCATCTTGCAGCGGGTAATCGGTATGATCCAGTTTGTAGGGTCCATCATAGGTCCATTCGCCGCCGGCTCCATGTAATTGATATTGGTAGCTGTCAATGTGAGACGGAGTATCGGGATCTTGTACGGTGAGGTAAATTCTGCCGTCATCATAAAAGCTAATCGTCTTATAAAGGTTAATTTTTTTACCCTTAAAGCGAGGCAGTTCCTTGAAAGCCTGCTCGGCCTGATCCAATACATTGCCGTTAGATACCATTTTACTGGTGCGGCCGAAAAATAAATTGTAAAAAACCATGCAAACGATGATACTAACCAGCATGATCATAGTAGAAGTGCCTCCCGATTTTTTCATCTGTTTAATAACAGCTATCCATCGCTTATGTTTTTAAGCAAATTTGATGTAACTCAAACGTCGGTAAGCTGTATACAATATTTTATCTGGCATCTTCTTTAGCCCCCTTAAAGAGACCTTGCGGTACGCTCATATCTACATATCTATAAGACACCTGAACGGGCGAGAATATCATTTATAAATAAGAACTATTAATTCAAGAATTTTAACGTAACTCAAAACGATTTTTGACCGTACATCATTTAATTGCTTCTTACAGATCCGGAAAATGTCCCAGCGGTTAGCACTGTCCTTGTCTATTAAGTCGTAACACTCTGTAACTTCCTTTACTACGCTTTTCCTGATCTGTTCGTTTAGCCAGGTTTTGACCTTTGCGTCGAACGCTGCTTTACTGTACATTCCGCTACATTTTTAAAATATCCAATAGCCCTAATATACAACTCTTTTAAATGGTCATTTAATATTAAAAATAACAATCTCAAAAGATCGAAAGTACATTCGAGCCGAAAAAAAGTTATAAATATTGCTTTTATTAAACCTTAAAAATTACGATAACTGAAGTATTAATGTTTTATTAATTCTTTATTATTCAGTGGCCCGTAATTTGTAACCGATTCAGCAAGGCAAGATCACTTTATGCGCCTGTTGGAAAACCAAATTATCAAACTAATATTTGCATGCAAAACCTTTATTTCAAAAATTCCACAACACATTCTTTGAAAACAACTATTATTCTTGCATTTGCTGTTGCAGCTATATTTTCAGGCTGCAAGGCACGAAAATCGCTTACTGCCTCCCAATTGGCACAAAACCCATTTATCCGGGATATATATACTGCAGACCCATCTGCAAGAGTATTTCCTGATGGCCGTTTATATGTTTATCCATCTCATGATGTTGATCCTCCACGTGGGTGCGACTTAATGGACAAATACCATGTTTTTTCGACTGATGACATGGTAAACTGGAAAGATCACGGTGAAATATTGCGGGCCAGTCAAGTGTCATGGGGCCGCCAGGAAGGTGGATTTATGTGGGCTCCCGATTGTATATATAAAAATGGCACCTATTATTTTTATTTCCCGCATCCCAGCGGAACGGATTGGAATAAAACATGGAAAGTTGGAGTTGCTACCAGTAAAAAACCGGCAAGTGATTTTGTTGTCAAGGGGTATTTAGATTTAGGCGACGATAGCAAATCCATGATCGACCCGAATATTTTTATCGATGATGACGGACAGGCTTATTTTTATTATGGTGGTGGTGGCAGATGTGTAGGCGCCAAATTGAAAGATAATATGACTGAACTAGCGGGCTCTTTGACAGCTATGGAGGGACTAAAGGATTTCCATGAGGCTACGTGGGTATTCAAAAGGAATGGACTATATTATCTTACTTATGCCGACAACCATACGAAGAATGGGAAGGGTGCTAATCGGCTCAACTATGCTACCAGCAAAAGCCCTTTGGGACCATGGACTTACGGTGGGGTTTATCTCGATCCGACGGGTTGTGACACCAGCCACGGTTCAGTTGTTGAATATAAGGGGCAATGGTATGCATTTTATCATAATGATGTTCTTTCAGGACGTGGCAATCTCCGTTCTATTTGTGTAGATAAACTCTATTTTAATGCGGATGGAACAATTCAAATGGTTGTTCAAACAGGCCTGAAAAGCAAATAAGTAACAAATATTTGTCACAATGTAATTTAGAAGAGGTATGCCGCACAAAACACCGGGCAATCATGTTTCTACATTGATTTGTAATATATTAAAACCAACTAAAACTTAATAAAATGCATATTCTTTTACGCAAAAGAAAAGCAATCGCCTTGCTTTTCTTTCTACCCCTGCTGTTTTTGAGTACATATGTACAGGCTCAATCGTCAACAAGTTCGCCTCAATCAGTAGTTGACAAGATTAATCAATACAACGAAAATTTACCCGGAGAGCGATTGTATATCCATTTTGATAAGCCCTATTATACAATTGGTGATACTGTTTGGTTTAAAGGGTATCTGGTTAACTCAACCATAGCATATTCTCCTTTAAGCAGCCGCATATATGTTGATTTAATAAATGATAGCAATAAAGTTATACAACACCTTATTTTTCCGGTATCGCTTGGCCTGGCTGTTGGTAATATTTATCTGGATGAAAAACTATTACATGAAGGTGCTTATACCATACGGGCATACACCAACTGGATGCGTAATTTTGGTGCCGACCAGTTTTTTTATAGCAACTTTTATGTCGCCAACTCCGCCAACAAAAACACCTTACTTATTAATTCAAACACCTCTTTTGCAGCCAACAAGGTTAAGGTTGACTTAAAATTCAGTGGTATAGATAAGCAGCCGATCGGCATTCATGACTTGCAGTTGAAACTGACCAACGATAAGAAAACGATTAATCGTAGTACTGCACAAACATTAGCTGATGGCGGATTGAATTTGAACTTTGATTTGCCCGACAATGTGTCGGTTAAAAATCTCACACTCGTTACGCAGGATAAAAAAGACAACACCATTGAAAGAATTCCGCTACCTATTAACAGGGCATCTGATGTTGATGTACAATTTATGCCTGAAAGTGGCCAGATGGTTGAATTATTACCTGCGCATATTGGCTTCAAGGCTATAGGTGAGGATGGAAAAGGAGTAGCCATTAAAGGTGTACTCATGGACAAGGAAAACAATGCACAAGTAAGCTTTGAATCAGTTCACGATGGTATGGGCGTATTTGATTTTGTGCCTCAACCAGGTGAAATCTACACTGCCAAAATAACCTTACCCGATGGGGAAATCAAAAAAGTAAATATTTCGGAAATAAAAAATTCAGGAACTGTATTAAAGATCAAGAACACTCTGTCGGATTCACTTGACATTTCCGTTTTTTCAACCAAAGACATGCAAAGTGCAACTAATGATTACACCATTATGGGGCAATCACGGGGAGCCATTTATTACGCCGCTACTTTTAAGCTAAACCGGGATATCGTTAATTTTAAAGTTCCTAAAAGCTTGTTTCCAACAGGCGTAGCGCACTTTACCTTATTCAATGCCCAAAACCAACTATTGAATGAGCGCTTGAGTTTTATCAACCATAATGACAATCTTAAAGTGGAGATTAATGCGGGATCAGCACGGTATGCCCCCAGAGATAGCATACCACTACACATTACCGTAAAAGACAATAAAGGGAACCCGATAGTGGGTAGCTTTTCACTCGCAGTTACCGATGATGGGCAGATCAAAAAAGCAGACGTTAATAAAGCTAATATATTTACACAGCTGCTACTGGCATCAGACCTGAAGGGATATATTGAAGACCCTGCATGGTATTTTACCCCTAATAATGATGCTGCAAAATCGCTCGACATCCTATTATTAACGCAGGGTTGGGTTAACTACAACTGGAAAGATATTTTAAACGAACCTACGCAACCAACTTTTACCACCGAACCGGAATATATCATTAGCGGCAAGGTTAACAATCTTTTGAATAAGCCTATGGCCAATTCAAACATAATTTTAGTAAGTACGGGTAAAGTAAGGCTGTACAAGGATACCGTTACTAATGCCGCAGGGCAGTTTCTTTTTAAGAACTTCCCGCCTATAACCGATAGTACAACGTTTGTGCTGGAGGCCCGCAAGACAAAAGGAAGAATTATTAATGCCGGAATATCAGTTGATGAAAACAGAACCCCATTGACTGTTGCGTTACCTTATTTCCCCGCGCCCACTCCATGGTATATCAATAGCGACAGTACTGTCTTAAATTATGTTAAAAAAAGCGCTGATTATCACGATGCAATAGAGGATTTAAAAAATGGCCCGGGCAAGCATATATTAAAAACGGTAACAATAAAAGGCAAGGCTATAATTAAAGATTCAAAGAACCTAAATGGTGCGGGTAATTATGACCAGGCCATTAGTCAGGACGATATTGAAAAGACAGGCAAAATATCTTTACTGCAACTGATTAAGCAAAAGGTAAATAGTTTTCATGATGGTTACGGGAGTAAAGGCAAAGGCTTAACCTTTATGTTAAAAGATAAAAAAGTACATTTTTGGATAGACGGGATTGACATAGACAGATTTTACGACCCATCAGATAACCCGATTCCTGATGAGCATTATAACTATCAAAGGGATATACTTGAATATTTTACAGCCGAAGATATCACAGGCATAGAAGTGTTGTATAATCCGCAGTATACTGCTTTATATGACGATAAAAATTTACCAGATCTATATGATGATCAAAATTTTCCAACTCCACCCATATCCGGCTCAAATGATATTACCACTGCCTATATTGAAATTACCACCAGATCAGGTCAGGGCCCATTTGCAAATAGCCCTAAAGGTATTTACGTTTACAGGCCGGCGCCAATTATTATACCGGCACAGTTCTACACGCCAAGGTATCCCGTTAAAAACATGTACCCTGGATTTACAGATCTGCGCTCAACAATTCATTGGGAACCTAATATAATTACCAATAAAAAAGGCGAGGCCAATACATTCTTTTATGCAGCCGATCCGCTAACAACCTATACCCTTATTTTACAAGGAGTCGATTTGAACGGGAATGTAGGTTACACAACTCAGGAAATAACTATCACAAATAAAAAATAATACTTAAACCTTATATCAAAAAAAGCCCGGGCATCTTTGTAGATGCCCGGGCTTTTTAGTTTTATCATTTTAAACAGTCTCTTAAGCTTACTATCGTCCTAAAGCCGATTATTTTATAGTATAAACAGCACCTTTCACTGTAATTTTTTCAGCTGTAATATTAGTTGCCGTATGCCCCTGATGATCAGGCTGCGTACCGCCAATGAAAATTTGCGAAACTCCTGCCCGTTCTGTTTGTTTATTATTTTTATCGACCAATGAGAGGCTTTCAGGGCTTATATTGAGGCTTACTGTTTTAGTTTCTCCGGCCTTAAGATATATCCGCTTAAAGCCCTTAAGCGCTACAATAGGTTTCCGTATACCATTATCCAAATGTTTTATATACAGTTGCACAACTTCTTCACCAGCCTTATTACCGGTATTTTGTATTTGGGCTGTAACGGTATAAATTTTGCCGGTAATTAACGTTTGTGGGACTTTAATTTTACTGTATTTAAAAGTAGTATAACTTAATCCATAACCAAAGGGATAAAGTACCTCGCCGTTAAAATAACGATAGGTACGGTTTCGCATACTATAATCATCAAAGGCAGGCAAATCGGCTGTACTTTTATAAAAAGTAACAGGTAAGCGCCCAGCCGGATTATAATCGCCAAACAATACGTCGGCAATAGCCGTGCCGGCAGCCTGGCCACCATACCACGCATCTATAATGGCGGGTACATTTTCAGCTTCCCAGTTAATTGCCAATGCACTACCGTTTAATAATACCAACACTAGTGGTTTATGTAATTTGCTGATAGCCTTTATCAAATCCTCCTGTGGTTTTGGCAGATTGATAGTTTCACGATCTCCACCTGAGAATCCTTTAAACTGCACTTTCATTTCTTCACCTTCCAAGCGTGGAGATAGGCCTAAAAACATAACCACCACATCAGACTTTGTAGCAACAGAAATAGCCTCATCAAAATTTCTTTTGATCTGCACACTATCAACGGCTCCGGTTGTTTCTGCAAGCTCACAGCCACGTGCGTAAACAACATTTGCACCAGATAATTCAGCTTTAATAGCCTGGAGTGGTGTTACCGTTTCTGCCGGGGTGCCATTATAGTTGCCCCATAACATTTCTTTATCATCGGCATTAGGGCCAATAACAGCTACGTTTTTAATATTTTTGCTTAACGGCAGTATTTGGTTGGCGTTTTTTAATAATACAATAGATTTCCGGGCTGCCTCAAGCGCCAATTGCTGATTAGCTTTTGAGTTAACTACACTATATGGTATCGATGCATACTTCACTATGTTATTAGGATCGAACATACCGAGTTTAAAACGAGCCATGAATAAGCGTTTTACAGAGATGTTGATCCTATCCTCACTAATTAATCCGCTCTTAACAGCATCAACCAACGCCCTGTAGGTACTGCCGCAATTCAAATCGGTTCCGGCGGTAACTGCCATGGCCGAAGCTTCTTCCTTATTTGCCGCCTCTTTGTGGCCTTGATAGATATCGGCTACCGCATCGCAGTCAGAAACTACATAGCCGTTAAAACCAAGCTCCTGCCTTAAAACCTTCGACAATAAAAAGATATTAGCCGAGGCTGCTGTACCATTATAACTATTATAGGCGCTCATGATAGAAAAAGCCTTACCTTCCTGTACCGATTTCTTAAATGCCGGCAAATAAGTATCCAGAAAATCATATTGATCTGTTGTAGCATTAAAACGATGCCGCTCCGATTCGGGGCCACTGTGTACCATATAATGCTTGGCAGTTGCCACCAGTTTCAGATATTTGGGATCATCGCCCTGCAGTCCTTTTATAAAGTTCACCCCCATTGTAGATGTGAGATAAGGATCTTCCCCGTAAGTTTCCATTCCCCTGCCCCATCTGGGGTCACGAAATATATTAATGTTGGGCGACCAGAATGTTAATCCCTCATACCGTGCGTGCTTACCCTGACGGATAAAGTCGTTATATTTTGCCCGCGCTTCATCACTTGTAGCGTTAGCTATACGATTAATCAGGCCAGCATCAAATGAAGCGGCAGAACCAATTGGTTCGGGAAACACTGTTGCTAAACCAGCCCTGGCCACACCATGCAGGCACTCGTTCCACCAATTGTACTCGGGTATACTCAAGCGTGGTATTGCAGGCGCTTCATCCACCATCTGGCTTACCTTTTCTTCCAGGGTCATTCGCGAAACCAAATCGTTGACCCGCTGTTCAAAAGGCAACTTTACATTTTGATAAGGTAACGTTTGAGCTTGTAATTGCCTTATGCCAAATAAGCTTAAAACCGCTACAGTAATTATTCTCTTTTTCATTATAACAATATTATAATAATAAACTGATATTAAATTGCTCATATCCTTATCTTATAATCAGTTTTTTAATATCTATTCTACACCCCAGCTTTTATTAGGTTTCGGCCCCATCTCTAGTTCAAGTGTGCCACCATTTATTAATTGCTCATGTGTAAACCAGGGGGTGTTAAGCGGTTGTCCGTTCATTTTCGCGCTTTGGATATATTTATTTATGACAGAACAATGATTAGCGATCATTGTAAACTGTTTGCCGCTAGGTAGATTAATAGTCACCTTGCTAAATACCGGACTACCGATAGTGTAAATGGGCAAACCGGGTGTTACAGGGTAAAAGCCCATTGAGGAAAATACAACAAAGGCCGACATACCTCCACCATCTTCATCGCCAGGAATACCGAATATATTATCCTTAAACCATACATCTAACAATAGTCGTATGTGTTTTTGGGTTTTCCATGGCGAATTAGTAAAATTATACAGATACGGAATGTGGAAACTTGGCTCATTCCCATCAGAATATTGACCAACCAAACCCGTAGCATCCGGAAATTTCGCCCAAAATTCATACTTGCTGCGTCCTAATGGTTCGCGGAATAATTGGTCGAGTTTGTTTTCAAACATGGTTTTTCCACCCATTAGCTTAACAAGGCTTGGTATGTTTTCCTGTACCTGCCATAAATAGGTCCAGCCGTTGTTTTCATCATAGTAATCACGGCCACCCATACCGCCATCAAATTTAGGGTCAATGTTAATCCAATTGCCACTATTATCTTTAGGCATAAACATTTTCACATCATTATTCCACAAATTTTTGTAATTGCCTGCACGGGTGCTGAACCTCGTTTGATCGGCTTTCTTTCCTAGTTCTCCGGCCATTTCGCTAAGTGCCCAGTCGTCATAACTAGCCCCAAGCGTTACCGCGACAGCTTGTCTTCGCTCCAACGGGTTAACCTGCGGCACTGTTTCAACTTCCCCCTTTTTTAAAGCAGGATAATAACCTTTTGCATAATAAAAGTCATCAAGACTAGTTTTCGGTCCATTACGCCACGGTAGTAGCGTAGCTTCTGTAGCGTTTTTTACCATTCCCTCGTAAGCTTTATCAACATCAAAATTCCTAAGACCCTTTCGGTAATCGTCCAGTATCATAATAGTGGAATGAAAGCCATTCATGCAGGCATAATCACCAAATAAAACCGGGAAAGTGGGCATCCAACCACCTTGTGTGTACATGGTAACATATGAATTCACCATATCCTGCTCCATTGCCGGATTAACAATAGCTCGCAATGGATGTAGCGCCAAATACGTATCCCAAGTCCAATCATCTACATAAAAAGGCCTGTTGGTATTGTGTATTTTTTTATCATAACCACTGTAATATTTACCATCTTCGGTAATATCTACCATTCGCTCGTTACAGCGGTAATATGCAGTATAAAATGACCGACGCTGCGCTTCCGTGCCACCTTCTACCTGAATGTTGTTGATAGCCTTATCCCAGGCTTTTTCGCCATTGGCTTGTATATCGGTGAAGGATTTTCCCGCTATCTCTTCTTGAAAATTAGCCCGGGCCTGCTCAGGGCTGATATAAGATATAGCATAACGGAACTCGATTATGGATGGTGCCTCTTTACCAAAACTGATCCAGGAACGCACATCTTTACCCTGTATTTCACTAACATTACTTAGTTGGTTATTCCTTATAGTACCTGCTTGCCCAGCGCTGCTAAACGCACCATACATATATACTTTAATATCATCATGGTAAGTTTCCATGCCTTCCATAGCATTCCCGTTAATAAATTTCCAGGAGCCTGTACCTGTATTATATAAATCAAACAACAGGTTTTTATCCGGTTTACCGGCAGGGAAAGTGAATCGATAAATGCCGGTTTTCTTTCCGGCAGTAAATTCTACTGTTATCTCGTCATCAATCAAATATGTTGAATAATACCATGGCCGGGTTATCTCCAGCTCATTATCATAGGTTTGTTTTTGTTTCCAGGCATCTGCATAAACCGGCTTGTCCCAGGGTTTTAGGGAAAAAACTTCACCTAATCTGTGTGATACAATTGTAAGCGGGAAGCTTGTTATCTGATCATCCAGGTAGTCGCTACGTTCAGGATACATCCTGATCACTTGATTAGGTAACTGTACCGTAGGGCGGGTTGGCTGCAGTAGCTGGCCAACATTTCCGATCCGCGGATCAATGTATTTTAGATTACCCGTACCCTCGTTTGATGAATTATCCTGAGCGTGGCTATAGTTGATACCGAAACAGCAGCCAAACATCGCCAGATATAATACGGTACGGTTAAAAGGGGTTGATATCAACCTTAATTTGTGTTTTAACATTATTGGTAGAATTTATATAGAAAAAAAAGTCCCGGTGGGATGAGTAATAGTAGCTTCATTAACCCCCGCAGGCAATTACTCCTGCAGGGGATTCAATATTTATTGGGCTACTTTAAATGCAGTCCTGGTAATATCCAGGTAATTAGTTCCATAAAATTGAGTAGGTTCAACTTGGGAATCAAGGACATAGTTATTAAA
>JABDDX010000048.1 GCA_013287375.1 Bacteroidota bacterium | reverse complement strand
AGCCCATTCTCTGTATACGATCAGATTTTGGCGGAATACGGACTGTTAGGAGTAGCAGCATTTGTAATATTTTATTTAGGATACTTTACCGGGCAGTTCAAAAACCTCACCTACGGTATACCAATTTTAGTGTTGATGCTGGCTGTGTTTTCTACGGATTACTGGTTTGAGCAACTATCAGTAGTAGTGTTTTTTGAACTGCTTTTACTGCTCAATATTAAAGAAACTTCAAACTTAAAACCATTGAGTTATGAACAGCAATAATCCACTGGTTACCGTTTTAATGCCTGCCTATAATGCAGAGAAATATATAGCTGAAGCAATCTCGTCTATATTAAAGCAGTCGTTTACTGATTTTGAATTACTGATAGTTAACGATGGCTCAACAGACGACACAGAGCGGATTATCAATTCATTTAATGATAACCGTATTGTGCTGATTAATCAAGTCAATAAAGGTGTGTCCTCTGCATTAAACGTTGGGTTGGCTCATTCCAACACTCCATACATAGTTCGTTTTGATGCCGATGAGTTTTTAAAAAGCTTACTGTTTGTTTAAAGCCAATTACCTTGCCCGGCAAATGCATTTTAAAGGAATCTTGTCCTGATAAAGGCAACCCAGATTTATGAACGTTGATAAAGGCAAGCAGTTTACGTTGTTCGGCTGGGGTATCTGTAGGCGTTTGATAGGGCGGGGTATTAATATCAGCCCCTACTAAAATGATTCGGCCAGCACCGGTTTTAGGTAAACTTGCGGGTATAATTGCTACTGCCTGGTTACCTGTCTTGTGATTAATTCCCAGGGCCTTTAGGCTATCGAGATAATGCCTGGTAAACTGTCTTTTTACAAATTCGGGGTCTTTTGAACTATCAGCCGTATTTAATGCGACAGTATTTTTAAACGGCGGATGCGGCGGACTGATAATATTTTTAAAAGTTTCATGAACGTATTGATTATTTTGGGGCGATACCTTCGCCAGAAAAATGATCAGGAACATGCAGCAAATAACGATCAGACTTTTTTGATCGCGGTTGGTTTTAAACAGAAATAGCCCGGTTAACACCACCAATAAAGCTATATTCATAAAATTGCTCGCTGTTAGCAGCAATACAGCCATGCAGATCAAAACCATCAGCGGCATTTTTCGGGTCAGAAAATAAACTACCCCAAAAGCGTTAATAACCGCGTTTGTTGTAGATATATCAAAGGTTATCCCCTTGATATAATCGCCTGTGCCTAAAAAATATTTCTGGTACTGCCCCTGGTAACGGAACGGGTTAATGGCATGTGCATCAATCATAATGTATGCTAGTGTAGTAAGTGAAATGATGGCATTAATCACAAAAAATACCAAAATGGTATTGTGCAATATTTGTACGCTATTGGTTTCGACTGATAACTTTATTTGATGAACAGCCAGCAGACATAACAGCCAAAAGCCAATCCCAATAGCAAAAACCACTAGGTAATTGGAGTTATTGTAGCCTTTATTGATGATAAGGTTGATGAATGCGATTGCGATAATCAACAGGTAAAAAAGTGGTAGCCGCGAGTTTTTGAAGCTAAACCCGAACTTAAAATTAAACTGTAATAGATAGATGATCACGATAGCTGGAATTTTCACAGCCAGCTTTACGTTTAAAAAAAGCAGCAAGAACAACAGCAGTTTCCAGTCCACATAAGTTTGTAGCTTTTTTAAATTAAAACCGGCAATACTAAAAGTCATTTTGTCAATCAAGCAGTTTGAAAACCAGTTTTTTATTAACCCGGTTACAAAAGAGATTACGACCTGAAAATTGAAAGGGTTGCCTGCACTATGAACTTAAAAGCTATTTATTTAACGAAATAAAACGGCAAGTGAATGGCGATCAGATAGCTTAAGCTGCTTGCTTGCAAAAAGCAGTATAATATAAAATACTATAGCTACCGGTAATGCCAGCCAGCAATTGGCAAATAGTATTTTGGCGGTAAATCCACTTATTAAAGCACTTGCGGTACAAAGCATCAATGGTAGCCAAGTATGAGCTAGACCTGCAACTATGTTCTTTTTTAAGTAGTACACGGTTTGCACTACACAAGCTAATAGAAAAGCAAATGCAGCCCCCTCATTTTTAAAAAAGGGGATGAGTATAATATCAAACCCTACGTTTACCATCAAAGTAATAATGAAGGAGATTAGAATAGTTTTTAATCGCCCCTGCGCAAAAAAGACTGTCCACAAAAAATTATTGATATATATAAATGGCATACATAGCGATAGGATAAATATGGTTTTCACATTTATCGATCCATATTTACCGGCGGTGATGCTATCGATAACAGGGCTCCAGCAGATATTTAATATCAAAGCAACCAAAGCAGCAACGATCATCTCTATCCGTACCAATAATTTCAAATCATTTACCCTAAAATCAGTTTGCTGAAACAGTTTGGTAAAGCGCGGAATAAGTATGGGCGCTATTGCTAAAAGTGGCAAGGTGGCTATTTCAAATATTTTATAGGCAAAGCTGTATTCGGCAAGTTTGATTGCCGATACCATAAAACCTATAAATATCCAATCGAACCGGGCAAGAGCTGAGGTAATTAAAACAACGCCAGTTTGTGGTAGTGATTCGCGAAGTAAGCGAGAATATGCAGGGCCGTCCCATTTAAGACTCAACGTTGTTTTTATGGATCTTTTAAAAAGCAACATGCAGGAGAGCAACTCTATCAAATCCCCACTAATAAATACAATAATAACTGTGTATAAACTTAAATCATGAAATAAAAAAAGTGTAATAAGCCCTGCACAACGAACAACATTAGAGCCAATCGACATATAAGCCAGCAACTTAAATTTTTCTAACCCATTAACTGCTTGTTTAAATGGGGTGGAAAAATAGATCATCAGTTTACCGATACCAATAAGCAACAATAAGCTATAGGTGTAATTAGTAGATTGAAAAAGATAATAACCAATAAGTATTATCCCGTAAAACACTAATCCTGTAAATAAAACATGCAAAATGTAAATGGAAAGGATAGATGAGACATCTGTTCCCGCAGCGATTTTCTTTATAATAAGTTGGTCAATACCAAAGGAAAGAATATTAAACACAGCTAATAGAATAGCCAGCACGAGGTTAATCTGCCCGAAATTGTATTTATCGAGCCCTATTGATAAAACATAAAATATCCCAAAGCCGAATACCTGGTTAACAATAAGCTGAATGGCATTTGCTGAAAGATTTTTTACCAGTCTGCTTTTCATTATTATAAAAGAGATAAGATTTGAAGGTATTAATATTCTATGGCAAAGCTATCTTTATATACCTGCTTTTTTGGTTTAATGCCTTGCATTTGACTGAGTAAGCGATATTTACGACGGGTATTTCTAAGCGTAATTTTAGCTATTTGCCATCCTTCGCGGCCATCTAAAAAGCCAAGATGAAGAATGTAATTTTTCAAAAAGCCAAAAGCTGGCGATATATATAGTTTAACAAGTCCTGGTTTTTTACCACTGTTGAAATATTTTACAGCGCTAAGTTTTGCATATAAACTGTTTTTTACATCATATTCAACCGCGTTTTTTACAGAGTAGTGGTGCAGATACCCGTCTATTTTTTCTACTTGCACATTTGGAGGTATTACGAGTGTTTCATGCACCGTAGTATCTAACCAGCGCACTATATTCCGGTTAAATAAGCGGATATGGTGATCTTTTCCCCAACTGCCAAAACGGATCATCTTATCACCAAAATAAGTGCGGAATTTTATATCGTATACAATAGTGGGGTTAATATAGTTTAAACTATGGAGTGCCTTTATTAATGCATCATCAGGAACCTCATCCGCATCAATACTTAATACCCAATCATATTTAGCGGCTAATACACCTTTGTTTTTGTTTGCTCCGTAGCCATCCCAACTTTTTTTGAAAATTCTGCAACCTTTAGTATAATCTTGATTATTGGTATCGCCATTATCTATAATAACAATATCATCAGTGATAAGCTTCGCTTTATCAAGGCATTCGACGAGTATTTCAGACTGATCCCTGGTAATTATAACAATAGAAACCGCAACCATATTAATAATTTATTTGACTTTACTAGCCGAATGTTTATTAATATATCGCAGGATACTGGCAAAGGGTTGCCTGCATCAATATTTTTTGTAAATTCCCTTACGGGGAAGTGTTAAGTGCTTAATACTAGCAGATATTATATATAAATTAACCTGCTGATAGTGAGTAATTTATAATATATTACTATTTTGTTGCTGATAACAGGCAACCTTTATTTATTTTTTAACGTGATACAACTATATAGGTAGAAGTTTTAAAAGGAATAGGTAATAACCCATATGGGAGACGAAGAGTTACACGAACTGATTAAGGGCTGTATAAAACAGGATAGGAAATGCCAGAAAATGCTATACAAAGCTTTCTATGGTTTTGCTATGGGGATATGCCTGCGCTATACAAATGATCGTGATGAAGCTTCGGGGGTTATGAACCAGGGTTTTTTTAAAGTATTTACACATATTGATAGCTTTGATACAGCAAGGCCTTTTAAAGCGTGGCTTGGCAGAATAATGATGAATGCTTCGATTGATTATTACCGGTCGAACCTGAAAATGGCTTATACGGATGACTTGGATAAAGCCGAGCATTTAAGTGATGGAGAATTACCTGACAAGAATTTGAATTACAATGACTTGTTAGCAATGGTTCAGCAACTGCCGCCGGCATACAGAACGGTGTTTAATCTCTTTGCAATTGAAGGATATTCGCACGAGGAGATTGCTGTGATGTTAAATATTAACACTGGCACATCCAAATCAAACCTGCATAAAGCCAGATTAAAGCTTAAAAAAATGATATTAGAGGCAGATTTGCGTGATAAGCATGCCAACTATAACACAAGAACAGATTATATACCTATTGTAGCATTAAACGCCATTAATATTCAGGGTGTATTTTTAAACAGAGGTATCAGAGGATGAAAAACGAGCAGGATAAGAAGTTAGATGATCTTTTTAAAAAAAGATTAGAAAATCCGGATGAACAATCCGGGTACAGGGAGGAGGATTGGGATGCTCTGGAGGATATGCTTGATAAGCGTAAAAGAAGAACAGGTATTATTTATTTATTACCAATATTAAGTGGTGTGGCCGCATTAATGTTGGTATTTGTGGGCTGGTGGTTTTTTGAGCAAAAAGCCAACCAAATCAACCATCAGCAAAAATCACAGGTAGTTAAAGTTGCTGCCCCTAAAATTGATAACAGCACACTAAATAATAATAGTAAACCTAAAAATAATGAAGGCCAGTTGCCCAAACAACAAATTGTGCAGCCAAGTATTTATACAGCTAAAATTACGCAGGGTAAAGCGATTAGTAACGGGGTTGTTATTGGCAAAACAAACATTAACAGTGTTAAAAACGACAGCTTAAATAGTAAAGCTTCGGTGCTTGCAGTATCGGTATCAAACACAAATAAAAGTAAGGACTCTGTTTTTGAGCAAACTTATGCTAAAAACCATCCTCTTTATAAAGGCCCTGTGCTTAGCCCTCAAGCTAATAATAGCAATAACTGGGTTAAGAACGAACAAATAGCCACTTTAAACCATGTTACTAGTCCGGTTAATAAGGCAGGTAGTCCGGTAATTTTAAATAACAATAACATCAGTAATAGTATCGCATCAGTATCAACACCTCAACCAACATTTAACCTTCCGGCTACGACAAATACCAGTACTGTACAAAGACAACCTACGGGGAATGGAAAAATGGCCGAACAGCCAATGACTGCTGCTGAAAAATCAAATGCGGCGATGATGAAATTGTTAGAGAGCACATCGCCGGCGAATAATAATAAACTTAGCGCCAAAACGCAGGCATCGTTTAAACCACGGTTTGTTGGTGGTGTAATAGGCGCACAGGATATCAACGGAGCCGGATCTTTTAAACAGGGTAAAGTTGGTAGTAAAGCAGGTTTGGTATTTGCAGCAGGTGTATCTCAAAAGCTAACCATTAGTACAGGTGCAGTTTATTCGTCAACACCTTATTCAGCCGGATATGAGAATTTTACTTTACCGTACCAACCTAAAGTAAGCCCGGTTAGCTTAACAGCAAACTGTCAGATGCTCGATATTCCAATTAATATCGGGTACCAGGTTTATAACCAAGGTAAAAATATGATCTCGTTTGGCACCGGGTTATCATCATACATCATGTTACAACAGGACTATAATTTTGTATACTCAAGTTCGTCCGGCATAGCGCCGAAAGACTATTCAGTACCCAATAGCAGTAGTTATCTTTTTAAAATATTAAATCTTAATGCAACTTATGAACGACAAATTAGTTCAAAGGCCGGCATAACCATTCAGCCATATCTGAAACTCCCTTTAGCAGATATAGGATACAGCCAGGTAAAATTACAAACTACCGGCATAGCTGTTGGACTTAGCTGGAACCTCGATTCGTCACAACCTTAGAAAAAAATGAAATATATTACCATTATTTTACTTGCCTGGATGAGCATCAACCAGGCGGGACAGGACATCTACGTGTCAAAAAATGCCGGGATCAGCTTGTATTCAAGCGCTCCAATTGAAGATATTAAAGCCGCAACTTCTTCGGGTGGCTCGGTTTATAATCCTTCGTCAGGGGAGCTAGATTTCAGCGTAAATATTAAATCCTTCACTTTTGAAAAGGAGCTTATGCAGGAACATTTTAACTCCGATTATATGGAGAGCGATAAGTTCCCCAAAGCTACTTTTAAAGGTAAGATTCAGGAACATGTAGATGTAACAAAAGATGGCACTTATCCAATCACTGTTGCCGGCGACCTGAATGTACATGGCGTAACTCAAAAGAGGACTATCCCCGGAACGCTTACCGTGAAAAATGGTGTGATCAGCATGGCATCGGAGTTCATTGTTAAATGTGCCGATCATAATATCAGCATCCCTCGAATTGTATTTCACAACATAGCCGAAACTATAAAAATAAATGTTTCGGCCACTTATGCACCTTATAAATCACAAACTAAATAACCCCTACCATGAAGAAATATTTAATTCTATTAGTTCTGCTTGCAGCAAGCAACTTTTTAATTGCCCAAACAACCGATACCGCTAAAAATGAGAAGAAAGCCAGTTCGATGGATGCCCTGCTTGACTCAGTTAGCACGGACAATAAAGCCGATAATGTGGTCATATTTAAAGCCACCAGGCTTGTGCTGTCGCAAAGTACAGAAATGACGAAAAAGAAGAATCTCAACTTTCTCATCATACACCGTTTTGGTGATGCTGGCGGTGCAAATGGCGGCGGAAAGCTTTATTACGGGCTTGACGATGTAGCTGATGTTTACATTGGTTTTGAATACGGAATTAGCGATAATTTTAATATTGATATTGGCAGAACCACCATTGGCGGCCTTGCCGACCTGGAATTAAAATACGCCATTTTACATCAAAAAAGTGATAACAGCTCACCAATAGCCATTACATTAATAGGCGAGGGCGGAGTAAGGCCTTATGGCTTTGTAAGCTATCCAACATTTGGTGATAGGTTATCCTATTTCGGCCAGGCAATATTTGCCCGTAAATTTTCATCGGCTTTTTCATTACAGATAGCACCATCATATGTACGCGATAATTTACCGATGCCAGACGTTGCCGGTAATGAACAGCAGTTTTTCTCCTTATCAGGAACCGGTGTTTTAAAAGTATCGAAGCACATGGGTATAATTGTTGACTACGCGCATCCATTTTCATCTTTTAGGCAGCATAATAGTAATTTCTCAGATCCATTGGGATTTGGCCTACAAATGGAAACCGGTGGCCACGTGTTTACCATTAACTTTACCAATGCTCGTGCAATTGACGAGATAAATTATTTAAGTGATACGGAATCGAAATACTCAAAAGGGCAATTCCGGATTGGGTTTACAATCTCAAGAATATTTGATTTTAACCATAGTAAACAATAAATAATGGGACTTGATTTTGAGTTCAAAAATTACTATAACCAAATAATAGTTCTCTCAAGCCTCGAGGAATATCCAATTTGCGGTCTGAAATTCCCACATTAAATGTCTCTAAAATAGATCAAAAATCATGTAACTGATTTGCAACTATATAAGTTATAGCATTTCAGTTACATGATTTTTTGTATTGGGCAAGTATGTTGGATTGAGAGTAGATACAAAGAAACGTGGGGTAGTATGTGATGTTCATTGTTTATTTACTAATCTACCTTATTTCTTATGGCGTTTTCTGTAATTTGCAGGCGATACGTCAATTATCTTCCTGAATAGTCTCGAAAAATAATACTGGTCTTCAAAACCTAGTTCCGCAGCAATTTCCTTAATGCTCCTGCTCGTGAAATACAAATACTGGCAAGCTTTCTGAACCTTTAACTGGTTAAAATAATTAATGGGCGATGAGCCGGTTTTTTGTTTAACTACTTTGGAATAATGAGACACGGAAATCTTTTGCTGCCTGGCAAGTTCTTCAATGGTAAATTGTCCGTTCAGGTTTTTTTTCATAAATTCTATTGAATTACCCACAATATCAGTATTATCGATTGTCGGGTTTAACTCCTTATCGTAAATAAACGATGTAATAAAATTTAAGAGGTTAAAATTCAGTATTTCCATTTCCCGTTGATTGTAACTATGCTCCAATATGAAGCAAATTCGGTCAAACAGTATGATCCTGTTTTCATCATAGGGGATGGCATGTAATGTCGGCTGATCGTTAACCAGGCACCGATTGTAGATCAAAGGTGCTGCATCACCGCTGAAATGTACCCAGTAAATGCTCCATGGATTATATGTGTCGCTCATATAATGATGCGGTACATTCTTAGGCACAACAAAATAAGTGTTCGGCTTTAGTTTATATTCGGTATCATTCAGCAGGATTGTACCTTCTCCTTCGATACAGTATAATAAAATATACTCATTGCTACCGTTTTTTCGCTCCCGGTTATGATGATAAGCTTTTGGGTAATAACCAATCGCCGTTACATAAAATGTACTGATTAAAGGATTGGTAATCATCACACGCTTGATGTTTGGCGGGAGTACAATCATTTTTTGGCCGACAAAACCCTCTTTTATACCTTTTTTTGCAGATAGGGGAGGTGTTATTTTTTTTGTTAATAACATATCAGTATAAAATAATTATTAAAATTCCGAAAACGAATATAGGAAATGTTTTAAGTAGTCTAAAAATAAGATAATCCATCTTTTTTTAATATTTATCCATTTTTTAAAGTGGCTGTCCACCATAGTTTTACATAACCAATTTGTTGCAAACCAATTTATAATGTACCGTGATTAAATATTTACGTAATAAGTGTCTTTTATACAGATCAAATTCTATGTATAAAACCTCAATTCAATTTTACGTTTAGTTTTGTCATCGTACAAAAAAGCAAAAAAATTAAGGTGGATATGGATATGTGTGGCTTTTATGATATGGATGGGATGTTGCCAAATTGTCCATGTTTAAAATAATGTCGATAACCGGTAATAGCAAGGATGTACCGGAAATAGATGAACAAACCAAAATAAACTATAAATAAAACCTAATTATGAGAAGACTATTACTAGTATTTGTTTTAGCAGTATGCTGGGCCTTCAGCGCTGCCGCACAACAAAAACACCTCCAGGGTATTGTTAAGGACGCAACAACCCAGGCGGCGCTGCCTTTCTCTACGGTACGTGTGAAAGGCAGCGACGGTTCCGCTAACAGTGTTATCGCTGATGCGCAGGGTAAGTTCAAAATCGACGCTACCGATGGTGCAACTTTAACCGTGAGTTTCACAGGCTACAAACCTAAAGTGATGACCATTAGTAAACGTGACAGTAGTTTTCTGACCGTTTATCTTGAAGGGTCAAATTCAAATCTTTCAGAAGTCGTTGTTATTGGCTATGGTACAGAGAAACGGAAGGATTTGACGAGTTCAGTATCCACCATCTCAGCCCAGCAGATCAGCGAGATGCCTTCAACCAGTCTGGCTACTGCGCTGGCATCACGCGCACCCGGTCTGGAAGTCCATGCCAGTAGTACGCAGCCCGGTGCAGGAACGACCGTTAATATCAGGGGCCTTAACTCCATCTCACAACTCGAAGGGCCGTTGTATATAGTAGACGGTGTGGCGCTGGTTGGTGATATACGCAATATCAATCCAAACGACATCGAATCAGTAGAGATACTAAAAGATGCGGCTGCAGCAGGTATCTACGGCTCGCGTGCTGCTGAAGGCGTAATTCTGATTACCACCAAAAAACCAAAGGCAGGTGCAACGAGTATAAATTTTGATATGTATGCAGGTATACAGGTAAATAATCCCGCTTATCAAATGTTGGATGCCCGCGGTTATGCTAACCTTAAACGTGCCGCTTATCAGGATGCAGATCCCGGAACATTTGGCGCTGCCGGAACAGACACCGCTGATGCCAAAATATTCAACAGCTATGAGCTGCAAAGTATTAAAAACGGTTATACCACTTATAACTGGCAAAACGCCATAATGCATAATGATGCACCTACGGAAAATTATACACTGTCGGTGTCCAATGGTACAGGGTCAAACAGGGTTTACTTTAGCGGTCAGTATCAGGACCAGCAAGGTATACTGATCAATACCGGGTATAAAAAATATTCAGCCTATTTAAGTGATGAAACAGCAATCCGGCCATTTCTTAAATTAGGTGTGAGTGCAAATTATACGCATGATATTACCCAAAATCCGCAGCCGAATGAATATCAGGAGTCGCTTACGGAAAGCCCTTTACAGCCTATCTATGACGCCAGCGGGCAACCGTTGGTTGTGATCAATACTTCAACAGGTACCCCCACTATTATCAATCCGGTTACCTTGGCTATGGATGCGACAAACCAGTACACAACAAACCGTACTAATGTTAACCTTTACCTTGAATTAACGCCGGTTAAAAACCTGATGTTACGTTCAAGTATAGGCGCGGACATTTATCAGGCAGAACAGGACACCTATTATCCAAGTAATACCGGGCCGGGTTATACACCGACTGATGGTTTTGGGGAAATCTACAACACCAGAAGCACAGATATTCTTTGGGAAAATACAGCTACCTATAATCTGTTAAAAGGTGAGCACGAGTTGAACCTGTTAGGTGGGTTTACCTTCGAGAAACATGAAGATTTTGCTACAGACATGCAGGGCGACCAATTCCCAACTGACCTACTTTCCTACAAAAGTATTGGCAGCGCGGGCCAAAAGCTACAGGACAACAGCAATTATGATGGTTGGGCAGTACGTTCCTTATTTGCAAGAGCGGTTTATAAATTTAAAGAACGTTACATTCTGAATGCTACCGTACGCCAGGATGGCTCAAGCCGATTCGGCCCGAATAATAAATTTGGTGTCTTCCCGACAGTGAGTGGCGCATGGAGAGTGATTGAAGAGCCATGGATTCCGTATAATGTTAAAACCTGGCTTAATGACTTTAAATTACGTTTAAGCTATGGCTTAGTGGGCAACCAAAACCTGCCTTACGACGCTATATATACCCGCTACGACCCTGCAACCTATCCTTTCAACGGATCATCGGTAACCAGCGGTTATGCTGTGGCGGGCACCAATGGGGTATATGGAAACAATTCGCTTCAATGGGAGGTACAACACCAAACAAACTTGGGTACGGATATCGCCGTATTAAATAACCGCATCCAGCTGTCGGTAGATGTTTATAATAAAAATATTAGCAGCCTGTTAATGCCATTGCCGCTTGCGCCTTCTTCAGGTTTCCAGACCGAGTATGTAAATGTGGCTGCGATGAATACAAAGGGTATTGACGTAGCCATAAAGGCGACGCCCATTAAAACCACTAATTTTACCTGGCAAACTTCCCTTAACTGGTCGAAATACAAGAGTGTTGTAACCAAACTGTTCCCAGGAAGAGACTCTGTGAACCTGGCATTGCGCGTTGGTTTACCGCCAAGCGGAACATATGTAAATTATGTTTATGATGGCTTGTACCAGGCGGGCGATAACTTTGCACTTGACCCTAATGGCAAACCGGGCGACATCAAGATTAAGGATGTGAACGGTGACGGCAAGATCACTCCTGAAGACGAAGAGGTTGTTGGGTCGAGTATCCCTAAAGGATATGGCAGCTTCTGGAACTATTTCAGGTATAAGAGCATATCACTTACCATATACAGTACCTATGAATATGGGCAGCAGCTGAATAACCTTACTTATACGGATCTGACCTATTATAATTCATTATATGGCAATACCGGAAATGTAACCGTGCAGGGCGGCAATTACTGGACGCCTACCAACACGAACACCAACATCCCAAGACCAAACGCTTTCGGAACTTCGCTGAAGACACTTCCTGGTGGTATAGGGCAAGGGTCCAGCTATTCAATACAAAATGCAAGCTATTTAAAAATACAGCATATCACTTTGGGATATGATTTTCCATCCAAGATGCTGAACAATATAAAAGTACATAGTCTCAACATCTATGCACAGGTACTTAATCCATTCCTGTTTACGGGCTATAAGGGTGTTGATCCGGATGTAGCGGGTGCGGATGCCGCAAATGAGATATACCCACGGTATCGTACATTCCTGCTGGGCGCAAAACTAGGACTATAACATTAAAAACATTTTTGAGATGAAAAATATTAAGCAATATTTAAATAAATTCTGGCCTGTCGGCCTGGCAGTAGTGCTGCTGCAGGGCTTTAGCAGCTGCCGTAAGGAGTTAAATTATACACCGGAAGTTTTCCTTTCAGCACCCAGCGTTTATAAAGATGAGCCGGGCGCAATTGCAGGTGTAACAGGTATTTATCAGCAATTGCAAACACTTAAAAAATCGGATTATGAACTGATAGGGGTTATTGGTACCGATGAAGTACGATGCTGTTATCAGGCCCAGGGCTATGGTGCTTATTGGGCTGGTGTTGTTGGTATCGACGTGTATGATATTACCTTCAATAGCCAGAACGCAGATATTACAGGTTTTTGGACAGATTGTTATCAGGGTATTGCCAACGCCAATGCGGCAATATTAAATATCCCGCAGATCAAAAGCTTTGCTGAACCTACCGTACAGACCCGGTTAGAGGGTGAAGCGCATTTTATGCGCGCGTTGTTCTATTTCTATCTGGTGCAAATGTATGGTGATGTGCCGATGCCATTGGAAAATACATCCTTTGCCAATGGTCTTCCCCGCGTTGCACAGCAACAAGTATATACGCAGATTGAAACTGATCTGAAATTTGCCGAGACCAATTGCTGGACCAAAAGCAAGCTCACCGGGAATGACATAGGCCGTGCAAGCGTCGAAGCTGCAAAGGGATTATTGGGCAAAGTTTACCTTACCTTGCATGATTACGCTGATGCAAAAACTACTTTTGAGGATCTGATTAACAATAATGGCATCAGTCTGATGCCAAATTATGCCAACCTGTTTGATGGTCAACATGAAAATAACGCGGAGTCGTTGTTTGAAATTCAGTATTCCACTGATAATACCAATGATACTCAAGGCTTGCAAAACCTTTACGGTTCCTATGCTGGGCCGCCGATACCTTTTGAAACATTTAATACACATACCCCTGGTTATGGCGGCACGGTTGTTATGGCTACCGCACGTTACTCCGATACGATTTTCGACAAAGTACATGATACCCGCTATCTTGCTTCAATTAATCATGATCGTTATGATAGTAATGGCAATACAATGAGCTGGTGGGTTGATCCCGGGCTACCTACCGTTAAGAAATATGATATTACATCCAGCGATATTGATATCGGCCATTCGGGCAAAAATCTGTATTACCTGCGTTCAGCAGATGTGTTTCTGATGTATGCTGAAACGTTGAATGAGTTGGGCCAGCCACAGGCTGCTTTAGCACCGCTTAACAAGGTGCGTGAACGTGGTTTTGGCGGAAGCACTGCTTACGATATCACAACCACCGACCAGAATGCGTTGCGCGATACTATTATGGATGAGCGTAGCCGCGAGTTGGGTGCCGAGGGGTGGCGTTGGTATGACCTGAAACGTACCGGTACGCTGGTACAACGCGTGCAACACTATGACGATCCGCAGCGTGATTTTGAGAAAAAGAACGGTACTACTAGCGATCCGCACCCTGCACAAAATGTTTCGGCAAAAAACAATCTATATCCTATTCCGCTTACCGAACTGCAAAATAATCCCGCACTGGGATTGAAAAGTCAAAACCCAGGTTATTAATATATCATGGTCAGAAATACGATTTTTTTGGTTAATTTATTGGTTCTCGTCACTCTTGGGCAGGTATCTGCCCAAGAGTTGCACGAGTACAAGGATAGCGTTGTAATAGCCGCTACTAATGTGAGCTTTAAAGCTGATTTACATAGCGGCAAGGTATCTTACCATTATCGCAACGGTACTGATCTGAGTAATACTGTTGCTTATGTAGAAGATGTACACTCGGGCATGGTTACCAGCGCCGATCTTGAAAATCACAGTTATCAATTGGATCAGATTAAAGACGCGCTTGGTAATGGTATCCGGTTTACTTTTAAGCATGAGGATACGCGGCATCCATTAGCCCTGGAGCAGCATATTACCTTATATCCTGAACTGGGTTATTTATTGGTCGACGTTGTTGCATCAGGAGCGAATGGGCATATCACAGTCGAAACCAGGAATATTTCGCCGCTTGCGGTGCTGCCCGCATATGAAGGGCATTATTTTGTGCCGGGCGCAGCCCCGC
Source organism: Bacteroidota bacterium (assembly GCA_013287375.1). Taxonomy (GTDB): domain Bacteria; phylum Bacteroidota; class Bacteroidia; order Sphingobacteriales; family Sphingobacteriaceae; genus Mucilaginibacter. Next base: position 7,107 of record JABDDX010000048.1, on the reverse strand, counting down.
GCATTCTGGGTGCTCCATTTGATAATGACGACTGGGTAAATGTTACAGAACAGAGCTGGCCACTCAGAAAAGGAATACCAGCTTTGGGCATTAGCTATGAATTTACCTCGTTGTATGACAATAACACTTTCTCCGGCATTGTGATCGGGAGTGTGAAACACGATACCTGGAAGACAGGTATTGCCTACAACCTTAATGCTAAAACAGGGACAGGCGATACGCTTTGCGTTTATGGCGGGGCGGCAACGGAAGACAATCCCAAGCTTCTGCCTTCCTATGGTGGCCTTAATGGTACGCATGATCACGCGCCCCACGGTACAGTATATGGCAACACCGTAACTTCGCCACTGATCTATATAGGCGGATCGGACGATATCCGGGATTCATTTACAGGTTATGGCAAATTAAATGCACTAATCAACGGTCGGCAGGAATGGCCAGGCAATGCACCTGTTTATTGGAACAGCTTCGGGGTAGAAGGTGTGCTGGGCTACTCGCACATCATGATGCCTCCGGCAGTTGCTAAAATAAGCGATTTTATTAAGTCAATGCCCAATTTCAATGCCTATGCAAAACCGGTATTAAGTATTGACTCCTATGATCAGGACATTTATACGACGAATCTTTTAGCTTCACTGAGTCGATATGCTGCGCACAATAACCAACAGATGGGTTTCTATTTTATTCCTTTTGCTATGTGGACATGGAAGAACAGCATCAACACTCAGTTAATACCCGGATCAAACTACCTGTTGAAAGATGTTGTGCTGCGGGATAAAAATAACGACCCCATCATGTATAAAAGTGGTGATTGGTGTGCCTATGCGATGGATCCAACCCATCCTGCCATACGCGCCTACATTATCCAGCAATTGCAAAAAGCTAAAGCGATTAATGCCACCTTTTTGAAAATAGACTTTTTGACCGCCGGATCACTCGAGTCTGTAACGCGATTTGATACAACCGTACGTACGGGTATGCAGGCTTATAACAAGGGCATGACCATGCTTAAATTACTTGCCGATTCCATACTGGGTAAAAATATTTTTATTACCCAGGCCATATCGCCTATGTTTCCAAGTCAGTATGCCCATACCCGGTTCATTTCTACCGATGTGTATTCGCACTTACGAAACGATGAGCCCGGGTTCCCAAACTGGGGCAGTACCGAATCCTCGCTGGCCAACGGTTCACATATGGGATGGGTACAGGGTACCTTGTGGCCCTTTACCAACCTGGATGTTACCATCATGAAAAATTTCCAGCATAATCCCGATCTGAGTGAGCAGGATATTAAAGTGCGGATATATGCCTTAATGGTGATGGGCAGCATATTAGGTGATGGGTCGGATTATCGGGACAAACTTGCCGCCGAGCGGGCTGGAAAATTCCTGGATAATAAAAATGTTTGTGCGTTTTTCAGCAGACCAAAGGCATTCCTACCCCTAAAGTATGCCGATGGAGATAGCTTTGACCAACAGATGGAATTTTATCTTCAGGATACATACCCATTGCTGGCTATGTTCAATTTTGACGAGCAAAAAACATTTCAGGACGAATTCAAATCAGCAGCATTACACCTGGATATTAATAAAAAATACCTGATCAAGGACTTCTTAACTGATGCCCTTATTGGTGAGATCAAAAAGGGGCAGACCAGTTTTTCATTAAATGTGGGTACCGGCGATGCGCTCATGGTAAAATTCATTGCGGTTAACGAATAAAATCTATAGAACTATCAATTAAAAGCCCGGATACAGAAATGGCGATCACAGCAAAGAAATGGGGAGATCATAAGGATAAAGAAGTTTGGCTTTTCAGGCTGCAAAACAATAATGGTGCATACGTTGAATTGACCAACTATGGTGCAACCATCGTTGCTATTGTAGTGCCTGATCAGATGACACGCCTCGGTCATGTTGTGCTCGGTTTCAATTCGCTGAAAGGTTATCTGGATGATCAATGCTACATCGGGTCAACGATAGGAAGATTTGCCAACCGCATTGCGAATTATACATTTTCGATCGATGATAAACAGTATCATTTGCAGCCTAACGACTACGGCAACAGTAATCATGGGGGGGGGGAAGTGGCTTTAATTTCGAGGTATTTGACTTTCTCTTGGACGGTGATACCATCATATTCCGGTTGATCAGCAAAGACGGCGATGGGGGGTATCCGGGAAATTTATCTTTAAATGTAACTTACCGTTGGACAGAAGATAACCGATTGGAAATTGGCTATGGTGCTGTGTGCGACAAGGATACCATAGCAAACTTTACCAATCATGCTTATTTCAATCTTTCGTCAGCGAGTGACGGCGTAGCCGATCATTTGCTGACGATTCCCGCCGTTAATCTTTTAGAGGCCGACGAGCAATATATACCAACCGGAAATATCATAGCAGCGGATGTCAAGGCATTTTCAAATGACAAAATAGCCGACAAACTACATCATGTCAACGGTCGACTGACGGGTTTAAACGATTATTATATTATCGATGGCGGACTATCGGCAAAAGACGGCTTAAGGACGGCGGCTATCCTGAAAGAAAAAGAAAGCGGCCGGAAAATGACTGTGTATACCACGTACCCGGGCTTGATGTTATATACAGGCGATTACCTGTTCAGTGATGAACCCGGTTTGTTAGCAAAAAACTATGAGCCGTTTGATGGTTTATGCCTGGAATGCCAGCATTATCCCGATGCGCCCAATCATCCTAATTTCCCCCCGGTAATTTTACCGGTAGGGCAAACGTATGATGAAAAAATAGTTTATCAGTTTGACTTAATGTAACTTAATCTAGTCATATAGATCATTTCATTTTTTAAAAGAATATTATCCATGTTTTACAAAGTAAAGTCCATTGTTTTTTAATGGGATTTAGAACAATTTAACCAAATAAAATGCGCACTTCAGCAAGCTTTAATAATTCGTATATCATTGGTATATCCTTCATCTCAGCACTGGGAGGCTACCTCTTTGGTTTTGATTTTGCAGTGATCTCGGGAGCTCTCCCTTTTTTTGCGTACGCAGTTTCATTTGTCGCCTTTATGGGAAGGGTTTTTAACCGGTTCGCTCGCTTTGGGCTGTATCGCCGGTTGTTTGATAGCAGGCAAAATAGCCGAAAAATATGGCAGGCGGCCCGGCCTGATGCTGGCAGCACTCATATTTGCCGTTTCTTCATTAGCTATCGCGATGTCTTCAGCGCTAAGCCTTTTTGTGGCAATGCGTTTTATGGCCGGTATTGGCGTGGGGATGGCATCTATGCTTTGCCCAATGTATATCGCTGAAATATCACCTGCATCCGTTCGCGGGCGGAATGTTGCGATCAACCAGCTCACCGTGGTGATCGGTATTCTAATTACCAACCTGGTTAATTATTACCTGGCCGATAAAGGTGTAGAAGCATGGCGATGGATGTTCGGCCTGGGGGCTGTACCTTCATTAATATTTCTGTTCGGGGTGGTTTGGCTACCTGAGAGCCCGAGGTGGCTCATTAAAGCGGGCAAAATAACCAAAGCGGAACAGGTGCTGAATAAGATCGGATCGCCGGAATTCGCAGCAAATACCCAACATGATATTGTCAAGTCACTCGATGGTTCTTCTGAACCATCGTCCTATAAATCGGTATTTCATAAAAGTGTGCGGCCTGCGGTAATGGTAGGTATTGTACTTGCTGTATTTCAGCAATTGTGCGGTATTAACATCGTATTTAACTACACTTCTACTATATTTCAATCGGTAGGCGCCAGCCTAAACCAACAGTTGTTTCAAACCGTTGCCATAGGTTTGGTCAACCTCATTTTTACCCTGTTTGCCATGTGGCAGGTAGATAAACTGGGCCGTCGTCCATTGATGCTGGCGGGCTCGTTAAGTTTGTCGGTATTGTATATCATCCTGGCGTTTTTACTACAGAATCAGGCGTCAGCAGGCTATGTTTCCATTTTTGTATTGTTGGCCATCAGCATGTACGCGTTGTCGCTGGCCCCGGTTACCTGGGTATTAATCTCCGAGATCTTTCCCAACAAAATACGCGGAACAGCCTCTTCGGTCGCCATTATATGTTTGTGGGGAGCATACTTTATATTGGTGTTTACCTTCCCGCTGCTGGCACAAAAATTAGGCACTTACGGGCCATTTTATCTATATGCTTTCATTTGTTTCCTGGGTTTTCTATTTATCAAGAGTAAGGTAAAAGAAACAAAAGGACAGACACTTGAAGAGCTTGAACAAAATTTAATCAGACATTAATAAACTATATATAACCTATGAGTGAATCAGCAGTATCAGTTTGGAAGGAAGAGGTTACCATTCCTACATACGGTATCGGGAAACCCGATAAAAACCCAATGTTTTTTGAAAAACGGGTTTATCAGGGTAGCAGTGGGGTAGTGTATCCAAACCCGGTGATTGATAAGATATTTGATGAAAAAGAAGACCGGACATACATCGGCCTGTTCCTGGAAAATAAATATCTGAAGGTGATGATACTTCCCGAACTGGGAGGGCGTATACAGATGGCTTATGACAAGATAAAACAAAGGCATTTTATCTATTACAACCAGGTGATCAAACCAGCTTTGGTCGGATTGACCGGCCCATGGATCTCAGGAGGTATTGAATTTAACTGGCCGCAACATCATCGCCCGAGTACATTTGAACCCGTTGATTATACACTGGAAGAGCATGCTGATGGCAGCAAAACTGTATGGGTAAACGAAGTCGAAAAGATGTTCCACACCAAAGGGATGGCTGGTTTTACGCTCCGGCCAGATACCGCGTATATTGAAATAAACGCGAAATTATTTAACCGTTCACCCTTACCACAAACTTTTTTATGGTGGGCAAACCCGGCGGTAAAGGTCAATGATGATTACCAGTCGGTATTTCCGCCTGATGTGAATGCGGTATTTGATCATGGTAAGCGTGATGTATCCACTTTTCCTATCGCAACAGGCACCTATTACAAAGTCGATTATTCTCCCGGTACCGACATATCCATGTATAAAAATATTCCGGTACCTACTTCCTACATGGCAATCCAGTCCGACTATGATTTTGTAGGAGGCTATGAACATGATACGCAGGCAGGCTTGCTGCATGTGGCCAACCATCATGTTTCCCCTGGAAAGAAGCAATGGACCTGGGGGCATGGCGATTTCGGGCAGGCATGGGATAGAAATCTTACGGATGAGGATGGTCCGTACATTGAACTGATGACGGGTGTTTATACCGACAATCAGCCCGATTTTACCTGGCTGATGCCTTATGAGCAAAAATCATTCACGCAATATTTTTTACCTTATCGCGAATTGGGTGTAGTTAAGAATGCTACAAAAGATATTCTGCTATCTGTTAAAGAAACTGATAAAGGTTTTACGGTTAAGATATTTGTGACTTCCATACAGAATAATGTGAAAGTCAATGTTAACTATCAGGGCAAAATTCTGTATTCAGGACAGGTTGGCCTAACTCCTGAGGTGGTTTTTGAAAAAGGGTTTGCGGTGGGGCAGCCCTACATCGAAAACTTGCTGCTGATAACGGTAAACGGTGCGCGGAAAGAGCTTATCCGCTATGAACCGGCAGCTAATCGCATAAATGAGCTACCTGAACCCGCAAAACCAGCCCTTTTGCCCGAAGAAATTACAAGTACCGAACAATTGTTTTTAACCGGCCAGCATCTGGAACAGTATCGCCATGCAACTTATAGCCCTGTGCCTTATTACGAGGAAGCCCTGCGGCGTGAGCCTTCAGATATTCGAAATAATAATGCGCTGGGTCTTTGGTATTTGCGCAGAGGTAAATTTGCAGAAAGCGAAGCTTATTTCAGAAAAGCTGTGGAAACCACCACTCAGCGAAACCCTAATCCTTATGACGGCGAACCCTATTACAACCTTGGTTTGTGCCTGAAATACCTGGGTCGGGTCGACGATGCTTACCAGGCATTCTATAAGTCTACCTGGAGCCGGGCATGGAAAGATGTTGGTTATTTTTCCGTTGCGCAGATCGATATGATCAGGGGCGATTTTGAATTAGCGGCCGAACACATTGCCCAGGCTATTGACCATAATGCTAATAACAGCAAAGCCTATGTAATTAAAGCGGCGGCCGAACGAATGTCGGGAAAACTGACCTTGGCAATTCAAACGGCAGAACAGGCGTTGGAAAGAGATCAATTTAACTTAGGCACTTTATTCGAGTTGGTTTGTGCCAGCCGGTTAAACGGCGAACAAAATAAGGTCGATATATATCTGCAAAAACTTGCTGAATTGTCTAGAGGTACAGCAAATAATTTACTGGAATACTCACTTGATTATGCATCTGCAGGGTTGTTCCGTGAGGCTGCCGAGCTACTGGAGCTCGCTTTGCCGACTAATGGTACCGATCCAATGGTTTATTATACGTTGGGATGGTTTAGCCAGCAACTGGATAAGCGGTTGGCAGCAAGTTGGCTCGAAAAGGCGGCAGCAGCTGATCCATATTTATGCTTTCCGAACAGGCTTGAAGAAATAGGTATACTGCAGTGGGCTATAGCGACTAATCCGGCGGATGCCAAAGCACCTTATTACCTGGGTAATTTATTTTATGACAAACGCCAATACCAGGATGCTATTACCTATTGGGAACAGTCTGTAGCGTTGGACGATACCTTTCCTACTGCTTTCCGGAACCTGGGCATTGGGTATTTTAACAAGTTGAATGACCCGGTAGCCGCTCTAAAATATTATGAAAAAGCATTTTCATTAGATAAGACTGACGCACGTGTTTTGATGGAGCTTGATCAACTTTATAAAAGATTGAACCGGTCGCCGCAACAAAGGCTCCAGTTTTTGGAAGATAACCTGCAAACGGCCGTAGAAAGAGATGACGTTTACCTGGAGCGCATTGCATTATATAATTTTATTGGCGAGCATGAAAAGGCGCATGAATTATTGACGGCAAGGCAGTTTCACCCTTGGGAGGGTGGTGAAGGCAAGGTAACCGAACAGTACGTTTACAGCCTGCGCGAAATAGCCTGCAAATGTTGTCGGGAAGGAAATTACGCGGAAGCGATTAGTTTGTTGGGAAGAGCGCAGGTTTACCCTTACAGCCTGGGCGAAGGAA
>JABDDX010000047.1:3674-22240 GCA_013287375.1 Bacteroidota bacterium | reverse complement strand
ATCATTCAAACTTAATTTGTATTGATTTGGATAATTTATCACCGGTCAAGCTTCGGGTAATTAAAAAAAGAATTAGAGCTGATTTGAATTTTATTATGTGCTTCGTATCCCCAAGTGGTAACGGCCTAAAAATTATCTATCCAATAGATGTTAGCATAGCTACACATGATCAATGGTACCAAGCATATATTACACATCTTCAGCAAACATGTTCTTTAGCCAGTTCTCATATTGATCCTAGTTGCAAGAATATTTCTAGAGCATGTTTTTTAGCAAATGATCCTAATGCTTTTTTAAACTGCATAATTGAAGATGGAGGTGACGTATATCCTATTGAGTTAACCGCAACGGAAAATCTCCAAATTTCCGACGAATCCGAAAATCTAGAATTTACCGGGATTAGTAATTTCTTTATAAACGTTGATACAGCCAATCCAAATACTTTAGAGAACTTCAATGCTTTATGTACGCGCACGGAACTAAAATTAGGTGCTTATAGAAGTCCAAGGGAGCCGTGGATATACAATTTGGCCTGTAGTTGCAATTATTTAGGAATGAGCAAAGAAATGTGTTTGGAATTCATATATAACAAATTCAGTTCTCACCCAGAAAGTGTGAGGGTTAATAAACCCATTGACGTTAATACATATTTAATAAAGCCAATACATTCGTCATACAAACAAAACAAACATTTATTTGGCAAATGGCAAGAAGTAAATGTAAATAAGGATGCAGATAGCAAAATTGATAAAGACGATTTGACCACAAAATCTTTTCCAAATACTGTTTATCATTCCTTGACGGTGTTTCTTCAAAATCTTTGTATTCCATTTGAAAAGAGAGAAATCGATGTTTTTTTTATGGGTTTACTAGGCGCATTAAGTGCTTGTTTTACTAATGTTAGCGGCATATATGATGGTTCAACCGTTAACCCCAATTTATTTGTGTTTATAACTGCACCAGCATCTGCTGGAAAGGGAAATATGAAATGGGCTCGTAATTTGGTTAAACCGATTCATGATGAACTTCGGAAAGAAAGCGAAGCAGAAATCAAATTCTTCAACAAAAGACTTGCAGAGTGGAAAGATGATAAAAGCTTACCACATCCGGGCGATAAACCCATACCTAAATGTTTGCTAATACCTGGAAACATCAGCGGAACAGGTGTTTTACAAACCGTAGCAGACAATGAAGGTAAAGGTTTGATATTTGAAACAGAAGCAGATACTTTAAGTGGCGCTTTAGCGCAGGATTGGGGAAATTTCAGCGACTTCCTTCGCAAGGCATTCCACCATGAAACCATAAGTTATAAAAGAAGAGCTGGTGATGAATTTGTCGAAGTAGATAATCCTACATTTTCTGTAGTATTAAGTGGCACCCCGTTACAAGTCAATAATTTGATACCTAATACAGAAAATGGTTTATTTAGTAGATTTTGTTTTTATTCATTTAACAGCGAATCTAAATTCAAAAATGTTTGGGAAAAGAAAGTTATTGGCAGTCTTGAAGATTTTTTTAATGGCCAAGCTAAAATATTATTTGAATACTATAACTCAATGAAAGAGGAAGCTAATATAACTTTCACGCTAACCGAAGAGCAGCAAAAACTTTTCTTGGATTCTTTTACCAAATATCACGATGATTTTAGCCTGTTATTTGGTAAAGATATAGAAGCATCTGTGAGAAGATTGGGTATTATAACTTTTAGAATAGCCATGATTATAAGTATTTTTCGAAGACTAGAAGAGGGTAATTTAATGGACTTTATAATTTGTAATGATATTGATTACAGTACTGCTTTGACTATAGTTGATGTTCTAATTGATCACACAGCCAACATTTATCAAAAGCTAAATAAGAATGGTCAGGTTGATTTAAAGCCAAAGCCTTTAAATTATTTCAAATTATTACCAAGTAATTTTGATAAGCAGGGAGCTTTGGCTATCGCCAATAGTATCGGGATATTACCTAAAACAGCGGAAAGTTACTTAACCAATTTTATTAATAAAAATGCATTAACAAGGTTGGCACATAACCAATATGCGAAAATCATTTCTTAGGCTTTAGGATCCTTAGGAAATTTAGAAATTGCTTTCTCAGGCCCGCCTTTATGGTGGCCTTGTTAATTATAATAGCAAGTATAATTTATCTTGTAAAATAAAGAATCTCCAAATTTTCTAAGGTTCCTAAACCCTAAAAAACAGCATCGCTGTTATAAAATAGATTGTGCGGTTTTCATTCCACAGTATGCTTTCCTATGTGCATTATACAGCGATTTTTTAAATCTTTCGTATAAATTACTGCTTCAAAAAAGGCGACGCCGTACATAAAACATATTGACGCCCTTGTACCCTTTTTTAAAAATCCCCAAAAAGATTTTTACCTTAGTAAAAAAAGAACTAAATGAAATAAAATAGAAATATCAATTTATAAATAATATAGAGCGTTAGCTTTTATTCTTGCTTTAGGAAAACTCGGAATCTTCAAGAGGCACAATGAATAATTAGTTAATGCCCACGGTAAAGCGTGGGCTTAACTTTTTGTCTTGTGTTTCAGGTATCCGAGTACCTCCTAAGCAGACGATTAGTTATAGTCCCACGCTTTTTTTTATAGATGCATTTAGGGGCTGAATGCGAAACTAAATTGGATTTAACAAACCTCAAATCTTTTTCAACCCTTAATCATTTAATATGAAAACTAAATTTTTACTACCATTCTTATTGTTAACAGTAAATTGTCTAATAATAAAAATTGCGAAAGGTCAAACCGCCAAAGATTGGTATTGCCCGAATATCAATTACAATAAAGTATCTTTTTATATGCCAGATGCAAATACCGGTGATCCTACAGATGCAACCCGGATTATATATTATACACCCAAGGGAAATAATTATAGTATTATGAATGCAAGTTTGTATCAAGGTCAACCAATTGCGATAGAAACTACAACAGTCGCATTTGTAGGAAACGAAGTGAAATTGTTGTCCAATGTAGTAACAAATCCAAATAGTACAAATAAAAAAACAAGGTACTCCCCCCCTTTAACAATTTTCAAATTACCGGTTGAGGGGCATGTAACTACTTGGGTGTACAAGGGCGAAAAGCATTCAGCAGAATACTCAACTATTGTAGTCAATGGTAATCAATACAATTCCATTAAAGTTATTGAATATCAACCAAGATGGCACGGTGAAACTATTAGCTATTACGTGAAAGGTTATGGACTTATTGAAACGGATATAATTAATAATAATGGAGATACTATAATCTCAGATAAGTTTAATGAAAGAAATTATGACAGCGAAGCAAGCTCAAATTAATATCATATAAACTTTATAATAACCTAAACTATTCAGTCAAGAATTTATCAATATCAAATTATATATTAACCAAAATCACAATGAAAAAAATTTTATTAAGTACAATTGTATTAACAGCATTCTCATGCTCAATTATTTTATTTCAAGTCAGCTGTAAAAAATCAGCCGATGCGGCAACCTCTAATTCTAACGTTGCAGTTACGCAACAAAGCAAAATCATTTACACTAAAAACCTGCCAGTAAGCGGCTCAACAGGCGCTTACTATTGTGAGATATGGATTGCAAATTATGACGGTAGCAACGCACAAAAAATCAATATTACTTTACCATCGGGTCTATTTGTTGATTATACGACGTTTGTAAAACTATCACCAGATCAAAAAACCATCTTTTTCCGGGTAGCTGATGTTAACAATGACAACAATGGCACAGGTTTTTATTCATCAAATATTGATGGGACTAATGCTAAACTAATAGTCCCTAACGACGGTACTAGTGGTACTATTGAAGTAGCCTATTAATTAAAAAAGAAATTGATAAATTAAAAACGGATGTCCAAATGGCATCCGTTTTTTTTATAAAGAAATATATCTAATTGCCACTATTAGCTAAACTGAGTTTAGGAAAGCATGATAGGCAATGGTAACTATCTACAATAAAATTCTTATTAATATATCCCTATATATTGAAGCTATTTCAACATAGTTCATTTGATTGAAAAGATTATAAAAATTAAAAAAAGCTTTTCCTCCTAAGTTCTCCTTTTTACGTTCGCATTGGGAATCCTTATATATGAATGTAATATGATCAAGGCAGATTTTAGCAAATGTAACTATCTCTTTTTAGCCTATCCAAAAGGTTTTTTAAACGAATATGAAATTTTAGTTCCTTTCTATAATGAGTTGATCGAACTCATCCCGAGGTCTATTAATTTATTGGTAATAACCAATACTAAAAAGGTACAGCGAGAATTGACATCCAAGTTTAAACACAAGCCAAACCTTGAAATCATCGTCATCAATTACTTTGATGAAATTTGGTTACGGGATTGCATGGGCGTATTTGCGAATGATAAAATTTTCAAGTTTAACTATTCGCCCAATTACTGCACATTAAGTAAAGAGACTAAATATTATCGGTATATAGACAAACTGGCCAAACGTTTTCTTGGTGAAGTATTTACATCTAATATAATAGAAATACCCTTAAATATTGACGGCGGTAATTTTGTACATAACACTAAAAAAGTTTTTATGACTGAAAAGGTATATGAAGACAATCCTGGTAAAGACGTCGAGCGGATTATCAAAGATAATACTGGATTGGATTCAATAGTAGTAGGTAAAAACTATTATGATGTTATTGGTCATACCGATGGTTATATGGCGTTTAAAGATGAGCAGACATTGTTTATCAGTGAATATCCTGATGTACCATATTTAAAAAAGGACAATCAATACGTAACGATGCTCAAAGATGTGGCAATTAAAAATGGCTTTAAAGTATTGCCTATTTTTGATTGTCCTGCGGACGAACCTGTAAAGTGCTCATGCAAAGGGTTTGATACAAGAAGTTGCCTATTCTCCGCCCGTGGAGTGTTTATAAATTACATTAGATTTAACGATTGCATTATTCTGCCTGAATACACAATGCCAGTTAACAGTTCAATTGATTATAACTGGATAAATAGAAAAATTTTAGAAAGTCAAGGATTTAACGTTCTAAGTATTAATTGTGATCCATTAGCAAAATTTGGCGGCTCATTGCATTGTATCAGTTTTCAATCCTAATGACGGCTAGTGAAAGGACCTTGAAAAAAATCTTTAAATTTTCGAGTTGAAAAATCCAAAATGAAATAATCTCAGAATTTTACATGCATAACATTACATCAATACTGTTAAAGAATGTATGTAAGATCGTATGTAGAAAAAGAAAATCCGCCGATTCTATACGAAATTCGGCGGATTTTGCGGAAAGATTGTGGAGAATATCGGAGTCGAACCGATGACCTCTTGCATGCCATGCAAGCGCTCTAGCCAGCTGAGCTAATCCCCCATGATGTGGGGTGGCAAATATACATATCCTGTTTTAAAATTAAACTTAATTGTTATAAATTATGAGAAACAGGCATTTAGAACCCATTTAGGGCGTTTTCATACTGAATCAGAATAGTGGAACTAGAGAATTATAATAATATTGCCAACGCTTTGGAGAATATTGTTTATCAATAATTCAATGCAGAATCTTCAAGCGCACGTAAGATGCACGTAATTTGCACGTAATAATTGCAGTAACCCAATCGCAAAAAATGCGAAATGGCAACAGTAAAAATCATCCTCGACAAAAGGACAAATCGATCAGATGGCACCTATTCAATTAATTTTCAAATCTGTCATAACAGAAAGACAACAACAAGAAGCAGTAAAATTTATGTTTTATAAAGCTCATCATAATTTTACTCACCTATGCCTCGAAAAACGCTTCAGGCTTGTCACAGCTTTTGAGATCCAAGCACATGCCCAACCTGTCAAAAGGCAGCGCCAAGTCTTTGTGAAGCATTCTGAGCAGCCGTCTTGCGACTGCCTCTGTTCAGACGTTTTTCTCTGTTCGTAGGCGGTTCGTAGAATTGGGAACATTTAGTCGAAGCAGACGCATTCAATTGCATCAGCACTCAAAACTGTTATACTTTTGATATAATGGTTTCTTTCCAGTAACAAGTCATGAGGATTAAAAATAAGAAGAGATGTACCCTATTCATTTTTTATAAGCCTAACCTTTTAAAAAATCAGGCAGTAATGACTTCAATAAATCAATTTCTTAAATCTCTATTTGCTACACTTTATTAACAGGGGGATATAAAACCTCTTTTTGTTTAAAAGTGTAGCAACTATTAGTAGTGTGTAGGAAGTTATAGGAGTATATAAGCTATATCAATTTGATTTTTATCGCCTTGTAATGAGATTATTACTTTTTGTGTGGTCGATTAAATATTATTCTCTACTTTAGGCCACACAATTAACACAACCTCACCACATGCACAATCTACTCCTTAATCGTGGAATACTACCTCTGAAAAGATGCGTTTATAGTTATCTCGATAAACCTGCGTTGATCTAACATTTATAACCATTCCATAAAGCGCCTTTATACAAAGCACGTCTATGACCGTGCTTTGTTCAGAGATTACTTTACCAATCATAATAATATTCAATTATACGATGAAAAAAATCTACTTCTTAATCTTATCATTTGTTTTAACAGCTAATTTTTCCTTTGCCCAATGGACAACCAACGGAAACGATATTTATAATTCCAATACCGGTAATGTCGGGATTGGAACTACATCTCCAACCGCAAAGCTTACTGTAAATGGAACAATACAAGGCAGTAATTTTTCCACCGCTGGTTATAATACTATTGTGGGGTCTAATAATGGTAATTCTACGTTAACGGGTAATTCAAATGTTCTCCTGGGTACAAACAGTGGTAACAGTCTTACAACGGGGGGTATAAATGCCATTATAGGGGTCAATTTAGCAAATAATTTAACTACAGGGACAGGCAATATTATCATTGGGGGAGTTAATACCGGAAATAATCTTTTTACCGCTTCAAATATTACAACAGGTAACTGGAATGTTATTATAGGCCCCAGCGCAGGTGTTAACTTTACAAATCAGATAGCTAACGTTGCTATTGGTTCAAACGCATTATTGTATTCTACCGGTACCTATAATACCGCAGTTGGAGTAGGCTCAGGTTTTGGGGCAAGTGGTAGTAGCGGTTCTTATAATACATATTATGGTGCTGCGTCCGGTACGAACAACACTACAGGAAATAACAACGTTTTTTTGGGATATAGAGCTGGTTATATTAACTCAACCGGTAATGATCTCACTTTTGTGGGCTACAACGCAGGGAATTCGGGAACAACCGATGGTTTAAGTAACGCAACGGCTATCGGTTACAATGCGCAAGTAACGGCATCTAACAGTTTGATATTGGGCAACGGGGCTAATGTAGGTATAGGAACAACAGCACCAACTGCCCTTTTGCATATTTATGGTTCTAGTTCTAACCCATTATTAAATATTCAAAATACAACTGTAGGATATTATAGCCAAATGGCCTATACAGGAACTGGTTCTACTTTTTATACGGGTGTGGGTAATGCATCAGAAACCTTCCTGGGTGTACCCAACTCGTGGTATATATATGATAGTACTAACGGTGCTATGCGTTTTGTGATAAAACCTAGTGGCAATGTACTCATTGGCAAAACCTCTCAAACCAATGCCGCATACTTATTAGATGTGAATGGGAGCATAAGAGCTAATGCAATAACGGTTAATACTACGGGCGCTGACTTTGTTTTTGCGCCATCTTATAAATTATTAACCCTTCCAGAATTAAACAATTTCATCCAAAAAAATCATCACCTACCCGAAATCACATCTGCAAAAGAGATGCAGGCAAATGGTGTTAATCTTGGAGACAACCAAATAAAGTTATTGCAGAAAGTTGAGGAATTGACTTTGTATCTGATCGACAAGGACAAACAGGTTAAGTCTCAGCAACAGCAAATTACTCAGCAAGCTCAACAACTACAGTCGCAGCAGGAACAAATTAATGTATTGATAAAACAGGTCGCTCAATTATCTCAAAAATCAAAATGAAAAACAAATACTTAATCCTTATTGCTTTAATACTGATAGGCAAGGTTAGTCATGCACAAATTATCACTGGTAGTAATGGCCAAATAGAAATTCCAAACGTAACTCCATCTGTGGGCCCCCTTAGCACAGGCTCTCTCCTTTTATTTTTGTCGGGAGATGCTAACACAGCTATACAAGAAAACTGGGGCTTAAATTTAGGTGGTGATGCACTAAGACCAGTAAAAATTCCTTTCTCGAGTTTACTAGTTGGTTATACCAGTGGCAGCGCAAATTATGGAACTGGTAATGCTTATATAAGCGGGGTGGTGGGTATAGGAACTACTACTGTGCCTCCCGGATATGCCTTTGCAGTAAACGGTAGTGCAATAGCGACCTCTTTTACTGTTCAATCTTATGGTAGCTGGCCTGATTATGTGTTTAAATCCGGCTACAAATTACTGCCTCTTAATGATGTTAAAGCTTATATCGATCAGAATCATCATCTACCTGATGTGCCATCAGCAGAGCAGGTAGCAAAAGATGGCCTTAACCTTGGCGATATGAATAAAATGCTAATGCAGAAAGTTGAGGAATTGACTTTGTATTTAATTGAAAAGGACAAACAATTGAATGATGAAAAGGAAATCGACAGCAAACAGCAACAACAGATCGATGCTCAGAAAGAACAGCTAAAAGTCCAGCAAGATCGATTAGAAAAATTAGAAAAGGCTGTAATGAAGTTACAGGCTCAACATAAATAAACAACATTTACTGAGTATATACACAATTTACCTTATCAGAATTATATGCCCTTTAAGAAATTGTTCTTTTCGATATTATTAATATACGCCTTTGTGCCAACTATTTGGGCGCAAACTACTCCCAGTACACAAGTAACTTACAATTTAAAAAGCATGATGGCAACTTCACCTGAAGCTGCGATGCTTGGTCGATTTGGGGATGTTCCAATAGGTTATTATACTGGCACAGCGGATATATCTATCCCCTTATATACCATAAAAGAAGACGGACTGGAAATTCCAATCGTATTAAGTTACCACAGTTCTGGGTTCAAAGTAGAGGATCAGGCAACTAATGTGGGCTTGGGCTGGCTTTTAGAACCTGGCGGAGCTGTTATACAGGTTGTCAATGGCACTTCCGATCAAACTGATGATTTTCAAACAATGCCGTCGGATTATAATTATCTCCTCGCTAACGTGTCGCCGATCGGTTTTCATTCTTCACGCGGAAGTATTGGAGATGCTGCAGGTCCATGCTCGCCGACACCTAGCTATGGCGATACGGAAAATTCTATGCTGGGGCTATTAAGAGGTGACCTTCAACCCGACATTTACCAATATAATTTTCCAGGAGGTTATTCCGGTAAATTTTATCTTAATCCTTCAACACATCAACCGGTATTAATAGACAAGCAAAAGCAAATTTTCATTCAACAGGGGGCAAATTCAGCTTGGAAGATAACGACGCTTAACGGAGACAGATATTATTTTAATGATGAGGAAACATCGACAGACGGAGGGGCCGCAAGTCATCAGGGTTATACATTTAAATTAAGTCAAATCACATTGCATAACGGCAAGACGATAAACTTTAGTTATGCAAACAACACCTACAACTGGACAGCAGGCTATAGTGAATTTTTCCATACAAGCTATCCAGTTCCTGAGTTACAATCGACAGCGGAAGCACAGATCCAGTCGACCTCAAGCAATGAGAATCACTATATTAAAACCATCACGCAAATTAAAACGGCAGACGTGATCATAAATTTTAACTTGGGTACAAGGACAGATATGCAGGCTCCTTGTATTCAATCAGTAGATATATTAGATGCTGTGACCGGTAACAAGATAAAGACTTTTACTTTTACCTATGGCTATTTTGGTTTTTCACAAGTTGGGAGTCCAAATGGTGGAACAGATCCGTTGCAAGGTCAGCGATTAAAATTAACCACAGTTCAGGAAACTGGTTACAACCAGGCCGGACAAGCACAGTCCAACCCTCCGTATCAGTTTACCTATAACGAATCTTCCCCACTTCCACAGAAGGGTTCTTTTGCAAAAGACTTTTGGGGTTATTATAATGGCGTCAACAATACAAATCTCCTTACTAGTCTGAAATATCCCTACTATGCAGGTATGCTTGGCACCGGGTTTCCTTACTCTTATGTAACTTCTCTTCCAGGAGCTGACAGGTCAGTTGATACATCGAAACTTTCTTTAGGGATGTTAACTCAGGTAATATATCCTACAGGTGGCGTTACAAAATTCAGCTACGAATCAAATGCTTTTACCAATTATGATTATCCAGATGTTAATAAAGAAAATAGCAGACTGGTCAATCTTAATGTAATGGATCAGAATGGACCAAACGATCATAATACCGTTACTTTCACAACGACACGGCCTTTAACCTTTTCTATAAATATTTTATTTAGTGTTGGTTATCCGACAAATAATATTACTTATGCTCAGTTAGCGCCGTCTACTGTAACAGTCAACAAAATCGAAAACGGGACGACAACGGCCATCAAAACCTGGCAAATGTCTTCATATGCCACCGCACAAAGCTTTACAGGCAACGTCCAGGTGCCTACTGACACGGTTCAGATCCCATATGACCCAAATGCCACTTATCAACTGGTGGCTAACCTGCCGAATACGATACCTGATCAAACAGGAAATTCAACTACCAATGGTAATGTAAGTGCAAGCATAAGTTATTATAATGTACCGAATAGTGGGCCGTATCAAAGTTATGGCGGTGGGGTTCGTATAGCTTCCATCAAGAATTATGACAATACAGGTGCATTGTTAAGTAATAAATCCCTGAAATACATTAACGCGGATGGTACCTGCAGCGGGTTGCTTATGTCGCCGATGTTACTAACCTATTATCGCTATATGGCCTTTTCAGACGAGTTCCAAACGGGGGCAGGCCCTAATATGATATGGGCAAATGGGGACGTATGGTACTTGTCTTCTGAAAGCAGCATCCCGTTCTCTACCGCAGCGGGCGGCAATCTCGTTGGCTATTCAAGAGTTGTAGAAACCGAGCTTAATAACAGTACAGCTACCAATGGTACACACATTTATAATTACAACAACCTTCCGAGTGAAACCGGACCGCTAACGCCGGACAATCCCAATTTACTAAACGGAAAAATTAGCCAAGATCAAATTTACAATAATAGCGGCGGTTTGTTATTAAATACTTCCTATTCCTATACAAGCCTAAGTGATACTATATGTACGGGGTTCAAAAATTATTATAATTTGTTAACCAATGTAACGAGTGGTTGTGATGGCGCGCTGTATGTACCGTTACATGAATGGACATATTTTAATATTTTTGAATACCCAATCATTTCGCATTGGTACATGCTAAGCAACAAAACAACAATTCATTATGACGGTGCTACGCCATTAACCACAAATGAATATTATGCTTATAACGCAATGGGCCAATTGGCAGTGGATAGTACGATCAATAGCAAGAATCAGCGTTTAACTACGCATTATATTTACCCTTACGATAAATACAGTTCTTCACCCACTGCTCAAATGCTAGTAGACTCAGCATTTTATGAAAATCTATTAGAGCAGCACTTGTACAATAATGGAATTGAAACTTCCGAGGCTAAAATAGGATACAAGATCATTGATGGTCTGTTAGTACGGGATAGTTTAAACAGGTCCTATAACGGCAACCCGTTATTTAACGATGTTACTTTTGAGCATTACGGGCCGAATAAGACACTTAAGCAAGTAACCGAACGGAGCGCACAGCCCTCTGCATTCCTCTATGATCAGAATAATTCTTATTTAATTGCCGATGTTAAGAATGCTGTGCTAAGTGATATCGCCTACAGCAGTTTTGAATTGAACCAGCCCGGGAACTGGACAATGAGTTCTACATCTGGCATCACCCAAAATCTTGGCTTTAGCGGGAGCCAGTCGTTCACTTTATCCAGCAGCAATACACTCAGTAAATCCGGCTTAACAAGTACCCAGAGTTATATTGTTTCTTATTGGACGAATGGTACGGCCCCGCTTACAATCGCAGGTACAGCTACGGGCTACCCGATAAAAGGAGTTACACTTAATGGCTGGACCTATTATGAACACCTGGTCACGGGGCAAACTTCGGTAACACTTAGCGGCACCGGTAATATTGATGAGGTGAGGTTGTACCCGCAGACTGCACAGATGAATACCTACACTTACAACCCGCTAATAGGTATAAGCAGTATGGTGAATGCCAAGAACCAGATCAATTACTACGAGTATGACGGTTTTCAGCGTTTGATCAATATCAAAGATCAATACGGCAATATTATAAAACATATGAGTTATCACTATCAGGGCCAGTAACAATTAACCAAACCTAAGATTATCACCATGTATTGCTATCCCAATTTTATAATAAAAAAACTATTCATATCATCGGTCATTTGTTTGTTTTTGCTTTTCGGGTTATCGGATGCTAAGGCACAAAAGCCCAACTCGCCAGGTGTAGTCAGCGGGCCTACAACAGTTACCCTAGGGACTATTAGCTCCACATTTTCGGTTAACACCGCAGCCGGTGCGACGGCTTATGCCTGGACAATTTCACCAACTAATGCCGGTACAATAGGCGGAACGGGAACTACGGGGACATTATATTGGAGTCCATCTTTTTCAGGATACGTTTCTGTAATGTGTTCAGCTATTAATTCATATGGCTCCGTAGCGGCAATATCCGCAACGGTTCAGGTAATCCCACCTTCCGGTCCGCTGGTTCCAGGTACAATCAGCCCCTCAAGCCAATCAATCAATTATAATATAGCGCCAGCAACTTTAACAGGTACGGCAGCAACAGGTGGAAATAGCACCTATGTATATCAGTGGGCAAGTTCTACCAATAGTAGTGGCCCTTTCAATAGTATCTCAGGCGCTAATTCGCTTAATTATTCTCCGCCGGTGTTAACTGCAACAACCTATTTTCAACGAATGGACAGCAGTAACGGATCAACCGCTAACACGAATACAATTTCAGTGACGGTATATCCGCAAATTGTGATTGGCGGACCATCGCCATTAAACCAGGCGATTACATCCGGGGCTACAGTAGGCGCTATAACCTGTTCGCCCATAACCGGCGGTTCCGGTGCTTATACGTATCAATGGCAGAGTTCTCCTGACGGTATCGGTAACGATTTTGTAAACATAAGCAGCTCAAATACCAGCGCGTCAACAGCGACACTCGTTCCCGGAGCGGTTTACACCACTACTTACTACCGTTTACAGGTGAGTAGTAACGGCATGGTGAGTAATAGCTCTTCTAGCGTGGTAACCGTTAATGATTGTTATCAGCTTAATACCAGCCCGCCGCAAACAACTAACTATATTATCTCAACCACCTTTCGCCAGCCGGGAATATTAACAGGTATTACAGACGCGCAGATAGGTATGCTGGGGGTATGTGCTGCCAACCAAACGATCCAATACCTGGATGGCCTGGGCAGGCCTATTCAAACGGTACAGGTAAAAGCCTCTCCATTAGAGAATGATATTGTACAGCCAATAGCTTATGACCAGTACGGACGGGAAATGTACAAATACCAGCCATACACGATGGCGTCTCCAACCAGTAACGGTGCTTACCAAAGTACTGCTATCGTGGATCAGTTAGCTTTTTATCATCCAGCCGGAAGCTCGACAGGGGCACAACAATCCAACGGTATAATTAATAATGAGTCGCCTTATGTTCAGACGGGTTTTGAGCCTTCGCCTTTAAACAGGGTGGTGGAGCAGGGCGCGCCCGGTGATGCCTGGCAATTAAGCACAAGTGGGGTCAGTGGCAGCGGCCATACAGTTAAAATAATCTACAATACCAATAACGCAACCTCCTTCGCTACCGATTCGGTAAACGGGAACGAGGTGATGTTATATAACGCGGCTATCAATAGTGATAACAGCCGTACGCTGAGTTCGAATGGATATTATACCGCCGGGACATTATATGTAACCATTAGTAAAGATGAGAATTGGGTAAGCGGCCGGGCGGGCACTACAGAAGAATACAAGGATATAGAGGGGCATGTGATATTGAAGCGGACTTACAATTACACCGGTGGGCAATTACAGCAGCTAAGTACCTACTATGTTTATGATAACCTGGGGGATCTTGCCTTTGTATTGACACCAAACTCGAGTGCCGATACGGGTACGCCATCACAAGCATTGCTGGATAATTTATGTTATCAATATCGTTATGATGCCCGCAACCGGCTGGTTGAAAAGAAACTACCAGGCAAGGGCTGGAACTTTATGATATACAATACCCTTGACCAGGTAACCTTTACCCAGGATGCCAACCAACGGAACCAAAACCCCCAGGTATGGACCTTTACCCAGTACGACCCGCAGGGACGGGTTGCCCTCACTGGTATCTGGTCATCGGCAGGCGCGCCGGGAAGCGGGGCTGACAACAATATGTCGGTACCAGGCACCACGTTATTTCAATGGCTGACGAGCTGGCAAAACGGACAGACACAATTATGGATCACCCGGAACAATAGTACCGCGACCGGTTATGCGGCAGTTAACCCCCAGGGCGGAGGACAATACCTGACCATTAATTACTATGATGATTACGCTTTCCCGGGGCAGCCAGCTCCGTTTACCACTCCCACGGGTTCCAGTGTCATGCTCAGGGGGCTGTTAACGGGCAGTAAAACCATGGTACTGAATACCATTAATAATCCAAGCCCGGATATGTTATCTGAGGTGCATTATTATGACGACCTTGGGAGAGAAACACAAACCTATAAGCAGCATTATTTTGGCGGTAGCTTGAGCCAATACAATTATGATCAAATCAATAATACCTATGACTTTGCGAATGAGATAATCGGAAGCACGCGACAACATTTTGTGGTTAATAGCAATAATACGGCAGCAACACCGAGCGCGAATATTGTTAACACTTATGTTTATGACCATGAGGGCCGAAAGAAGCAGACCTGGGAACAGATTGGTGGGGGGGCGAATGTTATCTTAGTAGATGATGAATACAACGAGATCGGCCAGTTGTTGACCAAGAATTTGTACGGGCTGAACGGCGGCGGACAGGGCGCTAATGCCAATATTACCCTTGGTTCAGTTAATGCGATTACCTCAGGCAATTTATCAGTCACAGCAACTAATAGCATCGTGATGAACCCAGGATTCTCGGTAGCTATAGGCGCGAGCTTTACCGCACAGATCGTTGGCTTTATGCAAGCGGTAAGATACGCCTATAACGAGCGCGGTTGGTTGCTGAGCAGCATGGCGCCGCTGTTTGAGGAATCTTTGCAATACAACACCGGGGCAAGCCAACAATACAATGGCAACATTGCCTATGCCAACTGGGGTACGCAGGCAGCGCCAGATACTAAGACGTACAGCTACGGTTATGACAAGTTGAACAGGCTGATCAATGGTGTATCGGCAGCTACAAGCAATAACGAAAGCGGTATTACTTATGACGTGGCGGGCAATATAACCGCATTAACACGTACACAAAATGGCAATACCATTGATCAGTTGCAATATTATTATACAGATTTAAACGGAAACTTTACTAACGCATTGCAAAAGGTAATTGACGGAAACGGCAGCAATGCGGGCATGGTAAGCGGAACGACTAATTATCTGTATGATAATAATGGCAATACTTATTCACAAGCTAATGTAGGTAATACTCTCCAAAATAAGACCATCAGCTACAATATGCTAAACCTGCCGCAGGTATATACCCTGCCGACCGGGACAGTCACCTATACTTATGACGCCGATGGCACCAAGCTGCGGAAAGTTTCGATAATTAATGGTACTACCTCTACAGAGGATTATATCAGTGGAATACAGCATAAAAGCGATGGCACCATAGACTTTATCCAAACCGAGGAGGGCCGCGCTTTAAACAGCGGGGGCAATTATCATTATGAATATAGCCTGACCGATCACTTAGGCAATGAAAGAGTAAGCTTTGATACCTATTCAGGAACTGCCTCATCCGTTCAAACCGATGACTACTATCCTTTTGGGTTGGAAATTTCAAGCGGAACAGTTGTTAGTCCTAAAAATGAATATCTTTACAATAAGAAAGAGTTGCAGGAAGAGTTAGGGCAATACGATTATGGCGCTCGGTTCTATGATCCGGTGATTGCAAGGTGGACGACAGTAGATCCTCTTGCTGAGAAAGATAGACGTTGGTCGCCATACATTTATGGATTTGATAATGCGATAAGATTTGAAGATCCAGATGGAATGTGGCCAAATTGGGGTGACTTAGGGAAAGGGGTACTTGAGACTGTTGGTGGAGCAGTTGCAGCTGTTGGAGGAGTAGCTACAGCCATTGGTACTGGCGTAACTGTGGTTGGTGCTGCAGGTGGGATAACGGTCGCAACTTTAGGGGTTGCTACCACAGGGTTAGGAGTTACCAAAATAATAGATAGTTTCAGACCAGATGGACAAAAAGCAATGAATATCCCGTCTAGCGCACCAAGTGGAATTGTTGAGGGGGCAGGCAAAAAACTGGGACTAAAAGAGAATACGACAAAATTTCTCGCCGGGGCAGCTGATTTAGCAGCTGGCGGCAAACCTAAAAACGTTAAGGATATGGTAGATGCAGGCGGAACTGTCATAGATATGATGGGAAATCATTCAAGTAACGTAAAAAAATCTGGTATGCAACAAGATCATACGAAAACTCCAGCAGTAAAACCAGAACCGGTATCGAAACCAGAACCGAAACCGGAACCCAGAACAACCGTAAGAGCAGCGAATGCTTCAGGGTATTAATGAAGATAATTAACTAATTTTGAAAAAATGAATATCTATAATAAACCACTTTTCTATATTGGTGCCATTTTAACTTTTGGAGGCACTTATTTAGATTATTCTAATAATGCATCTAACATAGTCATATACATTTGTTTAATCTTAGGATTACTTTTAATGCTATTGGCATTTAGGAAGCCGAAGAACGAAAGCGATAGCAATAACAGTTAAATCTCCGGTGGTGGCAAGGTGGACTACCGTTGACCCGCTCGCGGAAAAGATGAGGCGATTTAGCCCTTACGATTACGGAGATGACAATTCAATAAGAAACATCGATCCGGATGGGATGGAGACTGAAGACGCTAATTGTTGTGGCACTCCAGGTGCTACCGGCACTACGGGTGTTACTGGCGCTACGGTTAAAGGCGTACAAGGAGCAACTGGTACTTCGAATGAATATCCAGCTACCGAAGGGGCATCTGTTGAAACCATTTCAAGCACTTTAACTACTACAGGTACTATAACGACAGTGTTGGGCTATGTTGGAAGTGTATTTGGGCCCGAGGTTCCGGCTGTATTAGTACCTATTGGTGAGGGGCTTAGTACAGCAGGTGATGGTATATCCGTTGTGAAAAATGTAAAAGACGGTAATTATGGAAGTGCAGCCACAACAGTGGTATTAAATCAAGGATTTGGCGCTATTAAAAATGTGGTGGAAGATTCTAAAGAAATAACCCAAGTTGGAAAAATCGTTTTAGGTGCCACAAATTTTGTAGCCAGCAAAGTAGCTGATAAAACAGTGGAGGTGTTTAAAGCCGATCACGAACAAAAAAACAAAGTTAATGCTCAACCAAAGTTAGCTGATACTAAAGCAAATAAGGATAGTGAGAAAAATGCGCAGGCATTCTTTAAAAAAGCAGAAGAAAAAAAGAAAAACTAAAGTAATAATATTGATATGAATGGCTTATACATAATTGTTGGGATCGTTTTGATAATACTTGGAATTTGGCAAAGTATAGTTAAAGCAAAAAATATTGCAAGAGGAAGACAAAGCATATTAGGCTCTGATATTCAGTTGCTTATAATTGGAATTGTGTTGGTAATCTGTGGAGTTATATTAATTTTACAGCATATTTAACCAAGGCTCCTCGCTCCGCTCTGACGCGAGTATGTCGGGCTGGGATAACGATCGTGTATCAAACGTGTAATCGGGTAAACAATTCCCTATGCTAACCTCCAACTGGCGCGAGTGGGTAAAGGCTACTTGTGCCACTGATTCCAAGTAAACACAAAGCAAGATAAATAACAAAGCCTGGCCAAGCGCCGGGCTTTGTTATTTATTAGGGTTAGTTTTCTTAATCCTGTAATCTCTTAATAAAACATCTATAACAGAATACAATTGCTTCTTATCTTCGTCAGATAAAGTTGCGATATCTTTGATTCGGTTTAGTAGGTCAACATCAATCTTAAATTCAAATAATCCTATTAGGTAATCCAATGATACATTAAACTCGCTGGCGATCTTTGCAGCTATCTCCACAGATGGAATTGCTTCACCTCTCTCATACCTACCTATTAAGTTGGAGTGAACCCCAATCTTTACAGCAAGAGCGCGCTTTAAACAGCGGGGGCAATTATCATTATGAATATAGCCTGACCGATCATTTAGGCAATGAAAGAGTAAGCTTTGATACCTATTCAGGAACTGCCTCATCCGTTCAAACCGATGACTACTATCCTTTTGGGTTGGAAATTTCAAGCGG
>JABDDX010000047.1:0-3574 GCA_013287375.1 Bacteroidota bacterium | reverse complement strand
GGCAATGAAAGAGTAAGCTTTGATACCTATTCAGGAACTGCCTCATCCGTTCAAACCGATGACTACTATCCTTTTGGGTTGGAAATTTCAAGCGGCACGCTTGTTAGTCCTAAAAATGAATATCTTTACAATAAGAAAGAGTTGCAGGAAGAGTTAGGGCAATACGATTACGGCGCGAGATTCTATGATCCGGTGGTGGCAAGGTGGACTACGATTGATCCGTTGGCAGAAAAGATGAGGCGTTTTAGCCCTTACGATTACGGAGATGACAATTCAATAAGAAACATCGACCCGGATGGAATGGAAACTGAAGATGCTAATTGTTGTGGTACTCCTGGTCAAATCCAACTTGCTCCTATTGCTGTTGAAGCTGGGGAAGCTTTAGTGGTAGCTGGAGCAACAGCTCTTGGAATTTACGCTTTGCATGCAACAATAACTACGGCCACTCATCCTTTAATGCAACAGGATGCAACCAGGACAACCCCACCCCCAAGCGTAGCTCCGATAGTAAAAACATATGCTCCTAATATGCCTTTATCAAGAGATCAACATGGTAATGCAAAGGTTGATGATGAGGCAAAAGGAGTTCCTCATACACAATTAGGACAAAAAACAAGTACCCGAGGAGCAAAAGGCACATATACTCAAGGCAGAACTTTTGACAAGGACGGAAAAACGGTAAAGGATATTCACCATACAGATCATGGCGAACCAGATAAACACCCTAATCCTCATCAACACGTGCCGGTCGAAAACCCTACAGGGGGAACGCCTCAGCATGGGCCAGCAGAACCATTAACAAATAATTAATGACATGAATAATAGCTTTAGTGTAAAAATAGAACCTCATAACAGCAAAAATTTATCAGTCAGCCTGAACGACATATTAACATTGATTGAAGATCGATATGAATTATTTTGGGGACTATTGATGATAGAAGCAACAGGAGATCTAGGGGATAATAAATCAATGGTAGACTTTGAATCGGAGATTAACGAAACGAATAATATTATGGTTCTTAAATGGAATGATTTAAAAGCCTTATCAGATCGTTTTAAAACTATAAACGAAATAATTCTTATTGGAAGTAAATACAGTAAAGTTATAAGAAGATATTCGAATGAGGAGGAGATGTTTTCTCTTTGCGACTATAGTATTGAAATGATTGATTCTTCATACTGGCTTATACATTCAACACAGGAGGACTTCTTGAAATACTTGAAGAAGCAATTACCGGGCTGTGGGGAAATACTTAAAAGTTAGTCATCTATGCAATAAGTAACAAAGCCTGCGCCTCACTGGCACAAGTTGTAAGGTGGGGTTAGCGTGTAAGGCAACTTGTGCCTAATAAATAGAAAAGAAACAGAGCCTGGCTGAGTGCTGGGCTTTTGTACTTACTTCTTATAAGCCATTCTTGTTTTAGCGTGTTGGATAAGGCCATCCAGGGTGTAAAGGATATGTTCCTGATCTTCTGCTGGTAATTGCTGGATGCTTAGAACCTTTTCAAGGAGGGATTGGTCTACGTTAAATTCTGATCGTCCAAGTACCAGGTAATCTAATGAAACCTTAAGGGCTTCCGCCAGCAGACGGTAGCAAGCACTGTCAACACGTTACCTGATTGAGCCCATTTCCATTAATTATCAAAAATTTGTAACTCTCTATATGAATTACAGGAATTAGGAATATTTTGGAAAGAGGATATACTTAACAGGATTTAGTTTAGCGGCAAAGAAGTAAGCCAAACCAACCCGACAACTACCCAAAATAAGACCATCAGCTACAATATGCTAAACCTGCCGCAGGTATATACCCTGCCGACCGGGACAGTCACCTATACTTATGACGCCGATGGCACCAAGCTGCGGAAAGTTTCGATAATTAATGGTACTACCTCTACAGAGGATTATATCAGTGGAATACAGCATAAAAGCGATGGCACCATAGACTTTATCCAAACTGAAGAAGGACGTGCATTAAACAGCGGAGGTGCTTATCATTATGAGTATAGCCTGACCGATCACCTGGGGAACGAACGGCTGACCTTTGATACTTATTCAGGGACTACTTCAACGGTTCAAACCGATGACTACTACCCTTTTGGATTGGAAATTTCAAGCGGAACAGTTGTTAGTCCTAAAAATGAATATCTTTACAATAAGAAGGAGCTACAGGAAGAGTTAGGGCAATACGATTACGGCGCAAGGTTCTATGATCCGGTCATTGGTAGGTGGACGACGATTGATCCATTAGCTGAGAAGTATTTCGGAATCACAGGATATTCTTATTGTAATAATTTACCAAATTCTTTAAACGATAGAAACGGAAAAGATGTTGACGATAGGAGTTTAACAGATGATAAACAAAAAGAGGGATTGATCAAATTTGCTAATACAAAGGAAGGAACGAAATATCTTGATAATTATTTGAAACATGGCCAATCTTTTACAATTAAATTAGGTAATAAAACTTATGTATTTACCAATAATGGTAAAAGCGGTGCGTTGTCAAATAATAGATTGGCATTTGGATCAGCAAAAAACTTAGGTACCGATGGGAAAAGTGTTATTTTAGGCCTTACTTTTCAATCAAAACCTGCTAATTCAGAAGGTCATACAGTTGGTGTAAACTCGGATGGAATGAGCCAAACAACGGATCCGAGTTATGATGTAGGAAAAAATCCTGTAATACATCAAATTTGGATTCAAGATGGAATTTCTGCGGATGAGACCGCTGGGGTCATTGGGCATGAAGCTTTTGTACATGACCAAGTATCACAACATTATCTTTTAGAATTAAGGAGAGAATTAAACAATGGAACGATACAACCCGGCACTGCAGAATATGGAAAAAAACTCGACTTAGTTGAAGGAAATGGAAATGCAGATCACCAAAGATTGGCGAACGGACAGGTGACGGATTATGAAAATTTAGCTCAGCAATTAGACCAACTAAATAATACAACTAAATTTATTAAAGCATATAACGATGACGTCGCAAGGCACGGAAAAAGCGAGTAATAGGATGATATTCCTAAATAGCTGTTTGTTACTAATGTTGGTTTCGTGGGCAAACTTCTCATGTAGTGACAAAAAAAATAATATTTATGTAATATCGCATGAAGACAGTATCACGGGAGAAAATTACAGGAAAAATCAAATTTTGTCCCCTCCTCGAATTGATGTTGGAATATATAATTTAATAATTGACTCATCAAATACATGTTATTTCTATTCTTTTCAGTCGCCCACTATAAATACTGGATTTATTGATAATTCTGATTCTTCAAAGGAAACTATAAATGATCTAAAGCCGAATGACATTGTAATATTACCTAAGGGATGTGAGAATAACTTTATAATGAATAACATTGTAAAATTGAAGAGTAACAGTCCATATAAGAATATTGTAATAGCATCCTTTAAAGACTCTGTAAATAGCGAAGTTGTCTTTTTTCTTAAGAAACTAGAGGCGGATTCAATGAATCACATAAGTTTATTAATAAGGCCTGTAAAAGCGAAAGAAAAGATGCTTATAAAATATAAATTAAACGGTTTTTATTATGATAAATCAAAC
>JABDDX010000046.1 GCA_013287375.1 Bacteroidota bacterium | reverse complement strand
CTACACGTAGCCCGCGAGGGTAACGAAAGTTGAAAAGTTACATAGAATAAAGACAGCGTCTCTTCCATAGGGGTAATAACATAAGTCCGCACAAGCAAAACAATTGATAAATCAGCATTCGCGAGAATAAAGATTAATCAGCGTCAGCAATTAACGATGACAAGGTCTGGTCGGTCAGTTTACACAAAACTTGGTGCTTTCTAAGGGCTATGGCTCGAAGGGAGTTTGGAAACGGAAGTTCAAATCGCAAGAGGAGGCTTCCGTTTTCGTTTTTATAAGATTTTCTGCCTGAATTCGAATTTTGATGAATTAATGGAATTGGCAGAATTAATTAGATCATAACCTTTAGGGTTTCACCTCAACCTCTCCAATAATTTCCTTAATTTAGCCTTTATGCAGAAGGAAAGCAAAAGTAAAGCTGACGGTAAAAAGAAAATATTTGTATTAGATACCTCTGTTATCCTGTACGATCATAATGCCTTTGAAAACTTCCAGGAGCACGATGTGGCCATCCCCATCCAGGTGCTAGAAGAACTCGATAATATGAAGAGCGGTAACGATACCCGCAACTTCGAAGCCCGCAGCTTCATCCGGCTGATGGATGATATATCCCGCAATAACTTAATCAACGACTGGCGGCCCCTCAATGGCACAAGCAAGGGAAGCTTTAAGGTCATCATTGATACCAAAAACATTGCCGCCGATGCCGCCGCCATATTTGGATCAGAAAAAACAGATCACCGCATATTAAACGCTGCTTTGGTTTTACAGGAAGAGCACCCGGAGAAAAAGGTGGTGTTGGTATCAAAAGATATATGCCTGCGGCTAAAAGCCAAATCGCTTAACCTTTATGCCGAGGATTATGAAACCGGTAAAATAAAAAACGTTGATGAACTGTACACCGGTAGGACCGTTTTAAATAAGGTATCCGACAAACTGTTAACTCAATTAAAAAAAAATGATAGTTTACCCAATGATGCACTTGATATTCCTACACCAACGCATAACCAGTTTTATATATTAAACGGTAAAAATAGTTCGGTACCAGCATTTTATAACTCGCAAAGCGGGCAGCTGGAAAAAGTAACCGAGCAGCCCATATTTAATATCTTCCCTAAAAATATAGAGCAGGCATTTGCCATACATGCTTTATTACATCCTGATATTAAACTGGTGAGCATACAGGGCAACGCTGGTACAGGCAAAACCTTATTGGCATTGGCAAGTGCTTTGGAGCAACGCAAGCATTTCAGACAGATTTATGTCACCAGACCAATCGTACCGCTTAGCAACAAGGATATTGGTTTTTTACCCGGGGACATCAAATCAAAAGTAGACCCCTACATGGCGCCAATTTGGGATAACCTAAAGTTTATTAAAGATCAGTTTGTTGATGATGAAAAAATGCAGGCTAAAATTGATGAACTGGTAACTAATGATAAAATATCCATCGCGCCATTGGCATTCATCCGTGGGCGTACCTTAAGCAAGATATTTTTTATTGTAGATGAAGCGCAGAACCTAACTCCCCACGAAATAAAAACCATTATCAGCAGGGCAGGAGAGAACAGCAAATTTATATTTACCGGCGATATTTACCAGATTGATACCCCATACCTGGATGCGGAAAGCAACGGTTTAAGCTATTTAATTGATAAAGCAAAGGAACACCCGCTTTACGCGCACATCACCCTGCAAAAAGGGGAGCGTAGCGAATTGGCTAATTTGGCTACGGAATTATTATAATTAGGCAACTAAGTTATCCGTCACTCTCGAAATATCCGTGCTCATCTTATTAATGAAACCTAACTGCTCTTTCAGCAATGTTTCATCCGTAAAAGGTTCGGGAGTTTTGGGATTGGTATCAGCTATTATATTCACATGCTCGCTCAATAGCTCTGTTTTTGCGCCGCCGAGTTTTTTCGATACATCGTTCAGGGTTGCCAAACTTTTCCTAACGGATCTGATGATCTCCGGTTGTGGATCAAGCACTCTTTTGTCCATTAATTCCGCCGCTACCGTGGCTATGTAGGATGACAGGATATGGTTCAGTACCACAAATTTATGCATCTCTTTTACATTACGCTGCTTGCTTTTAGGTTCTGATGTCATGCGCTCGAAGGCGGCCGATAAGTTGCCCGATTTTACAAATACATCTTTACGAGCCAATTTATACTCGGTAATATCCATCGGTTTTCCTGACAGGCTTTCGGCAATTTTTTGCAAGTAATTAGCATTCGCGCATATTACATCGCTTAAGTATCCATTTACCTGCTCAAACTCCCACGATGGGAATATTAAATAGCTGGCAATAAAAGCAATAACCGAGCCTATAATGGTATCCGTAATACGCTCGGTAACAATATTATTCACTCCTAAAAAGCTGAATAATATTAATATATAGGGTGTCATCAATAAAACGCTCACCACATAGTTCAACCGCTGAAAGCTGTAACATCCTAGCATAAAAAACACCATAAAAACAAATTCGGCAGTTTTATTATGAACTAATAGTAGAATACAAATCCCAATAATGCCGCCGCTTACAGTGCCTATTAGTCGCTGATAATTGCGTTGTTTTGTTAGGCTGAAGCCCGGTTTAAGTATCACAATGATGGTCAGTAATATCCAATAGCTATGATGCCCGGTAGAAATAAACTTTGCAACCATAAATCCCAACAAACACATAGCCGAAACTCTTAATGCGTGCTTAAAAGCCGCTGAACTGAACGATAAGTTATCCGTAAAAACATGCGGGGCGTAGTCCTGGCTGGTTACGAACTTGGAATATTCGATTTTTCTTTGATCCTCAAATAGCAACCGGGCCGAATTAGAACTGTAGTAACCGTAAATAGAGGCGATCTTCGAGTTAACGTCACGCAGGTTTATCAGTATTTTCTTCAATACCAGGTTGCTGGTTTCATGCGTGATGTCTAGTGCGTCAATTTTAGTTTTTAGTTCCTCAAGCTCAGGTAAAAAGTCAAACGGTTGTTTGCGTTTAGTATTTAATAATACAATAAAGGCGGCATTATCTACCTCATTCGCCATTTGGTGAATAATACGCGAAATTTTCTCAAGCACCCCGGTACTCTTAAAGCTTTCGCGCACATAGGCATAGTCGTAATGTGTGGCCATTATGTTTTCAAACAGATCTACCAAATCAACAAAAGTCAACACCAATACGCGGCTTTCCGTGGTGGATTCCCGCACCAGCAACCGGCTTTTAAACAGTATTTCCCTTACCACATCCTGATGCTGGCTAACCTGTATTTGTTGTGATACCAGTTTGCGGTAATTTTCGTCTATATCAGTGGTTGGGTCATAAAAGTCTGCTTTTATGCGGAGAAACTGCGCTATATCAAATATATTTTCGCCCAAAGCCTGCTGCGCGGCACGATAGGGCCTGATACCAAAAAACACCAGGCTAAAAATCATATACCATATCCCACCTAACAAAATCACAAGGCTTACGGTTAAAATCTGGTCGGGCGGAGTAGCCTCATCCATCATCAATATCATAACCAGTAAAGCACCTGTCCCCACAAAAGCAGCCCGGTTGCCATACACCGTAAGCATGGAAAACAGAAAAGAGAACAAAGCAATCTCAACACCTAATGTATAAAGATTTAGTCGTGCAAAACCGGTAATTGCAGCAACCAAAAAAATGCACAAATTACTTATAGCCATGGCGTTGCGCTTATGTGCAACAGGGCCGGGGGTATCAACAATGCTTGCACACAATGCACCTAAAGACATATCTACGCCAAAGCCTAAATTGTGGAATTGTGTCAATACAAGGGCAGGCAGTAATACCCCGATGGTAATGCGTAATCCATCAGAAAAGTATTGACTGTAAAAAAAACTTTTTATATCTTTTGGTTGAATGTTAATGGTCACGTTTATAATTGGATTACCTTGCAAATTTAAAAAATTTAATTCGGATGCTATTTTTATAATTAATATTGGCAGCAATAACCTGTTATTATTAATAAATATTCAATTTTTTGCTGTTTTTACGTTTTAGATATTTAAATTCACGGCATTAATGCGACCTCATTAATTACACCGTTTTTTATACAAATATCCAGCTCAAAAACTATGTCATCTACGTTAAAACTCAGTCAAAGAGAAACCGCCTTCAACCATGAAGTGGTTACCCGTTTTGAGTTATATAACAGTTTATTCCAAACACTGCCTTTTTACCAGGTAAAAGATACAGGTATTTTGTTGCCTTTTTTCAGTTCACATTGCGAAAAAGGTACCATAAACCAACAATCACCCAAAGAAATTATTGAATCTTTTTTTGAAAAATACGTTCCAGGTATCGATCATCAAGAACAAATAAATCGTTTATTCCGGTTTATTCAATATATCGAACGGCAGGTTGTTTTGTTTGATGCCATTGAAGATTCATCATTCAGCAAAATTGGGCGCGCCGATGATTCCGGTTCACTGCAAAGTTTATTGCAACAAGCAGCCATAAGCGATGAGGCAAGGAAAAATATCAGCGAAAAGTTAAAGGATTTTTCATTGAGATTAGTCCTTACCGCGCACCCCACGCAGTTTTATCCGGGTAGTGTGTTAGGTATCATGACCGACTTGATCGAGGCTTTAAAAACCAATGATATAAACAGCATTGATGGCTTATTGCAGCAATTAGGTAAAACACCTTTTTTCAATAAAACCTCACCAACACCTGTAGATGAGGCAGTTAGTTTAGTTTGGTTCTTGGAGAATATATTTTATCATGCAATTTCAGGCATCCAGTCAACGCTGGAAGAAGAGTTTGATATTGACTTAGCGGCCAAGCACCAGATTTTAGAATTAGGCTTTTGGCCGGGTGGTGATAGGGATGGAAACCCTAACGTTACTACCGAAACGACTAAAGAGGTTGCCAAGTTTTTAAGGCAGATCGTATTCCGTTGTTATTATCGTGATTTCAGGGTGTTAAAGCGTCGCATTACCTTCAGGGGCTTTGACGATACCTTAACCAAACTGGAAAATATACTTTATGAAAACGCCTTTAATCCAAGTGATGATCAGGCAGATTTACAGGCAGATATATTAGATAAATTACAATCTGCAAGGCAAATATTAATCAGCGATCACGATAGTTTGTTTGTTGACGTAGTGGAGAACCTGATCAGAAAAGTTAAACTATTCGGCTGCTATTTCGCCACCTTGGACATCAGACAGGACAGCCGCGTTCTAAGGAAAGTATTTAATTATGCTACCGAACAGGCTGGTATACAGGAAAATATAACTGTCGGATACGATAGTTTAGATGAAGATGGTAAACTAAAAGCTATCACATTTAAAGATTTTGATTTTAAATGCCCTGATAATGCTGACAGCGAAATAAAAGACACGCTGAATACTATCAGGCTAATGAAACAAATTCAGCAAAGCAATGGTGAAAAAGCGTGCCAACGATTTATTATTAGCAATTGCCAGCAGGCATCAGATATATTGCAATTGATCGATTTGTTCTTATGGAGCGGATGGAACGCGGATAATCTGAGTGTTGATTTTATGCCATTGTTCGAAACGGTTAACGATTTACAAGTTGCCGGTGAGATAATGGAGAAGCTATATACGCATCCATTTTATAAAGAGCACTTAAAGAAAAGAGGTAACCGTCAAAGTATTATGCTTGGTTTCTCGGATAGTACAAAAGACGGGGGCTATTTAATGGCCAACTGGTCGATATATAAAGCCAAGGTTGAGCTTACTGCCATGGCGCGTAAGTATGAAATAGATCTGGCGTTTTTTGATGGCCGTGGGGGGCCGCCAGCGCGTGGTGGTGGTAAAACACACCGCTTCTATGCTTCAATGGGTGATGAGATTGCTAATGAGCATATCCAGTTAACCATACAAGGACAAACGGTAAGCTCGCAATACGGTTCAGTCGAGACAGCCCGCTTTAATATGGAGCAGTTGATCAACGCCGGTATAGTTTCTGAATTATACCCAAGCAAGAATGATGTGCTTGATAAAAAGAATAAAGCGTTGATCTCTGAAATGGCAGATGCCAGCTATAAACTATTTATGGACCTGCGCCAGCATGAGCTATTTGTGGAATACCTCGAGAAATTCAGTCCGCTTAAATTGCTGTCGCGCATCAATATCAGCAGCAGGCCAACCAAACGTAACGGCAACTCCAAGTTAAAACTTGAAGATTTGCGGGCAATTAGCTTTGTAACTTCATGGAGCCAGTTGAAACAAAACATTCCCGGTTTTTATGGGGTAGGCACTGCTTTAAAAAAGATGAAAGACGAAGGCCACTGGGATGAGATTAAACTTTTATACCAAACATCAGGATTCTTCAAAACTATGCTGGATAACTGTATGATGTCGATGTCGAAATCAGATTTCAGGGTTACCGCTTATTTGCACGACGATGAAAAGTTCGGTGCTTTTTGGCAGATGCTTAAGGATGAGTATGACCTTACCAAAACCATGATGAACGAGTTGACAGCCAGCGATACCCTGATGCCGGAATACCCGGTTGAAAGGCGATCCATAGCATTGCGCGAAAGGGTTGTACTACCTTTGGTTATTATACAACACTATGCGCTGCAATGCCTGAACAACGACAATAGCGCAGAGGCTTTAACAGAGATTTATGATAAGCTGGTAATACGTACCGTGTACGGAATTGTTAACGCGGGAAGAAACCTTGCATAAATTGTAATTTTTTTAAGCCAATGTTGGCTTATTATACAGAAAATGATTTGTTTTGCAGTAAATAAGAAACCACAGGGTTTATTATTTGTTAGAAATTATCTTAACACATTAAAATGAAAAAACTTATTTACCCGGTATTGGGATTAGCGCTTATGTTTTCGGTACAATCATGTATGGATAATTACAAAGCTAAGTATCTGAATGAAAAAACGTTAGCCGATGATGCAGGTATATCGCTTATCAAAAACGGGATTGAAGGTGGTATGACCGAAATAGCGGCATCAAAGATTGCATTGAAGAATTCCCAAAATCCACAGGTAATAAGTTTAGCGCAAATGATGATCGCTGATCACACTAAAGCTAATAAAGTGTTAGATTCAATAGAAGATGACAAACTAATATCTGAAAAAGATACCATCAGCGCTGAACACAAAGAAATACTGGACAGTCTGCAAACAAAAACAGGAGCCACGTTTGACAGGGCTTATGTTAGCATGATGATACATGACCATAAAGAAGCTATCGATTTGTTTAAAGATGCCAGCGACAACAAAAACCAAACCATACAGGATTTTGCCCGCCAAACATTGCCAACTATCGAACAACATTTAGAAATGGCTAAGAATATTGATGCTTCATTGAAATAGTAAAAGCTTATTCTTAAAATATGAAAGGCGATGAATTATCATCGCCTTTTTTTGTTATTTCTTTTTTTTCCTTGTCATTCTGAGCGCAGCGAAGAATCTATCGATAAGCATTTACGCCATATATAACTGATAGATTCTTCGCTCCGCTCAGAATGACAAGGAGTTAGAATAACTTCAATTGCTTTTCAATAGGCGGTTTAGCCCATCCAGTAACAGTTCTCCCTCCATACTTATAGGAGTTTTTGCGCTCCTCCTCAATCACTTTATCAAAATTGGCATTGGGGATAAAATCCTTTTCTGCATCCTGGGCAACTCTGGTCAGGCGTTTAATGGCCTCGGTTGTTTCTGCTTGGCCGAGTTTAGCTTTATAAACCGCATTTTGCAACGTAGCTATAGTTTCATCATAAACTTTGGTTGGTACCGGGAATGGGTGCCCATCCTTACCGCCATGTGCAAGTGAAAACCGTGCCGGATCTTTAAAACGAGATGGCGTTCCGTGAATCACTTCGCTCACCAAAACCAGCGATTGTAAAGTACGAGGTCCTAAGCCTTGCAGCAATAATAAATCCTCAAAATCAGCCGGGTTCTTTTCATGTGCCAGCCATAATACTGCGCCTAATCTTTTTAGGTCGACATCCTTGGCTCTTACATCATGATGGGAGGGTAGCACTAATTTATTGATCTCCTTAAGCATATATTCAGGCCTTTCGCTCGCGATTTGCATAATGCCTCTCCTTGAACTATCGGCCTGCTTATCGGCCATATTTAAAATGAGTCCAGTATTTTTACCGTAGATGGATGTATGCGGATCATCCACAAAAGAAATCAAAGAATCGGAATGCCAGTGGTATCGACGGGCAGTGCTGCTTGCATCACTCATCCCTTGTTGAATAACAGTCCACTTACCCGTATCGCTCAAAATAAAATTATGGGTGTATAGTTGAAACCCGTCCTGTATGGCGGTATTATCAACCTTAGCGCTGAGTTTGCTACATCTGACTAAATAATTACCATCAAGCCCGGTTTTATCACTGATTCTTAAAAGTTCATCTGGTGTTTGTCGCGAATATTTGCCTTTTCCTCCGCATATGTAAATACCCAGCTCCTTACTATGTGGATTTACAGCTCGTTTCAAAGCGCCCATAACCGAGGTAGTTATACCCGAAGAATGCCAATCCATCCCCATAACCGCGCCCATGCTTTGAAACCAAAACGGGTCGCTCAAGCGGCGCAGCAAATCATCCTTACCATAATCTAACAGGATGTTTTGTACAATACCTAAACCCAGCTTCGCCATTCTTTCGGCAAGCCAAATAGGTACATAGCCACCATGTAAAGGTAAGTCAGCAGTTCCCGAACGCTTCATGCTAACAAAGTTAGCAATTATTTTAGAGCCTCAAAGCTATATTGCGCAGTACTCCAAAATTCATCTAAAGCAATAATCCGGGGTTTGAAAAAGGAAATAAGCTGCGGCCAGTCTGCACGATTGTACACACTAACACCATCCAGTTGCTTATAAATACGACTGACGGTTTTACCATATTCATCAGTATCATGCAAACTCCATGTCCAATCCTCGTCCAGCGTGTTTTTCAGTAATGTTTTCAATTCGATAAACTGCTCAAAAAATAATTCCTGTATACCTTTATCCGGATGGGTAATCACAATACCAATTGACACCGAACGATTAGCTGTTTCCATCTTAAAATACAAGTGCTTTATACCGGTTTTATAATTCACCCAATTCACCCTTAAACCATCGGCAGACAGTTGCGGTGCGATATACTGACCAAAGGTTGTCCAAAAGGTTTGTTTAATATTTGAGCTTTCGTCTTTTGAATACATGTTTATCTTACAGCAAAATCCATATTTAGCTTGCTATCCTGCGAATTACTGCCTAAAGTTAATTTATAGTTACCGGGATATATTTTCCATTTATGTGTGGATAGATCCCATTTCTGTAATTCTTTTACAGGGATTTTCACGGTAACCGTTTGTTCATCCCCAGATGTAATAGAAATGCGTTTAAAAAACTTTAATTCCTTATAAGGCATACGATCAATTGATGGATATTGTATGTAGGCTTGTACCACCTCATCACCATTCATACCGCCGGTGTTTTTAACTTTTATAGTGGTTGTTATCGTATCGGTAGTTTTGTAGCCTTTTTTAGGTGCATCCTGCAAGCTATAAGCAAACGAAGTATAGCTCAACCCAAAACCAAATGGATATTGCACAGGGCCATTATAATAACGGTAAGTATGGCCTGCCATATGGTAGTTTTTATAATCAGGCACATTATCAATCGACTTATAAAAAGTTAACGGCAAATGCCCGGATGGCGATATTTTACCAAATACAATATCAGCAAGGGCATTGCCGCCTTGCTCGCCCGGATACCAAGCGAAAATGATGGCATCAGCATAAGGGGCAACGGCATCTACATCAATATCACTACCTGCTGTAATTACCAGTATGATTGGTTTGTGCACATCTTTCCTCAACTGTTTCATATAAGCTATCTCACTTGCTGGTAAGCTTAAATCCTTTTTATCGCCTCCGTTATTAGATAAGAAAGCATCTCCTGCTTCACCTTCCAAAACAGGAGATAGACCCATTACAGCAATAGTAACATCAGCATTACCCGCCGCCCAAATACCGCCGAAATGTTTGGTGTCTTTATAATCGCAACCCATATCGTAACCAACACGGGTTCCCGGGCCGGCTGCTCCGGTAATACCTTCAACAAAATTAACAACTCTGTCACTTACCCCGCTGTAATTTGCTATCAGCGCATCAAACGAAGCAGCGTTAGGGCCAACTACCATAATACTGGAGTAGTTGCTTTTATTTAAAGGCAGTATATTATTATCATTTTTTAACAGCACCATACTTTGTTGTGCCATTTTAAGGGCTAAAGCAATATGAGCTTCAGTATGAACGCTATCAGCGCCATAGGAATGATAAGGAATTTGATTAGGATCATCATAAAAACCAAGCTTAAATTCAGTGCGCAGCACAGCTGAAAGCGATTGGTCAACTTCCTTTTCAGTAAGTAAATGCTGATCAATCGCTTTTATAACGTCCTCTTGTAAAATGGTGGAGCAGTCCAGGTTTATTCCTGCCTTTATAGCAGCGGCGGCAGTTTCAACCGGACCCGCTAATGTTTTATGCGTTTGGAAAACATCATCCAGCGCGCCGCAATCAGTTACTACGTGGCCTTTAAAGCCCCATTCTTTTCTTAAAATATCTGTAAGTAAGGTTTTATTGATGGAATTGGGCACGCCATTAATGCGGTTATATGCCGCCATAACTGATTCAACACCATTTGTTACCAGTGCATGAAAAGCATATAGGTAAGTTTCTCGCAAATCCTTTTCATCCACAACCGCATCAAAGGAATCGCGCACAGCCTCGGGACCACTATGTACCGCGAAGTGTTTTGCCGTTGCCGATACCTTTAAATACTTTGGATCATCGCCTTGTAAACCTTTTACAAAGGCAGTTCCCATGTGCGCTGTTAAAAAAGGATCTTCGCCATATGTTTCCTGTCCGCGGCCCCATCTCGGGTCACGAAAAATATTAATATTGGGTGTCCAAAAACTTAAACCCATGTATTGGATATGCCTGTCCTGCGCGATAGCCAGGTTATATTTAGCTCTAGCTTCGGTAGAAATAGCAGTACCAACCTGTTTTAGTAAATCATCATTAAAAGTAGCGGCCATGCCAATAGCTTGTGGGTATATAGTGGCGTCACCCGCACGGGCAACGCCATGTAAAGCCTCGTTCCACCAATTATAAGCTGGTATTCCCAATCGCGGTACCGATTGGCTGTTATAACCCAGTAAAGACACTTTTTCTTTGAGTGTTAATCTTGATACCAGATCTTTTACACGAACATCTAAAGGTTGCGAGTTATCTTTATAGATCAGTTTATCTTGTGCTTTTACAGGCTGTACAAACAACAATGAAGACCCCAGTAAAGCAGCTATAAATCGTATTTTCATTTAAATAATATTATGCACTAAAACTAGCCATAAAATATTATTTCTGCTGTAAAATTGACATTTAAAATGATAAATTCGCATGATAATCATTACTATGAAAAACTTTTTACTGATCGTTATACTAGCTATTTATAGTTCAACTTGTTTATGCCAATCTGCGCCTAAACCTTATGGGCCATTGCCAACGAAGGCTCAATTAAACTGGCAGGAAACAGAAATGTATTGCATTGTTCATTGGGGGCCGGATACTTATACCAATAAGGAATGGGGTTATGGAGATGAAGACCCTAAGCTAATTGATCTTAAACAATTTGACGCGTTACAGATTGTAAGCGCGGCAAAAGCAGGCGGATTTAAAGGTATCGTAGTTGTAGCCAAACATCACGATGGGTTTTGCTTATGGCCAACCAAAACAACAGAACATAACATCAGCAAAAGCCCATATAAAAATGGCAAGGGTGATATTGTACGCGAATACCGGCAGGCTTGCGATAAGCTAAATATGAAAATGGGTATCTATTGTTCGCCATGGGATAGGAACAGCGCGATTTACGGAAAGCCGGAATACGTAACTGATGTTTTTCGCAAACAGATTACGGAATTATACACCAATTACGGTCCTTTATTTATTACCTGGTTTGATGGTGCTAATGGTGGCGATGGCTATTATGGAGGCGCTAGAGAAATGAGAACAATTGATCGCTCAACATATTATGATTGGCCAAATACCTGGGCTATTGTACGAAAGCTGGAACCGGGAGCAGCCATTTTTGGTGATGTTGGCCCGGATGTACGCTGGCTTGGCAATGAAAAAGGAGAAGCCGGTGAAACCTGCTGGGAAACCTACACGCCACACTCTCCTGACAGCACAAAATTGCCGGCAAATAGCTTTGTTAAATCAGATGAAGGAATAGAAGGCCATCGCGACGGTAAATACTGGATGCCAGCCGAATGTGATGTAGCGTTGAGACCAGGATGGTTTTATCATAAGAGCGAGGATGGCAAATCCAAATCTCCAAAGGAGTTATTGAATCTATATTATAAAAGCGTAGGAAGAGGTGCATGCCTTGATTTAGGTTTATCGCCTGATCAAAGCGGAAGGTTACCAATTGACGAAGTGGAGACTTTACGCAAGTTTGGGTCGATTTTAAGAAATACTTTTAACACCAATATTGCCCAGGGTGCAACATTAAAGGCCAGTAATATCAGGGGAGGAAATGCAGCATTATATGGCCCTAAAATGTTATTAGACAATGATCGTTATAGTTATTGGGCAACGGACGACAATGTAAAAACGCCTGTACTGACTGTTGATATGCATCACAATAAAACCTTTAATATCATTCGTTTACGCGAAAATATTAAATTAGGTCAACGTATTGACAGTGTTGCAATTGATGCTTGGCACTCAGGCAAATGGAAACAGATTGCAACAGCAACAAGTATTGGGGCTAACAGGCTGATACGCTTACCACAAGGTGAAAATGCAAGTAAAGTACGATTAAGAATTATAAAATCAGCAACTTGCATTGCTTTAAGTGATTTCGGTTTATACAAAGAAACCATTGATGAATCGCCTGTTTTAACTAAAATTGATTGAAAATTTAATAAATGCAAGGTTTAAAAAAAGTTATTATCTGTTTGGGATTAACATTTAGTTGTTTACCTGTTTTTGCTCAAATAGCCCCGTATGATACCACAAATAAGCCACAATTAATATCGAGGCAATTTAAATTTACAGAGGGCGCATCCACGGATAAATATGGCAATGTGTTTTTTACCGATCAACCCAATAACAAAATATGGGAATATGACACCAACGGTAAGTTATCAGTGTTTTTAGATAGTGCGGGCAGATCAAACGGGATGTACTTTGATCGCCAGGGTAACCTGGTTACCTGCGCCGATGAACATGATCAATTATGGAGCATCAGTCCAAAAAAGAAAATCAAAATATTGCTGACCAACTTTAAGGGTCATTTGATGAATGGCCCTAATGATATTTGGATTGATGCTAAAGGCGGCATTTACATGACTGATCCATACTATCAACGTAATTACTGGACAAGGACTAAGTCAGACTTAGACGGGCAAAAAGTTTATTATCTACCCAAAGGCAGCCATCAACCTATAATAGTTGATAGTATCATTAAAAAGCCTAATGGCATTGTGGGCACGCC
The DNA here is from genome assembly GCA_013287375.1 of Bacteroidota bacterium. Lineage (GTDB taxonomy): Bacteria > Bacteroidota > Bacteroidia > Sphingobacteriales > Sphingobacteriaceae > Mucilaginibacter. The sequence goes on along the minus strand of JABDDX010000046.1, from coordinate 8,871 downwards.
AGATGGTAAATACTTGTATGTTGCAGATATTGGCGCCAATAAAACTTATAAGTACACCATCAACAAAAACGGAACTTTAAGCAATAGAGTACTGGTAATTGAACAAGGAGCAGACGGTATAACACTTGATGAAGAAGGCAATATCTATCTATGCGGAAACGGTATAACTATTTATAGCCCATCGGGCAAAAAGATAGGCCATATTGCTATCAATGAACCTTGGAGCGCGAATTTGTGCTTTGGTGGTAAAAATAAGGATGTACTGTTTATTACGGCATCAACAGCTATTTATACAGTAAAAATGAACGTGAAAGGAGTGGAATAATTAATTAAAGACAGGTAGTTTTATTGTAAAGGTTGAACCTTGGTTTTCAACACTATCTACTTCAATTTTCCCTTTGTGCCGTTCAACTATCTGCTTCACAATACTTAATCCAAGCCCGGTTGACTGTTCGCCATGGATGCCTGTGCGGCCCGCTTTCGAAAAACGCTCAAATAAGTGTGGCAGCATATCTTTCGGGATACCTAATCCATGATCTTTTACCTCAATAATTGCCATTTTATTTACCTTGTCGAGCTGTATTTCTATCTTATCATTGTCTTTTGAGAATTTAAGTGCATTACTAATCAGGTTATCCATTACCCGGTGGAATTTTTCCTTATTAATTTCGACATACAGCGGAATATAAGAACTATTGAAAGTAATGATGCTACGGGTTTCGTTGTGTATTTTCCAGCTATCTATAATCTTCCTGATAAACAAATTCAAATCAACCTGGGTTGTTTCTATTGTATTTTGATCATCGTTTCGGGCGGCTTCAAGCAGATCAAGAATTATCCCCCTGGCTTTTACACATGATTCTTTGATGATATTGATATTATCGCGGGTTTCATCATCAAGTTCGTCCATCTCCATAATCATAGCAGTTGACTCCACTGCAGCTAATGGATTGCGCAAATCATGCGCAACCATGCCTAACACCTGATCTTTAAAGCTGGCAGCGTTTTCAATCTCGTTGTTCTTTTCACGTATCTCAATAACCTGTTTGTAGTAATTGGCTTTGTATGAATAAAAATAGCGGGATGTGAAATAAAAGCCGCATAACAAGATGATAGAGATCAGCTCATTATAGACTATCTCAGTGGGGCTAGCTTGTGCATAAATTAGCATTGATGTAAAAACTACCGCTATTGCAATTATGAGCAGTATGGTTTCGTATAATTCAAAAACAAATACTACACTAATAATTACAAGCGGTAGCATATAAAGTGTTAGCGCGTTACTTGGATCGGATGTGGCAATAAAACTTGATATAATACCGCATGCTATCAGGTATAAGGAGAACAAAAAAATGAAGACACTTATTGCAGCGAGTGGTTTACGGTTTCTTTTATAATAAGCTATCAACAAATAACTACAGATAAAAAAAAGAGGGGTTACAATTATATACAGCCAATTGGTATAATCAAACTCCGGGAAATTTTGCGCCTTGGTAAGGCTCTCCGGAAAGATAAGATATAATGACCTTATGATTAAATTAAGTATTAAAAATATAGCGCTGCAAGTGCGAACCGCTATCAAATTTTGTAGCGTATAATTATTACGATATGCGATTGCATACTTATTCGGAATCTTTTTTAAAGATAAGGTGTTCAATTTTTATAGCTGTAAGGTGTAGGCAAAAATAAAGAAATTAAAAGATAAAGATTTGTTGAAATTCAATTGATCAATCATACAGGATATAAAACTATTTAACAGTGATATTTGTTCTTCTTTTACGCTAGTTAGATAGTTTTTTGCCAAAAGGGCATATGTTTTTGATTTTAAATGACAATATTTCACAAACACGTTGATGGTAGGCTTTTTGAATAGTAATAATCACTATGAACTTTAACAACTTTACAATTAAAGCACAGGAAGCTGTACAAAAAGCTTCCGAAATAACCAGCGGCAACCAGCAGCAGGCAATTGAACCTGCCCATTTGCTGAAAGGCTTATTGCTGGTTGATGAAAACGTTATATCTTATTTATTAAAAAAACTAAACGTTAACCTAAACCGGTTAAACGAGATACTGGATCAGCAGATTGCATCATACCCAAAAGTTAGTGGGAGCAATGTTTATTTATCATCCGCATCAAATACGGTTCTGCAAAAGGCGCAATCATATTTAAAAGAGTTTAAAGATGATTTTGTATCGGTTGAACATATTTTGTTAGGCATTTTGGCAACAAGCGATGCAACCAGCAGTGTACTGAAGGATTTTGGCGTAAACGAAAAAGATCTGAAAAAAGCTATTATTAGTTTGCGTGGCGACAATAAGGTTACCGATCAAAACGCGGAGGCAACTTATAATGCCTTAAATAAATATGCCCGTAACCTTAATGAGTATGCTGAATCAGGTAAACTTGACCCGGTTATTGGTCGTGATGAAGAGATCAGACGTGTAATTCAAATTCTATCCCGTAGGACTAAGAATAACCCAATTTTAGTGGGTGAGCCAGGTGTAGGTAAAACCGCTATAGCCGAGGGTATTGCTTTCAGGATTATTAAAGGCGATGTACCTGAAAGTCTAAAAACAAAGACTGTTTATTCGCTTGATATGGGTTCGTTGATCGCGGGCGCTAAGTACAAAGGTGAATTTGAAGAACGCTTGAAATCCGTAATAAAAGAAGTTATTCAGGCTGATGGTGAGATCATTTTATTTATTGATGAGATCCACACCTTAGTAGGTGCAGGTGGCGGCGAAGGCGCTATGGATGCGGCTAATATTTTAAAACCTGCCTTAGCCCGTGGCGAATTAAGAGCCATTGGCGCGACTACATTAAACGAATACCAAAAATATTTTGAAAAAGACAAAGCTTTGGAACGTCGTTTCCAGATGGTTTTGGTTGATGAACCGGATACACAAGACGCTATCTCTATCCTTCGTGGATTAAAAGAACGTTATGAAGCTCACCATAAAGTGCGAATAAGAGATGAGGCTATTATTGCCGCCGTTGAAATGTCGCAACGCTATATTGCTGACCGTTTTTTACCGGATAAGGCTATCGATTTAATGGATGAGGCTGCATCAAAATTACGTTTGGAAATGGATTCCGTACCGGAAGCTGTTGATGAACTGGAACGTAAAATAATGCAGCTGGAGATTGAGCGTGAAGCCATCAAACGTGAAAAAGATACTCATAAAGTATCTGCTTTGAGCGAGGAAATAGCCAACTTATCTGCCGATCGTGATTCATTACGTGCCAAATGGCAGGGTGAAAAAGATTTGGTAGATGGTATCAACTTAAAAGTTGAACAGATTGAAAACTATAAACTGGAAGCCGAACAAGCCGAACGTGCCGGAGATTACGGTAAAGTAGCCGAATTACGCTACGGTACTATTATTGAAGCGCAGGCAGAAGTTGAAAAATTAAAAGCAGCATTATTAGAGAACCAATCCGATAGCCGTATGCTGAAGGAAGAAGTTACTGCCGATGATATTGCAGGTGTAGTTTCACGCTGGACAGGTATCCCGGTGAGTAAGATGATTCAAAGCGAACGCGAGAAGTTGCTAAACCTGGAAGATGAGCTACACAAACGTGTGGCAGGGCAGGAGGAAGCCATTGAAGCGATAAGCGATGCTATTCGTCGTAGCCGTGCCGGGTTGCAGGATAAAAAGAAACCTATCGGTTCATTTATATTCCTGGGTACAACAGGTGTTGGTAAAACAGAGCTCGCAAAAGCCTTAGCCGATTACTTATTTAACGATGAGCAGGCGATGGTGAGGATTGATATGAGTGAATACCAGGAACGCCACGCGGTATCGAGATTAATTGGTGCGCCTCCGGGCTATGTGGGTTATGATGAAGGCGGACAATTAACAGAAGCCGTTCGTCGCAGGCCATACAGTGTGATTTTGCTGGATGAAATTGAGAAAGCTCACCCGGATGTATTCAATATCCTGTTACAGGTATTGGACGATGGCAGGCTGACTGATAACAAAGGTCGGGTGGTGAATTTTAAGAACACCATTATCATCATGACCTCTAATATCGGGTCAAATATTATTCAGGAAAATTTCCAGGATTTGGAAGACGATAATCGCGATAGCATCATCGCCAAAACAAAGAACGAGCTGTTTGATCTGTTAAGAAAAACTATTCGTCCGGAGTTTTTGAATAGGATAGACGAGATCATCATGTTTACACCGTTAACCCGTAACGAAATAGGCGAGATTGTTAAACTACAGTTTAAACAAGTTCAATCAACTCTTGCCGAAATGGGCGTAACGCTGGAAGCATCCGAAGAGGCACTTGACTGGCTAGCCCAATTAGGCTATGATCCGCAATTTGGCGCAAGGCCATTAAAAAGAGTAATCCAAAAACGGATATTGAATGAGTTATCCAAACAAATCCTATCCGGCAAAGTTGATCGCGACAGCAAGATAAAACTGGATGTATTCGATAACAATTTTGTTTTCCTAAACACGTCAGAAACTGCGGAAGTTTAATATAATTAAATCCATCATATAAGTAAAAAGAGCTTCCTTTTTGGAAGCTCTTTTTTTATCAGCAGATTATTATTGTTATTTTTTATCGTCAGTTTTTGGTGGAGCCTGTCTAACGGGAACAGATTTAGTTCGTCCTTGTTGAACAGGTGTTTTATTTAAATTATTACCACCCTGTGTCCTTTGCGAATTAAAACCACCAGGCACCTTCGGTGTATTATTATTTGCAGGCACTTTTGGAGCATTACTATTTGCAGGTGCAGCATTAGGCCTGGTAAAATTGCTATTAGGGCCGCGTTGTACTGTAGTATTTGTACCTGTACCTGTACTATTACTGCTTGTACTGTTAACAGTAGGCTTGTTATTATTTGAATTAGTAGTAGTGTTTGTTGCGCCGGTGTTGTCTGGCCTGGTAAAATTGCTATTAGGGCCACGCTGTACAGTAGTATTTGTACCTGTACTATTATTATTAGTAGTACTATTTGCTGTGCCGGTGTTTGGCCTTGTAAAATTATTATTAGCGCCTCGTTGTGCAGGGGCATTGTTATTAACCTGTGGTCTTGCAGTATTAAAGGCTCTAGGGTTTTGTGAGTGATCAGGTATACGTTTCTCGTTTGCCACCTGTAGCTCCCTTGTAGTCGGCCTTACATTAACACCACCCGGGCCATTAAAACTGACACGTGATGGTGGATTGGCCTGTACTACCGTACGGTCAACAAACGTATTATGTACAACAGTTACATTAACACGTACCACAGCAGTATTGTATCTAAAACGGCCTCCAGACCAGTTTCCGCCATAGTAACCACGGCCACCATATCCATAACCATAATATATTCCGCCGTAGTAACCTACTTCACTTCCCCAATATCCTGCATGAAACATATAACGGTTACCTTCAAATCCCCAGTAAGGCGGAGTCCATAACAGGCCTGTTTGTGGTGGGGCAACCCAGCCACCATTTACCCAATAGTAACCACCGGCAGGGTTATAAGCCCAATAGCCCGGTTGCCATAAATAACCATCAACAGGGCATTCGGGTTGCTCATCAGTCCTTAAAACAGGCGGAGCATTATCAGTATAAACAGGTTGATCAGATTCGTCATCTGCTTGTTGACCATTATTTGCCGTTTGGCCCATTGCCGCCGGAACCGGCGGGCCGGATGGCGCTTGCTCATTAAACTTACCAAATGCAAGGCAATTGTTAAGGTTTGTAACATTGTAACCCTGTATCAATTCAGGTTCCCAGGTCTGTGCAACTTTATCATAATAATACAATGTATTCTGATCCACATTATAGGAGAATGTATACATATTTACTGTTTGCCCAAAAATCTTGGTATCAAGCGTTAACTGATAAGCATTACCGCCGGATGGGTCCATTTGGGTAATCACCAGGTTTTTATGGCCGGGTGCTACAGTTGCTTTAGCACGATTGGTGTTGCTAACTAAATCAATAAAAGCATCTTTAAATAAAATGGCTGCATCATCTTGCGCCAAAACTTCCTGACCGCTTTGTGGGTCTACAACATAAATTACTGCTGTTGGATGTGTATCTGTAACCTGGTTTTGAGCACTACATAGGCCACAGGTAATAGTCAGAAATAAAACGGTAAGACTAAAAGACTTCATTTTCAAATTAAGGGAAAGTTATAAACTGTATAAAACGAATTATTATAATAAAACTTTAAATATACCCCAATTATTGACATTAATAATTGTTTTTACTGAATAATAACGCGCTATAAATTATTAATTAAATATTTAATAGAAGTGCCTCTTTTAAATTATCAATAGTTAAATCGAAAACAAACACATGGTAGGCTGGTTGTTATTTTAATAACTAATTAAAATAACCATGACAACATATAACAATCTTGTAGAAGCCACTAACGATTTAATGAAACGCGGATATACCGCCAACTTAAGCTTAGATGACGAGACTATTGACGATAAAGAAAATCATATTAAAATGACGGCTGATGATTTTGTTATTGATGAATTCTATCGTTTTGAGGGGATAAGCAATCCCTCAGATATGTCAATTGTTTATGCGGTAACATCTGATAAATATCACTTAAAAGGCGTCTTGATTAACGCGTTCGGCACTTATGCCAATACCAGTTCATCAGCTGTGCATGCGAAATTAAACCATGAACAAATCAGCGGGCACCTGCACCGCAAAGATCAACCCACTGCCGATAACAAAGGTGGAAGCAGTGGCATCAATAATGGGAATAACAGCAGGGCGAGTTAATCGTCTGCTTTTAAAGCGTTCAATATTTTTTTGCCACGCGATTGTATAGCTGGGGAGCCGTTAATCATTAAGAATTGCAGTTGATAAGTAAGTTCTTCAGCAATCCATGGATAACGGTATCGTAAATTGAATAAAGCTTCAGCAGCAAATACTTTTACCGCGATTAAAACTTTAGGGGCTATCATCCAATCAAAATACTGTTCTACAATAGGTTCCAAATTTCGGTTTTGTAGATATTCTTTCATCAATGGATGTATTTTGGGTGATGTAAGGTGCATAATTATTTTGGCGTAATGCCGTTGGCAACTTGGATAGTTAACTTTTGTAAATTGAGTTAGCAAGTAATCAATTTCAGGTAAACAAGCTAATGGGTTAGATAATATCAAATTTTCCAACAACCAAGCCGACCGAAACGCAATAGTTCTATCCGGATAGAAAGCAAGGTCAATCAAATCGTGTAAAGGCAATTCCTGCTCTATGAGTATTGCTTTTAGTTTATTAATCTTTGCCTTACCAAAAGTTGTGGCCAAGTGTTTAATTAACTCTGTTTGCGTTATCATTATGCAAAATAAGTGTTTGATTTTAACCTTAGAATCAAAAAATTTATAACCTTACGCCAAAAATTATACATTTGCTCACCCGTTTTTAAACGGAGTATTACCATATGGTTAAATTTAAGCGTTTCACACTAGATAACGGCCTTCGCGTAATTGTTCACGAAGATCATACAACACCAATGGCTGTGCTAAATATTCTTTATGATGTTGGCGCACGCGATGAAAATCCTGAGCAAACTGGTTTTGCGCATTTATTTGAGCACCTGATGTTTGGAGGTTCGGTCAATATCCCGAGTTATGATGAACCGCTGCAAAGGGTAGGAGGAGAAAATAATGCTTTCACCAGTAATGATATTACCAATTACTATATTACCCTGCCGTCGGCCAATTTAGAGACGGCTTTTTGGCTGGAGAGCGACCGCATGCTTAGCCTCGCGTTTAGCAAAAAAAGCCTTGAAGTACAACGTAATGTAGTTATTGAGGAGTTTAAACAGCGCTACCTGAACCAGCCTTATGGAGATGTTTGGTTAAAGTTACGCCCTTTAGTTTATAAGAAACACCCTTACCGCTGGGCCACCATTGGCGAAAAGATAGAACATATTGAAGATGCCAAAATAGAAGATGTAAAAGCATTTTTCAAGAAACATTATAACCCGCAAAATGCTATTATGGTTATTGGCGGAGATGTTACCTTGGCACAGGTAAAAGAACTTTCAGAAAAATGGTTTGCCCCGATCCCCCCAGGAGAAAAATATCACCGTAACCTGCCGCAGGAACCCAAACAGCATGACGAACGCCGCGAAACGGTTATAGCTAAAGTGCCTTTGAACGATGTTTATATCGCTTTTCAAATGGAAGGTCGTTTAGATCCGTCTTATTATGCTACGGAATTGATGTCCGACATTCTTTCACGCGGGCATTCATCGCGTTTATATAAGAGCCTGGTAAAAGAAAAACAAATATTTAGTGAAGTGCATGCCTACATCAGTGGTAGTTTAGATACCGGGATGTTTGTATTTGAAGGAAAACCTTTAGAAAACATCAGCATTGAACAAGCCGAAACAGCGATTTGGGAGCAATTGGAGATCCTGAAATCGGGCGAAATCCCTGCTGATGAGTTAACAAAGGTGAAAAACAAAACGGAATCAACCATGATATTTTCCGAAATGTCGCTGCTGGAAAAGGGGATGAACCTGGCCTGGAGCGAACTACTTGGTGATGCGGATTTAATAAACCACGAAACTGAAAAATATCTTGCCGTTACCGCTGCCGATATAAAAGAGCAGGCCAACAAATTATTTAGAAGAGATAATTCATCCACACTTATTTACCTGGCTGAGAAATCAGAAAGCGCAGAGGTTGATGAAGCCGAAACTATATCTGCTTAAATATTTTTTTGAATAAGATTTCCGGTCTTGCCGATATTCGGCACACCCGGAATAAAGAACTAAACATGTTAGAAAGAAAACAAGCGCCTGAATTTAAGGCTATAGATCATATCAAATTATTACAACCGGAGCATACTAAATTGAGCAATGGCTGTAACATTTATTGCCTTAACTCCGG
>JABDDX010000045.1:19483-22614 GCA_013287375.1 Bacteroidota bacterium | reverse complement strand
CGTACTTACGGACGAAGGTTTCCCAGAGGTGCTTAATCCTGTTTCTATAGAAGAAATATTGGCTATAGCGCAGGAAGCCGAACCCAAAATGACTTTAATACTTAAAGAATTAATAGCTGGTTTTTAATGCCTCATAAATTAAAATACTTATTAATATTGCTGATAGCATTAATTGCGCAGGGAGCCTTTGCCCAAATACCAGGGCAAACGGGTTATGGACAAACTGGCCAGCAGGCATCGCCTTTTGCCGATACTACCCACAGGCAAGTTAAACAACTAACCGCCGACCAGGAGATTGACACCCTGCGTAAGCAAGAAGAAGCCAAACGCGACAGCGTAATTTTCACAAATAAATTTGTTAAGGTAACTAACGAGCGCTTATTACGTGATAGTACCCAGGTTTTTCCGCTGGATACTACTATCAATAACTTTGAAAATTATAGCCCCCTTTACCAGCCCGGCGACCCTAAAATAAGCCTCGGCCACTTAGGTTTGGATGCCCGCGACCTGCTGTACGAGCCATCAAAAACTATTGGGTTTGACGTTGGGCTGCACACGCTCGACCTGTATGTGCTCCATCCCGAAGATCTGAATTACTATAACACACGGGTACCCTATACTTTGCTTAGCTATGTTAGCGCAGATCAGATATTTAGAGTAATACATACCCAAAACATTAAGCCCAACTGGAATATGGGTTTCAACCTTAACTTTTTGGGTTCGCGTGGTTTTTATTCAACTAATGGTGTGCTCGGGCAAAACGTAAGCAATATAAACGCAGCCTTATTTAGCTGGTATCAATCCAAAAGCAGGCGCTATAACATGCTGGCCAATGTCATATTAAACAACGTTAAAGCGCCCGAAACAGGCAGCCTGTCAAAAGGCTATAATAATTTATTTACAGAATCCGTCTTAGATAAAACTACCATACCTGTAAACCTGCCCAACACCTACGAAAACTGGCGCGACAATGGTCTTTATGTTAAACAATTTTACTATATAGGGCATATTGATACCGCTTTAAAAGGTGGCGATACCGCTAAAGTTATACCTACACAGCGTATATCCTACACTTTTCATTACAGTGTGCAAACGTATGAGTTTTTGCAAAACGACCAGGATACGGCCCATGTGTTTCCCGACTATTATTTCAGCTCAAACCGCTCGCGCGATTCGCTAAGCGTACATCACTTTCAAAATGATTTCGCTTATAGTTTTGCGTTAAGAAGTAAGGCTGCAAAAAATGTAATAAAATTAGATGTGGGGCTTACACAGGATTTTTACCAATACACGCAATATGTAAGTGATTCCACCATAAATAAATATGGCGTACAGGTGGTTCAGGCTGATAAACAGCAATCTAATTCGTTTGAAGATTTAACCCTTAAAGGGCGACTCGGATATAGCTTTAGTAATCGTGCAGCATTTGAGGCCAATATTAGCCAAATAGTTCAAGGCCGCGATTTTGGCGACTTTTTATATGATTTTAAGCTGATGCTGGCGGGCAACAACAAAGCCGGTAAAATTATATTGGATGCCTATACTCAAAGCAGCGCGCCACCATTGGTGTATACCGATTGGGTATCCAACCATTACATATTCCATAACTCGTTTGCCAATCAAAAAACCAACAGCGCATCGTTCAACTACATCAATAACGCCCTGCAACTTGATCTGAAAGCTGAATACTTCCTGTTAACCGATTATTTATATTTCACTGCGGATGCTAACAGTAATGACGCCCATCCAGCGCAGTTAAGCAGCCCAATTAACCTGTTAAAAGTAACATTAACAAAAAACCTGGAATGGAGAAGATGGCATTTTAACAATACCATCGTTTATCAAAAAACTGATAATGAGGGCACGCTTCGTACACCTGATTTGTATACTTACACCAGCCTGTACTATTCAAAGTTATTGTTTAACGTACTCAATACCAGCATAGGCACCGATATACGTTATAATACCACCTATCTTGCCCCATCATACGCGGTAGGCTTGGGTCAATTTTATAACGGACCGGATGTTACCTTTTCATCGTACCCAAAAGCAACAGTATTTATAAAAGCCACCTTGATGCGTACCAACCTGTTTGTTATGTATGATTACGCCAACCAGGGCTTGTTTAGCAAAGGTTCTTACAGCGTAAACCGCTACCCTAACGAAGACGCCCAGCTTAAATTTGGCGTATCGTGGACATTCTTTAATTAAAGGAATTATTATTGGTGCAGATACTAACCACTTTGTCATTCTGAAGAACGAAGAATCTTCTTCGATTGGCAAAGCGGTCTTGCATGTTCGCTTGTAACTTTTAGAAGATTCTTCACTGCATTCAGAATGACAAGGGAATAAATCATTATGTCTTCTGTTTCTTCTTATGCGCCGCAGGGAACAACACATTATTCAATATCAATCGATACCCCGGCGAGTTAGGATGCAGGTGCAGATCTGTAGGTGGGTCGCCAACCATGTGCTGATAATCTTCCGGGTCGTGACCGCTGTAAAAGGTCCATTGTCCTTTACCATAATCGCCGTGGATATAACGCGCTTCATTACCAGTTTTCATTTCACCCATAATAATCACACCGGGCTTAATCTTACTTTCATCAAAGGCGGTGGTAAGTCCCATAAACCCTTTAATCACTTTCTCATGATCCTGCGTAAGCATACTGGGCACTACATCCCATTTAGCCGAAAAATCAAACAGCGTAAAAAAATCATGCGCCTGGTCAACCTGGCGTGTTGGGGTAACATCAATATTGCTAAAGCTATGCGATAGCGGGTTCATATCAATCGTAAAATTCTGAAAAGCAAAGGTTTCACTAAAATCCAGTTTGGATTGCGCGTTGGGGTCGGCAGCATCACCATCGAACATGCTTTCGCATATATCTGTATTATGGGCAGCAAGGGCAATATCAAACGTATCCGTCCCTGAGCACATCGCGAAAAGAAAACCACCCCCGGCGCAAAAATTCTTAATATTTTCGGCAACAGCCAGCTTCATTTGCGATACCTTTTTAAAGCCCAACTTATGCGCCATAGCCTCCTGGTTACGTACATCATCATTATACCATTGCGCGTAGCGGTTTGAGCTGAAATAATAGTCGGGAAACACACGGGTACCCTATACT
>JABDDX010000045.1:0-19473 GCA_013287375.1 Bacteroidota bacterium | reverse complement strand
CTGTACTGCCCCGTAAAATCCTCATGGTGCAAATGCAGCCAATCGTATTTAGGCAGATCGCCGCGGATTACCTCTTCGTCATAAACCACATCATAAGGGATCTCGGCATATTTTAAAACCAGGGTAACGGCATCATCCCAGGGTAGTTTATCTTTGGGTGAATACACCGCCATTTTAGGCGCTTTCTCCAGCTTCACAATATCCATATTCACGGATGGGTCGCTTACCTCTGTGATGATTTCGTTCACCTTGGCATCCGGCAAAACCTCATAGCTTACGCCACGAATGTTGCATTCATCCTCAATCTTTTTATCATACTTCATCATAAAGCTGCCACCACGGTAGTTGAGCAGCCAATCCACTTCCTGACTGTTCTTCAACACCCAAAAAGCAATACCGTATGATTTTAAACAATCCTTCTGTTCATCGTCCATCGGGATAAGGATAGAAGACGCCCTTGTAAAGAGAGTTAAAAGTAAAAAGGTGAAAGTTAAAAGTATTTTGGGGCGAAGCATGTTCAAATTTAACGAATATTTGTGGTTGGTATTAATGAAAAACTTGTCTGAACTCTAATTTCTAGAATTTATTGAATTTCTAGAATTCTGGTAATTCTTTAATTCAATAAATTCAGGTTCAGACGATTTATTTAGCCCCTAGTTGGTGTTTTCACCACCAGTATTTATCCTTTCGGCTTTCACCTCAATTTATTACCTTTGCCAACTATATAAAAATTACAAATGAGTAAAGCGATTATTAAAACCGAAAAAGGCGACATGACTGTCGAGTTTTATGATAATGATGCCCCTATTGCAGTGGCTAATTTTAAAAAACTGGCTAAATCAGGATTTTATGACAACGTAACTTTCCACAGGGTTATCCCTAACTTTATGATACAGGGTGGCGACCCAACCGGCACTGGCGCTGGTGGCCCGGGTTACAAAATTGATTGCGAATTAACAGGCGATAACCAATACCATGACCGTGGTGTATTATCAATGGCTCATGCTGGCCGTAACACTGGTGGTTCACAATTTTTCATTTGCCATAGCCGTGAAAATACCGCGCATTTAGATCGTAACCATACTTGCTTTGGTAAAGTGATTGAAAATGTTGACGTTGTTGACGCTATCCGCCAAAACGATAAGATTTTAACCATTGAAGCAATAGAAGATTAATTTTTGAGTTGAAAGTTAAAAGTCGAAAGTTAACTCTTGGCGTCTTTTAACTTTTAACTTTCAACTTTCAACCAAGTAACATGAACTTACAGGGAATAGTAGCAGTATCCGGCAAACCGGGATTGTGGAAAGCGCTTTCACAAAACAAAACAGGCTTTATATTGGAGAGCCTTGATGCGCAAAAAACTAAATTAGTAGCTAACCTTTCAACAGCTAAACTGGCTGCTTTAGACGAGATTACCATTTTTGGTTTTAACGAAGATATTAAGCTTACCGATGTTTTAGCTAAAATGAAAACCGCGGCAAATGTTCCTGATTCTAAAACTGATGGCAAGAAACTAAGGGAATTTTTCCTGGAAGTTGCCCCAGATCATGATGAGGAAAAGGTTTACGCATCTGATATGAAAAAGATCGTTAACTGGTTCCATATTCTTAAAGATATGCCTCTTTTTAACGAAGTACCCGCTACCGAAGCGCCCGCTGCTGAAGAAGCTGATTCTGATGCTGCAAAACCTGCTGTGGCTGTTAAAAAGCCGGTTGCAACTACTGCACCTAAGGCGGTTACAAAACAAGCTGCCCCAAAGGCTACTGCTAAGCCAAAAGCTACCGCAAAACCCAGAAGAGCAGAGTAATTTACGCTCTCCCTTATTCTATACCCATAGCTGTATACCTCAATACACAGCTATGGGTTATATAACATACCTAAAGCTTATCCCGTATACCTATGCTAAAAGCTATTATAAATTAGAATGTGGATAATTTTTTATGCCCATTAAACTGTACAAATAAATTATTAGGAAATTTTTTATAACGATCGTATTTCCCGATAGTTAATAACAGATTTCTAATTGGTTATACAAAATCGTCCATTCTAAACGTATAAAGGCATCATATTTATTAAAAGAAAAATTCTTTAAAAATTTGCTTTAAAATATGCCTTATTTAATTAACCATTGGTTACAAACAATTAAGTAATTTGACCAAAATAAGACTTGTAAATAGCTTGTTTATAGCTATTTATACCATATCATTAGTATATTTACCGTCTGTATTTTAATCTATATTATAAAATTAACAACCTGAAGTTTTAAATAAGCGAAATTGATATTAGTGGCACATATTTTACATGTGCATATGCGTTATGAATGGACTAATTAATATATGAGTTTTACTGACGATCACAATCCAACAGATAGTGCATCCCAATTTACTCATGTAGTAAATAATACAAATGCGGGTATCTGGGAGTTTAACATCAATACTAATGAGGTTAAATGGTATGACGGATTTTATCGGGTGTTAGGTTATGAACCCGGTGAGATTGAATCGTCATACAATTATTTTTTTGAGCATCTGCTCTACCATGGCGATAAGGCCACCTACACTAAATCTATTACTGAGCGCAATCAAAGCAATATATCAACCGTACAAATAAGGCTGTTAACCAAACATGGCTATCAATGGTTTGAAAGTTCGAGCCAGCGAAGCGCTGACCCCTCAATCCCTAAAGTTTATGGCTTTATTGTTAATATAAATGCCTATAAAATAGCCGAATACCAGGCCGCGCAAAAAGACTTATGGCTTAATGAGGCCGGCAAGCTGGCAAAAGTAGCTTTATGGGAGATCGAGGCTCACTCCATGAATTTAATCCTTTCAAAAGAAGGATATGATATATTTGAGATTAGCAATACGGTTAGCCTTACTGTTGATGAAGCTATTAGCTTTTTTGAGCCGAAATATCGGACTCAGGTAAGTAGTGCCATTGAGAACACGCTAAGGTCATGCCATGCATTTGACTTGGAATTGCCTTTCCGTACAGCCAAAAACAGGGTAATATGGGTTAGGTTTAAGGCCTTGCCTATTATTGATAACCTGGGTAGGTGCATTAGCATCCGGGGTATACTGCAGGACATTAACGAAAGCAAAAAAAGAGAGTTAACCACACAAAGTTCCTTAACACTCTCTCACGATCAAAACAAGCGTCTCCAAAATTTCGCCTACATGGTTTCGCATAACCTGCGGTCGCATACCGGCAACCTTGATTTTATGGTTAACCTTTATACCGAAACTGATTCTGCTGAAGAAAGGCTGGAGGTATTTGAGCACATAAAAGCAATAAGCTCAAGCCTTAACACCACTGTTAAACACCTGGAAGAGATAGTGCAGATACAGGCCGAGATAAATGATGACAAAACTGTAATCCAGTTCGAAACAACATTTAAACAGGTAATGAGCGCCCTGCAAAGTAATATTACCGATGTTGATGCCCGCATTGAGTTTGATTTTAGCGAAAGCCCCGAAATAAATTACATCCCGGCATATTTGGAAAGCATATTTCAAAATCTGTTAACCAATTCGATAAAATACAGGCAGCAAAATCATGCGCCTTTAATAAAATGCTACACCTTTCAAATGAATGGGCATATCTACATGATATTTGAGGACAATGGAGTTGGCATTGACCTGGAACGGCATGGCGACAAAGTTTTCGGAATGTATAAAACCTTTCACAAAAACGCCGATGCCAAAGGTATAGGCCTGTTTATTACCCGTAGCCAGGTAGAATCATTAGGCGGTACTATTAAGATTGAAAGCACGGTGAATGTAGGCACCAAATTCACGCTAAAGCTTACTTAATTTTTAGCGGGAGCCGAACTTAGTTAGATGGTTTGTCTTTCACAATCACAAAAACATCCTCATTATCCTTCTTCATCAGGTACTTTTCACGTGCGAATTTCTCCAATTGTGCCGGGTTTGATGTTAACTCATTCAAATCTTTGGTAACCTGCGCAGTTTGCTTGGTATAAAAATCGCGCTCGGTTTTTAGCTTGCTAACTTCCTGGTGGTATTGGAATTGCGATATCAGATCGTTCTTATCAAAAAACAACATCCACACCAAAAAAGCCGCGGTAACCCAAAAAAACTTATTTCTAAAAAGAAGAAAAAGGCGTTGCATACAACAGGCAATTAATTTATTTAAAATTAAAGCAAAACTTTGATTGCCACAATAGGGATTATTAACTTATTAACAGTTGATGGTTATCAAGTAAATTCCCCTCTTGAGAGGGGGCGCGATGGGTGGTGTAGTAGCAGGGGTGTGTTATGCATCTCACATAACACACCCCTAACCCCTCTCAAGAGGGGAACAACTTATCCTTAATCTCTTCTGCCGCCTCTGCTACCCCAGCTGCTGCCTTTACTGGCGCCGCTCATGCCGCTGCCACCGCTTCCGGCACGACCACGATCCTTATTACCATAACCACGGCCACGCTTAGGCGCACCACCACGGCCACCGCCGCCACCGCTTTTTGCAGCTTCGGCTTTAGCAACCATGCTTTGCGGGCTCATCGGGTAAGGATGCTCCTCGTTAACAGGTATTTGTTTGGCAATTAGTTTATGAATATCTTTCAGGAAAGGTAATTCTTCTGCATCGCAAAAAGAAAGCGCTATACCGCTTGCTCCTGCCCTGCCTGTACGGCCAATACGGTGTACATAGGTTTCGGGTACATTAGGTAATTCGTAGTTTATAACGTGGGTAAGCTCGTCTATATCAATACCGCGAGCGGCAATATCGGTAGCAATTAACACACGTGTAGTACGGTTTTTAAAGTTAGTTAAAGCCCGCTGACGCGCATTTTGCGATTTATTACCATGAATAGCCTCGGCAGTAATACCAACCTTAACAAGGTCTTTAACCACCTTATCAGCACCATGTTTAGTGCGGGTAAATACCAGTGCAGTTTTAATCTCTTTATCTTTTAAAATATGGTTAAGCAACGCACGTTTGTCGTTCTTCTCCACATAAAAAAGTTGTTGTTGTATAGTGTCTGCAGTTGATGATACCGGGGTAACCTCAACCTTTTCAGGTCTGGTTAAAATAGTATCGGCAAGTGTTTGAATTTCTTTAGGCATAGTAGCCGAAAAGAATAATGTTTGCCTTTTTGATGGCACTTTAGCTATGATTTTTTTAACATCATTCACAAAGCCCATATCCAGCATGCGGTCGGCTTCATCCAAAACCAACATTTTAATGTGGTCAAGGTGAACTATGCGTTGCTGCATTAAGTCTAATAAACGACCTGGCGTAGCTACCAAAATATCAACGCCACGGCGGATAGCATCAGCCTGTGGATTTTGTGATACACCACCAAAAACCACTATTTGCTTTAAGCCGGTATGTTTACCATAAGCGGTAAAGCTTTCGCCAATTTGTATAGCTAACTCGCGGGTTGGGGTTAAAATAAGTGCCTTTATTGTTTTTTGTTCTTTGTGCTGTAACCTGTCGTTATACAATAACTGTAAAATAGGTATAGCAAAAGCCGCGGTTTTACCGGTACCGGTTTGCGCGCAGCCTAGTAAATCTTTTTGTTGTAATATAATAGGGATGGATTGCTCCTGTATTGGCGTGGGTGTAGTATATCCCTCAGTTTTTAAAGCCCTGAGTATAGGCTCAATTAAATTTAATTTTTCGAATGACATGTAATGTTTTTAATATATGTGCTAACGCGATTGCATAAGCGGATCTGAAGAGTTTCAATGATCAAAACCGTAAGCGAACGGGTATTATTCGGCAAAGATACGCTTTTTTATTGGCATGTAGATTTTTGCAAGATTTGTTGCAAATTGAAAGATATAAATAGATAGATTGTCATGCTGAGGCACGAAGCATCTGTACTGATGTAAACTACTTTACAGATTCTTCACTACGTTCAGAATAACAATTTATATTTGAGATTCTACTATTCCTCAACAACCAAATGCTTCTTCTCCTCTTTCCGCTTTAAATAGGAATCAACCAAAATAATTCCCATCCCCGCCATAATCGACATATCGGCAACATTAAACACGCCCGTTTGGAAAATTATAAAATCAATATGCATAAAATCGGTTACCGAACCATGCAATACACGATCATAAAGGTTACCCACGCCACCACCTATAACCATAATAATACCCAATAAAGTGTATTTAGTAATATTGGTTTTAATGATGATATAAACCAAAGCGGCTAATAATGCTAATAAAGGCAATGCCATCAGCAGCACGTATTTAACCGGGCCACCAAGACTATCGCCCATGCTTAAAAATGCGCCTGTATTTTCCGTCTTTTCAAGCGTTACATGATTAGACAGAAAACCGATAACCTTATTATCCGGTAAATCCCTACGCGCGATGGATTTGGTTACCTGGTCGCAACCGATATTAAAGGCCAGTATAATGATGATGATGGAAGCTCTTACAAACTTGTTTGATTTCATGGGGGCAAAGATAATAGATTGTCTGAACCGGAATTTCTGGAATTAAAGAATTTACAGAATTCTATTAATTCCTTAATTCTAAAAATTCGAGTTCAGACAAAAGCCCCGATAAACGGGGCTTTCAATTGTGTTATTAACTAAATCAGCTGCTCACACAGCTAACTCAATTAGCGTTTTTTGTAGTATTTAAAATCCTTACCAATGAATCTGGCGTTTTCGCCTAATTCTTCTTCTATACGAAGTAATTGGTTGTATTTAGCGATCCTGTCTGAACGTGAAGCTGAACCGGTTTTAATCTGACCGCAATTTAATGCAACTGCCAAATCAGCGATGGTGCTGTCTTCAGTCTCACCTGAACGGTGACTCATTACCGAAGTGTAGCCATTAGTTTGTGCTAAAGTTACCGCGTTAATAGTTTCCGTTAATGAACCAATCTGGTTTACTTTAACTAAAATTGAGTTAGCAGTATCTTCATCGATACCTCTTTGTAAACGTTTGGTGTTGGTTACAAATAAATCGTCACCTACTAACTGCACTTTATCGCCCAGTTTCTCAGTTAACAATTTCCAGCCAGCCCAATCATCCTCAGCCATACCATCTTCGATAGAGATAACCGGGTATTTAGCTACTAATTCAGCCAGATATTGTGCTTGCTCTTCGCTGCTGCGGATAGCACCTTTATCGCCTTCAAATTTAGTGTAGTCGTATTTACCGTCTTTGTAAAACTCAGAAGCAGCACAATCAAATGCGATGAAAATATCAACACCTGGTTTGTAACCTGCTTTTTCAATTGCTTTTAAAATGGTTTCAACGCCATCCTCAGTACCATCAAAAGCTGGTGCGAAACCACCTTCGTCACCTACTGCAGTTGAAAGACCACGATCGTGTAATATCTTTTTCAGGTTGTGGAATACTTCAGTTCCCCAACGCAATGCTTCAGAGAATGATGGCGCGCCAACCGGCATGATCATAAATTCCTGGAACGCGATAGGCGCGTCAGAGTGTGAACCACCGTTAACGATGTTCATCATCGGGATAGGTAAAGTATTAGCGTTTACACCACCAATGTAGCGGTATAAAGGCTGGCGGCTTTCCTGCGCGGCAGCTTTAGCAGCAGCAAGTGATACACCTAAAATAGCGTTAGCACCCAGTTTACCTTTATTTTCAGTACCGTCTAATTCAATCATTATTTTGTCGATAGTACCCTGATCGAATACATCAACACCTTGTAATTCTTTAGCTATAATATCGTTTACGTTAGCAACGGCTTTTAAAACGCCTTTACCCATGTAAACAGCTTTGTCGTTATCACGAAGTTCAACAGCCTCGTGGATACCCGTTGATGCACCTGATGGTACAGCAGCACGGCCAAAGGCGCCATTTTCAGTTAATACATCTACCTCGATGGTAGGATTGCCGCGCGAATCTAAAATCTGGCGGGCATGGACATCAATTATTAAGCTCATTTTCAGTAAATTAATTTGATAAATACATAGTGTAAGCAATACACCAGGTTTATATACTTTTCAAATATACACTTTCAAATAAAACTCAGGCAAAATAAATAAAGATTAACGTTAAATTAACATGGGAGGAATATCTGAACGGGATTGTCTGAACCGGAATTTTTAGAATTAATGAATTTGCAGAATGTGAATTCAAAACCTATTCTGACAATTCCAAAAATTTACTCAAATTCAGGTTCAGACAATTATGCTTCAAAAAGAAGCAACAATATTTTGTTGTTTATCAATATTATACTATTATTACTCCACCAATTAAAACTTACAATTGCATGCAGCCAAAACTTAACTCACGTTTAGTTTCATTAGATGTGTTCAGAGGGATTATTATAGGATTCATGATCCTGGTTACCGACCCCGGCACTTATAGCTATGTGTACCCGCAACTAAGGCATGCCGAATGGGCCGGCGCTACTGCGACTGATATGATATTTCCGGCTTTGCTGTTTATGGTTGGCTTTTCAATTGTGTTGTCTATCAAATCACGTTTAGCGCATCATACGCCTAATAATAGGATAGTGCTGCACATGTTTTACCGCTCCATTATCCTCATTATATTGGGATTGGCTGTTAACGGCTTCCCGTTTTACGATTGGCATAACCTGCGCTTTCCAGGCATACTGCAAAGGATAGCTGTATGTTACCTGCTATGCGGCCTGTTTTATTTATATGTGATCAAGCCTGCGTCTAAAAACAACATAATTAAATTGCTTATCCCGATAGTGGTGTTGCTGCTGGGTTATTGGCTAATACTGTTTTTGATCCCGGTTCCGGGAGTGGGCGCTTATCACTTGGATTCATTTGGCAACCTGCCTGCTTATATTGATCGCAGTATATTCGGCATCAACCATTTGTGGTTTTATGGTACCACTCCGGGCATGGGCATCACTTATGATCCGGAAGGCTTATTGTCGACCATACCTGCCATCGCATCAACTCTGATCGGCGTTTTAACGGCTCAATACTGGCTTCATACGGCCGATAATCAAAGCAAAAAGATCATCAAAGCAAGTGTGATTGGTGTAGTGTTGATTATTATTGCGTTAGTACTAGACAAATACTTCCCAATCAACAAACGCATCTGGACGAGTACCTTTGTCCTGTTAAGCAGCGGTGTGGCCTTGCTGGTGTTTACGTTTGTTTATATTATTGTCGATATTAAAAAATGGCGCAAATGGAGCTATATTTTTATGGTGCTGGGCAGTAACGCGTTGCTGGCTTTCATCCTGTCGAATGTGATTATTGACTTACTAAATATCATAACCATCCACTCATCATTCAGCCCAACAAAACTTGATCTGCATGCCTGGGGAAACCAGTTAGCCTTGTGTACGGGATTATCGCCGGTTAATGCTTCGCTGCTTTACGCGATAGTGCTGGTGTTGCTAAATACGCTCATCATTCTGCCGCTTTATAGAAAAAATATATTGGTTAGGGCTTAATTTTCAGAATAGCTTTAGCGTAGGAAAAAAACAACTTTATTATTCATCAATTCGAAATACAAACATCCATATGTCAGCATCAAAAAACGATCAAAAAAATTCAGACAGGAGGAATTTTTTAAAATCAGCCGGTTTAACAGCAGCGGGATTAGCCGCAGCACCCGCACTTGTTTCATTTAAAAGCACTGCGGAACAAATAGCAGCAAATATCAGCGAACGTACTTTTCCTGAAGGTTTTTTGTGGGGAACAGCAACCGCAGCCTACCAGGTTGAGGGTGCGGCAACCGAGGATGGCCGCGGCACCACCATATGGGATACTTTTTCACACATCCCCGGCAAGGTTAAGAATGATGATACCGGCGATGTTGCCTGCGATATGTACCACCGCTACCCGTCAGACATTAAGCTGATGAAGGATATAAATGTAAAGATATTCCGTTTCTCGGTTGCGTGGTCGCGTATTTTTCCGGATGGCACCGGCACACCAAATCAAAAAGGGATCGATTTTTATAAACGATTAACAGATGAACTGCTGGCAAACGATATCCAGCCTTTTGCAACTTTATACCATTGGGACCTGCCACAAGCCCTGCACGATAAATACAAAGGCTGGGAATCGCGCGAGACAGCAAAGGCCTTTGGTGACTATGCGGGCTTTATTTCCAAACAATTGGGAGACAGGGTTAAGCATTATTTTACTCTTAATGAAATGAGCACCTTTGTTGAGCTGGGTTATGGCAATGGTATATTTGCACCCGGCTTACAATTACCGCAAGCCGGCCTTAACCAGGTGCGCCACCATGCGGTGTTGGCTCACGGCCTTGCTGTACAGGCTATACGTGCAAATGCGCCTTCGGGGACTAAGATAGGGCTTGCGGAAAACCTTAGTGTACCGGTGCCAATAATTGATACACCGGAAAACATCAAAGCTGCAGAAATTGCTATGCGAGAGGAGAACGCAGGTTACCTTACCGTGGTAATGGAAGGAAAGTACACCGATAAATTCCTGAAAAAGACCGGTGCTGATGCGCCGAAATTTACAGATGAAGATTTGAAGATTATCAGCTCACCATTAGATTTTGTGGGGATAAATGTATACAATCCGGCGGGTTATGTACAGGCGGCAGATAATGAAGATGGTTATAAAACGCTCCCATTTGCCAAGTCGCAGCCGCGGAGCACTTCGCAATGGCAGGTATTGGGGCCGGAATCACTTTATTGGGCGCCGAAGAATGTGCATAAGTTATGGGGAGCGAAAGAATTATACATTACCGAAAACGGCACCAGCGGAACAGATGAATTAACTGACGACAAACATATTTACGATACCGACAGGGTATCATTTATGCGCAACTACCTTACCCAGCTACAAAAAGCCACCGCCGAAGGCGTACCTGTAAAAGGTTATTTTTATTGGAGCCTGATGGATAATTTTGAATGGACCAGCGGCTATAGTACCCGCTTCGGTTTGTATTATGTAGATTATAAAACGCTGGAACGCATCCCAAAGGAAAGCGCCGCATATTTTAAAGTATTGGCAAGGGATAATAAGGTGGTTTAAGGATGATATGTCTCCGCAGGGTCCTCTACGAGAGACCCTGCGGAGACTTTAAGGAATTAATCTTGCCCCTCAAACTTAAATGTGCCCGTCTTCTTATCGAGATAACCGAATTGGCTGTTATTATATGTAATTCCTATTACTTCAAGTCCGGTCATTCGCGCTTTTATAAAATGGAAATACGCAATAAGTGGTCTTTTTACCCTATATTCCTCTAATTTATTATCTACTGCAGGATCAGTCTTCCATAATTGCTTTCCACTTTTATCTATTGCTTTAACATAGATTCTGTCCTTATCAAGAATGAATTTCACACCTGTTACTGAATCGATTAAAGTATCGTTTTTAATGTGACTTGATACAGTATAATGAGCAATATAAGATTGCCCGCGAGATATTGTCGGAAATGAGAATGCAAGTAGGAAAATTACGACTAGGATCGGTTTCATCTTAAGTTATTTATCCTAAGATATTAAAATCATCCTGCAAATCCCAAAAATCAGTTAAATCCTGGTTCAGACTACTCCCACTTAAACGCCTTAACCGCCACAGCATAAATACCCACGCCCCAAAGCAACAGGTAAAACAACTGGTGACTAACATCCCACAGGTTCGCGCCTTCGAAGGCTACCTGGCGCATGGCATCGTTTAGGAAAGTTAGCGGTAATATTTTACAGATAGGCTGCAACCAGGTTGGGAAAACGGTGATAGAGAAAAATGTACCCGATAATAAAAATTGCGGCAAAGTAACCAGGTTGGCAATTGGCGGCACAGTGCTTTCATTTTTGGCGATGCCGGATACTGTAAACCCGAATCCCATAAATACCACTACTCCAATAAAGGATAGGATAAGCATGTTAATAAAGGTTACAAACCCATGTATGAGCGTAAAACCAAAAGCAAACCGCCCGATCAATAATATAAAGGATGCGCCGATCAGCGCGAAGGTAATCCTCGCCAAAGCTTCGCCTACTACAATGCTGTAGCGTTTAACGGGGGTAGCAAAAAAGCGTTTAATAACCAATGTTTGGCGCAGACTTAAAAACACGAATGCCGTACCAAACACACCGGTACTTAATAGCGAAAAGCCTAACTGTCCCGGTAAAATAAAGTCGATGGTTTTATAGGCACGAACGGTTACGGTAGTTTCTTTTAACTCAGCCAATGCAGGTGGCGTATTTTTCGCCATCGCGGAGTTCATCTTAAATAGAATACCGCTTACTAAGGAATTCAATATTTTTCCTTTTTCCTGCGAAGCGCTGGTATACTGCACATTCACCGTAAAAGGCGGCAATTGCGACTTGCCCTGTACCGGGGCGTAAACAGGCCAGCTGGTAATGTTTTTAGTAATATTCAGGATAGCATCCAAATGCCCTTTAGCCAGATCTTTATTCATCTGCTCTGCCGATTCATTAGTTACCAAATGAATCACACCCGAACTTTGCAGCGCTTTATATATCGGGTTATTTAAGTCGCTGCCTTTAGCCACACCAACGTCAACAGTTATACCGCCCCCGCCAATAAAGCCGAACACCAAAATAAATATCAGCGGAAATAAAAGCGTAAATATCACCGCCGAAGGGCTGCGCAATATTGATCGGAAACTGGCCTTGGCAATAGCCAGGGTCGCATTAAAATTACTATATGGTTTGTTCATCAGTCATATATCATTAGTCATTGGGCATTACCAAACGGCAAATTCACTCCCCCTTCAGGGGGTTGGGGGGTTACCCTTCTCTCCACTCCTTACCTGTCAAATTAATAAATACATCTTCCAGGTTGGCCAGCTTCACTTCTTTCTTACGTTCAAAGCCGGTGGCAACCAGTTTATCAATAAAATTATCAGGTGTATCAATATCTATAATTCGGCCACCATCAACAAAAGCAACACGGTCGCATAGTATTTCGGCTTCATCCATATAATGTGTGGTGATCACAACCGTAGTGCCGCTGTCGCGGATCTCTTTGATCAAATCCCACAAATTACGGCGCGCCTGCGGATCAAGCCCGGTAGTCGGCTCATCCAAAAATATAATACGGGGATCATTTATTAAGGTAGTAGCGATAGAGAACCGCTGTTTTTGTCCACCAGAAAGTTCTTTGTATTTAGCTTTGGCTTTATCGGTTAAAGCCACTTTTTCTAACATTTCCATAGGCGTTTTGTTAACGCCATATAGACCGGAGAACAGCTCTATTAATTCAGAAAGATTTAAGTTGGGATAGTATCCCGCTGCCTGCAACTGCACGCCGATACGTTTTTTGATACTTGCTGCATCCTTCTCAATATCAAAGCCATCAACGATAATAGTACCCGATGTTTTGTCGCGCAGGGTTTCAATAATTTCTAAAGTAGTTGTCTTCCCGGCACCGTTCGGACCAAGCAGCCCGAAGATCTCGCCCTCGTAAACTTCAAAACTAATATCCTTCACGGCATTAAAATCGCCGTAGTTTTTTACCAGGTTATTTACGGTAATAATGGGTTGTTTAGCCATGGCGCAAAAATGCGATAGATTAATGATATAACAATATGTTTTTTAAAGCAATGACAAAAGTTTTACGCTTACCCCCTCCCGGCCTCCCCCTGATATCAGGGGGAGGTGTCGACAAAGGAGACGGAGGGGGTATTATACGCTTGTAGAAACACACCCCTGCCGTCACATTATCCCAACGCGCCCCCTCTCAAGAGGGGAATTAAAAAAATCTCCCCTCCCGGGGGAGATTTAGAGGGGTTTTAATACCAGTTAAGCAAAACCGCTGCCGCAAAACGAAACAGGTTTATTTGCAGATAATTGTAAAAGGTAGTAATCCGTTCCATTGCCTTATTATTTTACCAGGTGCCCCATTGTAACCAGCATCGAGTGCAAAGCTTCCGCAGCATGCAACGCGAAATTTATTAAATGAATAGTGAGTAGCTTTTCCATAGTGTTTATTGTTTATGACTCAAAAATGCACATACAACGCACTCACCGTTAGCGCTAATTGGGGAGGCTTGAAAAACTGTCGGTGAATGGCGGAAATTTGGCGATGAATGTTTTGTTAGTATCAAGTAGCTAGTATCAAGTATCAAGATGTTCGATACCTAACGTATGGGATGCTGAAACAAGTTCAGCATGACCGGCTTTTTTAAATTTGTTCATACCTTTATAAAAACGAACTACCACCAACCATGAAAAAGCTCCTCATATACATCACCTGCATCATAACCCTAAGTGCCTGCCATACCAAAAGCACCCAACCTGTTACCGATTCCGCAGCCGTTTATACCGTACCCGACGACCAAGCCATCACCAAAGCCGTACACGACACCTACGCATCCCTAACCTTTAAAAAAGGCGACACACCGAATTATGATAGTATCAAAACCCACTTTGTACCGCAGGCACAGTTAATCAGTTGCAGGTCAGATACTGCACGGGTGACTACTATTAACCAGTTTGTTTATCTCTTCCGCTCATTTGTGGAGGCCGATACGGTTTATGCTTACAGCGAAAAGGAAATTTTTGGCAAAAACGAGCAATTCGGTAAAATAGCTGAACGTATCAGCACCTATAAAGCAGTCGCCAACAGCAAAAAGAAAGATATTGCCGAAACAGGTGTAAACAGCTTCCAACTCATCAAAACACCAACCGGCTGGAAGGTATCGAGCATTATCTGGGATGTAGAAAAGAAAGGATTGAAAGTGCCGGGGTATTATTTAGGGAAGTAAAAACAGTATGGTTTACCTTTCTCTGGTATCGCTGCGCTAAGCGTCACTTTTTTCGGTTGTTTGTTTTCAAATGCTCTCAAGAGGGCTCCGCCGTTCTTTTTGGCCGTCAAAAAGAAAGTAACCAAAGAAAAACTCCCGGCTACGCCTGCCTCTGTTAATGTTAGTGCTTGTAGTTGGGTCTGTGCTATCCGAGCCAGACGATGCCGGCTTTGTCAGTGACGTTTGGGCAGCGCTTTTACCGCCTTGCTGAAAGCTTACTTGCTTGATAGAAGCATTTTTCTTACTTGGGGATTTACAGCATTCGGGTCAAGCTTATCTGTAATGGCCATGTACTTTCTAGCACTATCCTTTTGCATAAAATAAGAATATGCAGACGTTAGTTGACCATAATATTGGGGATTATTAGGATCAAGCCTGATTGCATTTTTAAGTGCATCAATTGCAGCGTCTAAATATTTCTTATCATTTGTTTGTCCAAAAACGTTTCCATAGCTGGTTGAAGCATCTTGCCATACTCGCGCATTATTTGGGTTTAATTTTAATGATCTTTCAAAAAATGGTAATGATTCTTTAAATTTCCCCTGCATACCTAAGTTATCGCCAAATCCCCAATAAATTTCTGAGTTTAAACTATCCAAAAGCCACGCCTGGTTAAACCGCATCATCGATGTATCTAAATGATTCGAACGTAAATACTGCCAACCACGCATTACCATATGTTCTGCTGCGGCTTTACGAGTAGATGATTTTTCACACAAAGCAATAAATTCATTATCATCTTCAATCTGCCCCTTACATTTTTTCGCATGGCCGTACATAGGCAGCTTATTTATGCCTTCAGGACAATCTTGCGATTGCGCGCAGCTACAGGCTAATAGAGAAATTAAGCAACAAAGGATTAAAGAGAATTTCATTATGATTTGGTTTTTATAAAGAAACAAAAAAATGTCATAACAAAAAAAGTCAGGATTAAATCCGAATCGTCATCCCGAACTTGTTTCGGGATCTCTCAGAACAAGTCAACTCCATGATGGCTACTTAGCAAGTGGGATGCTGAAACAAGTTCAGCATGACGATACCAAGCGCGCAAAGGCTCGACGGAAAACCGGGCCGGGTGTTAGCCTTGTGGGCAGAAGGTTTTTTCCGTCTTGAATTTTTGCTTCTTTTGTTTCAAGACAAAAGAAGTAGCCCCCGCGGCAATGAGCGGGCGAGAATAATTTATTTAAACGAATATATCTCTGCTGAGGAACGAAGCACCTGTAAATCGGGGATTGCCACGCTCCGCTCGCAATGACGCTTGGATAGAAACAAAAAAAGGTCAGGATTAAATCCTGACCTTTCCTATTATAGGAATGAATTCCTTAATTCATCAACTTAATAAAATCATCAAACAAATACCTGCTATCGTGCGGACCTGGAGATGATTCCGGGTGGTATTGTACGGAGAATGCTTTTTTATCTTTTACCCTGATACCTTCAATCGACTGGTCGTTTAAGTTCAAGTGGGTGATCTCTACTTTGTCTGATGCTCTTACCGCTTCAGGTACTACTCCAAAACCGTGGTTTTGTGAAGTAACCTCGCAATGGTTGATAATGATATTTTTTACCGGGTGGTTTAATCCGCGGTGACCGTTAAACATTTTTTGAGTTGGAATGTCATTAGCCAAAGCCAACAACTGGTGACCTAAACATATCCCGAACATTGGTTTACCTGCCGCCAATATCTCTTTTACCGTATCAATCGCGTAAGGCATAGCCGATGGATCGCCGGGGCCGTTCGAGATGAAATATCCTGACGGTGCAAAATCTTTTTCCATTTCTTCGAATGTTGTTTTTGCCGGATAAACTTTGGCAAACACATCGCGGTCGTCAAAATTGCGCAGGATATTTTTCTTAACACCTAGGTCAAGCACCGCAACACGGTATTTAGCGTTCTCGTCGCCAAAAGTATAGCTTTCGGTAGTTGAAACCTGTGAAGATAGCTCCAAACCATCCATTGATGGCACAAGGTCTAACTTAGCTTTTAACTCCTCAATATCAGTGATTTCCGAAGATATGATCGCGTTCATCGCTCCCTTATCACGTATGTGGCGAACCAGCTGGCGGGTATCAATATCGCTGATACCAACGATGTTCTGCTGTTGGAAATAATCCTGTATGCTCTCGTTAGCTTGTTTACGGCTGTAGTTAATATTGTAGTTCTTACAAACCAAACCGGCAATCTGTATCTGTCCCGATTCAACTTCAGCATCAGCAATACCGTAATTACCGATATGCGCGTTGGTAGCCACCATTATCTGACCAAAATACGATGGGTCAGTAAAAATTTCCTGGTAGCCGGTCATGCCGGTATTAAAGCATATTTCGCCGGTAGTAGTACCAATTTTTCCGGCAGCTTTGCCATAAAACACAGTTCCGTCAGCCAGTAATAATACCGCCGGTAGTTGGGTGAAGTAAGTCATTTGTTAAAAAAATAGAATGATTAATGGGTTGGTTAGCCCTTCGACTAAGCTCAGGATGACAAGCCCCTTTTAAGGATGCAGAAATGAAGTAAGAAACTTCTTTTTTCACGCTGCAAAAGTATGATTTTATTTTGGGGTTTAAAAGAGTGATTTTGAATTTTATTGTAATTCAATTCTCAAAGTTTGGAGGATTTGGGCATTGCCTGCGGCCCGGGCTTTCCACTCATACTGCGCGAGGCCTTAGGCGCAAGAGGCCGGTATCCGTTTCAATCCCTAATGCGCTTACCCTCTTTGCGTCGCAGACGAAGAGAGGATGGTCAAGCAAAGCAAAGACCGGGTGAGTAGAATATGCGAGCTACATTAGCGCAAATGCCTGGCGAATAATCGACTCACCCCGAATGCGCTGCGCTGTTCGGCCCGCTCTCCGGCAAGCCGGAAAGAGGGCTAAAAAAATTTGACATTAGCTCAAGTGTAAGTTATATGTGTTCTCAAAGACTCTAAAAAACATGCAATTTCCCATCAAAAAACAGTAAAAAATCATCAAAAAGAAGTGTTTTTCAATCGTTTTTTGGGCTAAAATGAGTGTTTTTTGTCCGAAAAATGCTTCAAAAATGATCTAAAAACCGAGCTTTTGCCACTATTTCGGGCGTTTTTGGGGCAAAAAGTGTTCCAACTGTATCATTTGTTTCACCTGTTTCATGAAACAGCAACGCCGAAAATAAATTCCAAATTGAAAATCCGAAATAATTCCCACCTTTGCTTCTCATAAACAAACACCATGTCTGTACACAAAGAAGTTAAGCGCATCACCACGCATATATTACAGGAGATGAGAAACAGCGGCGAAAAAATTGCCATGCTTACCGCTTATGATTATTCGATGGCTACTATTGTTGATGATGCCGGTATGGATATCATCCTCGTTGGTGATTCAGCCTCCAATGTAATGGCCGGACACGAAACCACCCTACCCATCACGCTCGATCAAATGATCTATCATGCTTCATCAGTTGTCCGTGCGGTAAAACGCGCTTTGGTAATAGTCGATTTACCTTTTGGCACTTACCAGGGAAATTCAAAAGAAGCACTAAACTCCGCCATCCGCATCATGAAAGAATCCGGCGCGCATGGTGTAAAAATAGAAGGCGGTGTTGAAATAGCCGAATCAGTTAGTCGCATTTTAACTGCGGGTATACCTGTAATGGGCCATTTAGGCTTAACACCCCAATCTATCTATAAATTCGGCACCTATACTGTGCGTGCCAAGCACGAAGAAGAAGCCAAAAAACTTAAAGAAGATGCTTTAAAACTACAGGAACTTGGCTGTTTCGGAATAGTATTAGAAAAGATCCCCGCTAAACTTGCTGCCGAAGTAACCGATATGATCAGCATCCCGACCATCGGCATAGGCGCAGGCCAGGCCTGTAGCGGACAGGTTTTAGTAATTCATGATATGCTGGGCATCAACAAAGGTTTCAAACCCCGTTTTCTTCGCCAGTATGCTGATCTATACGAGGTAATGAACGGCGCTATCAAAAATTACGTAAGCGACGTGAAAGCCAAAAGCTTTCCAAACGAAAAAGAGCAATATTAATTAATTTAGTTGATAGGTTATAGTTCATGCATAGTAGCTGCATCACAAAGCGTTTAACTATGAGCCATAAACTATGAACCATGAACCACCACGAATGGCCAGACCCGAATTTAAATATACCAATTACGATATTACCGACGATGATGTGCTGTATGAGGACAATCACCTCATTGCCATCAACAAGCGCGCAGGCGATATTGTACAGGTTGATGATACCGGTGATGAGTCATTAGATGATAAGGTAAAAAAGTACATCGCCAAAAAATACAACAAACCCAATGGCGCGTTT
Organism: Bacteroidota bacterium; assembly: GCA_013287375.1. Lineage (GTDB taxonomy): Bacteria > Bacteroidota > Bacteroidia > Sphingobacteriales > Sphingobacteriaceae > Mucilaginibacter. The sequence goes on along the minus strand of JABDDX010000045.1, from coordinate 466 downwards.
TTGGGTGTAGTACATAGATTGGACAGGCCGGTAAGCGGCGTAATACTTTTCGCCAAAACCAGCAAGGCACTGGAGCGCATCAACCAGATGTTCAAGAGCCGCGAAATGCATAAAACTTATTATGCAGTGGTACGCAACAGGCCAAACCCCATTGCAGGTAACCTGGTACATTATCTAATCAAAAACCCACAAAAAAACGTAACCAAAGCCCACGACCGCGAGGTAACCGGCAGCCAGCGCTCCGAACTAAATTATAAACTGGTTGGCGAGCTAAACGGCTACTATTTAATAGAGGTTGACCCAATCACTGGCCGTCCGCACCAAATACGGGTACAGTTATCTACCCTCGGCTGCCCTATAGTTGGCGATAATAAATATGGCTACCCGCGCGGCAGTTTACGCAAAAGCATTTGCCTGCATGCTCGCCGCCTGCAGTTCATCCACCCCATAAAAAAAGAACCAATTC
>JABDDX010000044.1 GCA_013287375.1 Bacteroidota bacterium | reverse complement strand
TATATGCCGGCCGGCGGATTTACACCCATTTAGAAAAGGGAACAAAATTCCTATAACCATTGAAGACCGGAAACCATATATGCATGCTATTATAACATTTCCGAATGAGAAAAAAGTAGATAGCAAATTAGTTATTGACATAGGAGCGGGTCATCCGGTATCCATCGAGAACATGGTTAAAAACAATGGTTTACCAAAGGTATTTATAGCGGCGAATTTAGGGATCGGATTAAATGGTCCCATTGATGGCTATTTAAGTCGCATAGATGAAATACAAATAGGAAAATATAAAGTTAAGAACGTATTGGCATCATTCCCTGATGACACAAAGAAACAAGTGGAAACCTCAGTACCAAGGGATGGAAACCTTGGTATTGGAATGCTTAAAAAATTTAAAGTGATTTTTGATTACCCGGACAATGCCATGTACTTAAAGCCCGGCCCATTGTATAAAGAACCATTTGAACACGATATGAGCGGAATGGAATACTACTCAGACGGGGATGGTTATAAACATGTTATTATAAGCAGGGTTGAACCAGGGTCGCCAGCAGATGAGGTTGGGTTAGAAAAGGGCGACGAAATTGTAACGATTAACCTGGCGCCTGTTTCAAAAATGAGTTTAGAGGATATTGATACCATTTTTAAATCAAGAGATGGGCGCAGTTTATTGCTTGAAATATATCATGATAATAGGTACGATAATATTATACTTACCTTAAAAAGAAGAATCTAAATTAAAATAGCCGATACCCACCCGGCTAGTTACTTTAACTGGCTTATATTTTCAAAAAACGCGGTCTGCAAATCCAGCAGCGAACGCACATTTATCTTTTCGCCATACATATCAAAGCATAAAAACTTTGAATGCTGCAAGTCGTTATTCTTGGCGCGCTCAAAAAAATTGAAGGTCTCAAAAAAATAATGATTAGTAGTAATATTGCTCCTTCTATTGGTTTGCGAGGTGTTTAACCTGAAACCAACACTGTCTATCCAGTTATGCACACGGGCGTGCAGGTTTACACTAATGTTATTCATGGGTTAATGTTTTATTTACACTAACGAAAAATACAGCCAAGTGTTTCAACTAATGGTAAATGTATTTCGAACAAATGTTAGAAATTTTGTGGAAAACTTTGCTGGATTTTTAATCTATATTAAAAAATTGTAACTAATTCAATCGTTTCTCGTAGAACAGGTCATTAAGCCATAATTAGAGCTATGAAAAAACTAAAACTTACTTTATCAATCTTATTTGTAATTGCATTCACAATAAGTGCATGTCGTAAAGACAAAACTCCCGGCCCTCAGGGAGATACGGGCTCAACCGGAGCAACCGGGGCTACTGGTCCAGGTGTTGGAGCACAAGGTGTAACAGGAAATACAGGAGCTACAGGTGCAACAGGCGCTACCGGTGCTGGTTCAACGGGTGCTACCGGTTCAACAGGTGCTACCGGTGCAAAAGGTGCTACCGGATCAACTGGTGCTAATGGAAGTAACGGAGCTACCGGCGCTACAGGTGCCAATGGAAGTAACGGAGCTACCGGCGCAACAGGTGCAACAGGTGCTAATGGAAGCAATGGCGCTACAGGTGCAACCGGAGCCAACGGAAGTAACGGAGCTAATGGAAGCAATGGTGCTACAGGTGCAACTGGAGCGGCGGGAGCTAATGGAAGCAATGGTGCTACAGGAGCAACCGGAGCGGCAGGTTCGACGGGAGCAGCAGGTTCGGCCGGTTCGGCGGGAGCAGCAGGTGCTACGGGTGCTACAGGCGCAACAGGTGCTAGCGCGTCAAGTTATACGCTATCTAATCAAAATGTATCTACAGTATCCGCTCCATATGTGGTTCCTGCTATAACACAAGATATTGTTGATAATGGTGTAGTATTGGTATACTACAGGCCAATGGGGGGTAGCGCTTGGTCCGTATTACCTTTCACTAACTCATCAGGCCTTTCAATAAGCTTTGATTCATATGGTGTTGGATATGTATTGCTTGAGGCAAATCAAAATATTACCAACAACAGCGCGCAATTTAGGATAGTTATTATACCTGGTACATCACTTAACAGTATACAAATAGCGCATCCTGGTATTGATATTAACAGTTTGCAAAGCGTAACATCATACTTGCATTTAAGTAACTAATATTCAATAATATTTGTTTAAGGGGCAGGATAATATCCTGCCCCTTTTTTGTTGTTATGTGTAACAATGATATGATTATTAATCAATTATAATATTAAAATACAACCTTTGTTGTGTATGGTTGTATTAATACAACTCAATAGATATTATTTAACTTATGAAGCCAGCTTTACTAACTTTATCAATTCTTTTTTTCTTCTTTATCAATGCGCGAGCGCAAATTACGCGCGAAGTAGGGGGAACAATTATAGATTCTACCAAACAATCAGTTCCCGGGGCAATTGTTAAGGTTATTTCTGATAAAGGAGATAGCTCATTAACGGCAACCGACCCCAATGGGAAGTTTGATTTTCCTGCTGTTGGGGGCACCAAATTTACACTTAGCATCACATCTATTGGCTACCAGGCAATACGCAGGCATTATACTTTTGATGCCGATACTAAACCAGTAGTGCTTGCACCAATCATTTTAAAGGCAGAGACAAATACGCTTGCAACAGTTAATATTGTGGCCACGGAGGCGGTTGTTTTTAAAGAAGATACAACAGAATACAAAGTAAGCGAGTATAAGGTGCGCGATAATGCACCGATTGAAGATGTTATTAAAAAACTACCGGGTGTGGATGTGGATGTGAATGGCAATATTACAACCCAGGGTAAACAAATTACTAAAGTGCGTATTAATGGTAAAGATTTTATGGGGGGCGATGTACAGTCTATCACAAAAAATTTGCCTGCTGATGTTGCCGATAATATTCAGATAATTGATGATTATGGCGATCAGGCCAATTTAACCGGTATTAAAACAGGTGAACCGGATAAAATATTAAATATCACCATCAGGAAAGATAAAAACTACGGTTATACATTACAAGGTACTGCTGGTGATGGAGAAGATGCTTTACCTAAAAGCCAGGGAATACCGGATGACAATCGTTATTTAACCACCTTGAATAGTTTCATTTTCAACGGCGATCAGCAAATAGCATTATTAGGGAGCGTAAACAACACCAATGTTAATACCTTTTCTTTTGGGTCAAGCTCAAGTGGCGGTGGCAGCGGATTCGGTGGTGGCGGCGGTGGCGGTGGTGGTCGTGGCAACGCGGCGAGAGGCTCGCAAAATTCAGGAAGTTTGACTACTACTCAAAACGGTATAACCGATGCTCATTCTCTGGGAGCAAATTTCCGCGATCAATGGGGGAAACACCTTGCGGTATATGGCAGCTATAGTTTTGCCGATAATACTGTTACTACAAACAGTACAAACAATCAGCAGAACCTTTCGCCTGCTAATCCAAGTATAAACAATCAAACAAGTAATGAAACAGACAGAGATGTTAACCATCGGTTTACATGGAACATGGAATACACTCCGGATACTATCAACTATCTGAAAATTACCCCAACATTTTCATATGCAAGTGTAAATACCACCGATAATGAGCTTAATACGCTATTAAGACGGAGGCCGTCAACAAATGCTGTGGACTCGGCAGTTTCTAAATACACATCAAATACCAACGCAACATCGTCTGCACCTAGTTATGGCTTAAATATTTTGTATAACCATAAACTTCCGCACAGGCATAATTTTAGCGCATATATTACTTTAAGCTCGTCTGTTAGTAATCAATATCAAAATCCGATAAATGATTATCTTATCGGTGTGCCAATATCTGCGGCAGATCAGGTTATAACTACTTACAGCCGTACAAATTCCGTAGGCGCAACGTTATCCTACATCGCACCTATAGGTAAATATTCATATCTGGAATTAAACTACGCGGTTAATTATGCTGCAACAACAAATAATCAAATAACGGACACCAGCTTAACTATACCACCAAACGCATTGCTTTTACCCGATAGCGCTTTAAGTACCCGGTATAATTTTTCTTTTTTAACTAACCGAATTGGATTAAATTATCGCTTTATACAGAAAAAATATAACTACACATTAGGGCTTGCTGTTCAACCGGCTGAATTAGATGGTAACTCCCTGGTAACGGGTGTACAAACGCACATTAATACTTTTGATGTTATACCTACCGCCCGTTTTGTATATAATTTTTCAAGGAGCCATGCTTTTAGTTTAAATTATAACGGATCAAGCAGCTCGCCAAGTTTCACACAATTACAGCCGGTGGTCAATTTTTCGAATGCGCTGTATCCCGTTGAAGGTAATCCTGATCTTAAACCCCAGTTTACCAACAATTTTTCTATGAGGTACAACTCATTTGATTTTGCTTCAGGGAATATTTTGTTTACCAATTTGGCTTTTCAGCAGATAAGCAATTATATAACTTCTAATACTATTTCTTACCCTGGGACTTTTCCGCGTGAAAAACGGTTTGAAAATACCATTTTAACCAAGTATTTAAATACTCCCGGTGTTGGATACACTAGCGTGTCGGGAAACGTTGTTTACGCAAAACCCTGGGAACAGCGCAAATTTACACTATCGCTTTCTACAGCTGTCACGTATACCTCAACAGCCGGCTATTTAACCGATGTAACCACTGCCGATTCGCTTACACAAAAAAACATCTCTAAAAATTTGCAGGTTACTCCTGGATTGAAATTTAGGGTTGACCTTCCGGAAGTTATTGATGCCCAGTTTTTAACAAACTACGCCATCAATCGTACAAATAATAGTGTTGTAGATTCATTAACAAGCGGTAATACAAATATCCGGACATGGACTATCGGTTTAAACGGAAAAAACTATTTTAATGACTGGACATTTAGCTATGACTACACCAAGACTATTAACTATGGTTATGCCACCTCAGTAAATGCAACTAACCCCAATATTTTAAACGTATACCTTGAACGCAGGTTTCTGAAAAACAACGCCGCTACTATACGTTTATCAGTATTTGATTTGTTTAACCAAAACACAGGTTTTACCAGTTCTCAAACAGCAAGTTCCATTACCGAAACCCGTGTAAACAGGCTTGCTCGTTATTATCTTGGAACATTCACTTTACGCTTGCAGAAATTTGCAGGCAAAGCCCCAAATCAAGAACCCAACATGCATAATTTCAGGCATAATGGTAATGGCCCGGGCGGCGGCGGCGGCCCTGGTGGTGGTGGCCCAGGTGGCGGCGGACCCGGCGGAGGCCCAGGGTTTTAATATTCCTATAACAAAAGAGGCTCAACTAATTTAGTTGAGCCTCTTTTGTTATAGCTGGTATGTTTATCTCTATTTTACCATTACATTACCAATAACTCGGTCAAGCTCTTCAAGGTCAAATGGTTTTGCCAGGTAACCATCAGCGCCGGCATGCTCGGCTAGTAACTGTATATCGCTATTAGCCGAAAAGTAGATTACAGGTATGTGTTGCAATGATTCTTCTTTCTTTAATGTTTGTGTAGCAATAATACCTCCCTCGTCTGGTATCCAGTTATCCATCAAAATAACATCGGGTTTTATCTCGCTAATGCGCTCAACAATATTATTGCAGTTTGTGTAGGTGTACACTTCCCATCCTTGCTCTTCCAAAATATAAACGCAAATGGAAAGGATGTCTTCATCATCATCAAAAATGACGATTTTTTTAGCAGATTTGTTCATTTTACACAACTAGTATGTGAATCTATAGATAACTTTCCTGGTAAACAACTTTTCTTAGGAAACCATATAAATAACCAATAATATAACGCCCTTGTTTTACGCAAATTATGCATTTACAGCAAAGCGAAGCATTCCCTGCGACTTTTAAGCCTGTCTAGCAAAAATATTACAAACCAGCTTGCTATTGCTAACAACTTCTGTAGCCTATCAAGGCAAAGTATTATTATCCGGCTGTATATCCCCAATATCAACAATAACCTATCCGTTGTGAAGCTGTGTAGCGTTATTCTGTGAAATTTTTAATTTGCTGCAACTGCTTTTTTGCGATTGGCCTTCATATAAAATACCAAGCCAGCAAAGGCAATAATCAGTACCGCCGGAATAATCAAGGTAACATGCAATACATCAAAACCAGCCAGGCTTTGTGCATGTGCAAGCTCGTTGGCCATTGGTGTGCCCGTAGCTGCCTTTTGATAGTTATCCAATACTGCGCCTGTTGTTAAGTGTTGTACCGTGTGCCTGTCATAAAAGCCACCCATAAAAATGGTGTAAAATGAAACGGCCAGCATGCCGCCACCGCCCAATAGGTTTATACCCAATGCGCCCGATTGTGGAATATTCTCAGCTACAAAGCCTATCATGCATGGCCAAAAGAAGGCTACACCCAGGCCAAATACTACTGCTGCAAAAAATATGGACTCGCCATGTAGGTTTATCAGTAAGTAAATGCCTAACGCCGACAGTATGGTTGATATAAGCAGAACACCTTGAGGCGCCAACTTATGTACTATAGGCCCGGCAAATGCGCGGCATATTACCTGTATAGTAGCTACAAAGGTGAGTATTAAAAGGGCATTGTCTGTTACTGTTTTAAATAGCACGCCTGTCCATTGGTTGGTAAACAACTCGGTAATAGCAGTGCCAAACATGCAAATCAGCATGAAAAGATATAGTGGGGAAAGTACCCCTTTATACATATCGGCAGTGGTAAAGCCTGCCGCAACACGTTCCGTAACCGGAAAGTCGAGTTTTGAAAATAGGTAGCCATAAATAGCTGTAGGTATCAGCATTACGCCAACTTGTACCTGCCAGTTTAAGCCAATATGGCTAAGTAACAGTACCAGTAACGATCCTAAAACAATGCCGCCCGGAAACCAAAGGTGAAAGTAATTAAGCCGTGTGGTTTTATTTTGAGGGTATAAGGCTGTTACCAGTGGGTTACATGCGGCTTCAACCGTTCCGTTGGCAATCCCGATTAATAATGTAGAGAAAAAGAGTGTCCAATATCCTTGTGCAAAAATGGTAAGCACTATACCTAATAGGTGAAATACAAATGCCATTACCAGCAATCGTTTCATACCAATCAGGTCAACAATAAAACCTCCAATTACTACAGCCAGTGGAAAGCCCCAAAACGCGGTAGCGGTAATGGTTGATAACTCACCCGCGTTCAAATCAAATTGCGTGCCCAGCTGCCCCATAATACCGGCTCTGATGCCGAATGATAAGGAGGTTACTAATAACGACAAACAGCTAGCGACAAATAGTTTACTTGTTTTAATGTTTTGCATAACAGATTTTATTTCTGGCTGATTTATAATTGGCTATAAATTGTGATGCAATATAAAAATTGTTAGCTCATTCAATGCTATACATCAGCATTTTTACCCGAGGCGCAGAATTGTCGGTATTGCATGCTTTATTTAATCCTTTAATTATTAGTGAAGACTGGAAGCAATCGATTTTAAAAAATAACTATGGTGGCGGTTTTAGGCTAAAGCCATACTACTTTCTTTATAAGCCCGTCACATAAATGTGACGGCAATGATAAATTTGCTTTATTATCATTGCCGTTGGCTAAAGCCAACGGGCTAAGGATGTATAATCAGAGGCTGGCTTTAGCCCAACGCTCTCCCTATATTTCGATACTAAGTTCGTTTTTGCAGCTAACGCGACATATGGCTTTTTATTAATGAAACTTTTGCATTAAGTGTTCATTAATCTCTGGCACAGAAGATACTTAAAGAAGGGCGGTAAACATCCGTTTAGGCAAAAACTAAGCAGGAATATGTTCCGAAGCTGCAGCAGGTAACTCAATAATTTGGGTTCGTTTTGTTTTTAACCGGGCCCTGCGTAAAAATATAAAATGTACTATGCCAATTATCAAAGCAATAATACCTTCGCCTAACATGGTGTTTTTTGTGCCGATTATTTTAGATACATAACCAATTATCAAACCGCCCAAAGGCTGCATTCCGAAAAAGGCCATAGCATAAAAGCTGATCACCCTGCCCCGCATTTTTACGTCGGCTGTGGTTTGCAGCAAGGTGTTGCTGATAGTAATTTGTGACATCATGCCAAAGCCCGCCAGCGCCGAGAATAGCAACGCGAGTACGTAATGATTCTCGTGCGAGAATAAAACCAGCCCCGCGCCAAATACCAGTGTATTTATAGCGAGTATTTTTTTAAGATCGTGTCCCGGCCTTATGGATGCTAAAAATATAGCACCCGAAAATGCGCCAAGCCCTATAAAGCTGTCAATTATACCAAAGGTTGATGCTGTACCATGAAATACATCCCTTGCATAAAAAGGGATAAGCGTGCTGTATGGCAACACAAATAAGCTGATGAACATCAGCATAATAATTACAAATAATATTTCCGGTGTGCGCCTGATATAGCTGTAACCTTCTTTAAGTTCACCAAACACATTTTTTGTATGCGGTTTGCTTATATATTTTGGCAGCCTCATCATTAATAAAGAGGTTATTACAGCCACAAAGCTTAAGGCATTTAATAAGAAACAAGCACCATCGCCAACCTTTTCCAAAATTATACCCGCAATGCCGGGCCCGATCAGTCTGGAAAGATTTACCATGGAGGAATTTAACGCCAGTGCATTTGGTAAATCGTCTTTATCATCAATCATTTCATAAACCAATGATTGCCTGGCCGGCACATCAAAAGCATTGATAACCCCTAAAAACACACTCAACGTAAGTATTTCCCATACTTCGTAGTGCTTCAATAATATCAAAACCGCCAATAAAACCGCCTGTACTAATGATAGTACTTGTGTGGTAAGCAAAACCTTGTATCGGTTATACCTGTCGGATACCACACCTCCATACAGTGAAAATAAAAACGAAGGAAACTGGCTCGCAAAAAGTGTAACCCCTAACATCAGGGTAGAGTGGGTGAGCGTATAAATAACCCAGCTCACCGCCGTTTTCTGCATCCATGTACCTATTAATGATACGGATTGCCCGCTAAAATACAACCTGTAGTTCCTGCTTTTAAATGCCCTGAATGTACTTATGTTCATCTATCACCCTCTAAAATTATCAAATCTGTTATTTACTCAAAATCAACCAGCTTGGTTAATGGCCCCAGTGCTTTTTTAATGAGCTCTCTTTCTTCTTCAGTACAAGTTTCACGTAATGCCTCGTTCAGCCACTCATCCCTTTCACTAAGCACCTGCAAAATTATCGCCTTACCTTTTTCGGTTAAGGATATGATCACTTTGCGTTTATCAGTTTCCGAAGCGGTGCGTGTAATAAATCCCTTCTCCAAAAAGCTACTCAATATTTGCGACATGGATTGATTGGTTATTTTCTCCATAGCGGCAAGTTCGCTGGGTAACATGCCATTTTCGCTGGATAATAGTAACGACAGTGTAGAGCGCTCGGTAAGTGAGAGCTGTTGCCCTGTTACCGATTTTTTGCGCAATTTTTTTACCAGCCGTGTTACAACTGTACGCAGGTCTGAAGCAAACTGAAGATCTTTAGCACTCATTTTAATAAATTAAACTAATAAGTTTACCTTACAAATGTACGGTGATTTTACCAACTGCACAATAATCACTTATCATCTTAATGTTATATAAATTCAAAATGTTTTTAAGGGTAAATATTATTTCTTTATCTTGAACACCCCGATATATCGCTAACAGGCGTTAATTAAATATCAGGAAACAAATGCTGCCAAATGAACGCTACCGAAAACTACGAGCTTTTAATCAGCAAGATCAATACCTTCATCCGTAAGTATTATTTAAATAATCTTTTACGGGGATTGATATTTTTAGGCGCTGGCTTGTTTTCGGCATATGTTGTTATCACATTAAGCGAATACTTTGGCAATTTCAATACAGCCTTTCGCACCATTCTTTTTTACGCTTTTATCCTGTTGAATTTAGGGCTTATTGTTTGGCTGGTAATCCCTTCTCTTTTTGCCTGGCTCAAGTTGAGTAAGAACCTTACACACGATGAAGCTGCGGAAATAATAGGCAAGCATTTTAGCAGTGTTAATGATAAATTGCTCAATACACTCCAATTAAAAAAGCAGGCTATCGACGATGAAAAACACCGTGCCCTCATCGAAGCCAGTATCGACCAAAAAATAGAACAGCTAAAACCCGTCAGCTTCCCTTCGGCCATCAACATCCGCGAAAACAACAGGTATTTAAAATGGATCATTACGCCGGCTGCCATCATTTGTGTGATCGCGCTTGCTGCCCCATCAATCCTAACCGAAAGTACTAAAAGGCTCATCCGGCATAATGAACATTTTGCGCCCGTATCACCATTTCAGTTCGTGGTTCAAAATCAAACACTATCGGCTGTACAAGGGCAGGATTTTAAGCTTGACCTAAAATTAACCGGCGACAAATTCCCTGCCGATGTTTATATAGAAACAGCCGGTAATACATTTAAACTGGATAAAGAGAATATTTCCAACTTCCATTATGTATTCTCTAACCTTCAACAAAACCAGATTTTCAGGTTAACGGCAAATGGGGTTACATCCGCGCCGTATCAAATAAAAGTTAACCTGCGCCCATCGTTATTGCATTTTGATGTGGAACTGAATTATCCCGCCTATCTCCACAAAAAAAATGAAATAATAGCCAATGCCGGCGATTTAACTATTCCGGCAGGAACAACGGTTAACTGGGCCTTTCATACACAAAATGCTACCGGCTTATATTTTTCTTTGGGCGATAAAACACAATTGCTTAGTCCTGCTTCGACTGATGTATTTGACCATCATGAAAGAATAATCAAAAATACCGCGTATAAAATTAACCCGTTAAACACACTGGTAAAAAACAGCGATTCGGCAAGCTACCGCATTACCGTTATTGCCGATGAACCGCCAACTATCAATGTGGAAGAAAAACCGGATTCAGTAAGCACCAAAGCCATTTATTTTAATGGTAAGATACAGGACGATCACGGGTTTTCATCATTAGTGTTTTATTATAAAATAGGTACAGATAAAAACGCGCATGTATTTTCAAAGGCGATAAAGGCTGATCTGAACCAAACCCAGTCTGATTTTTTCTACTACTGGAATTTAAAGGAGATAGGTATTAAACCCGGCGAACAGGTAACCTATTACTTTGAAGTAGCCGATAACGATGCAGTAAACGGCCCTAAGAAAGTGCGCTCGGCTGAACATACCTTAAATATGCCGGATGCTACCGAGATCAACAAGCAGTTAAACACGGGTACCGAGGCGGTAAAGCAAAAAATGCAGTCGGCAATTAAACTGGCCGGGCAGGTTGAGCGCGAATCGCAAAAATTAAATGAGCTATTACTGAATAAAAACAACCTCTCTTTTGATGAAAAAAAACAGATAGCCGATCTGATGCAAAAGAAAAAAGATCTGGACGACCTGGTGAAGCAAATACAGGACGAAAACCACAAAAACGAATTTAACCGCCAGGAAAATCTGCAGCAGGATCCCTCCATAACCGAAAAGCAAAAGGAAATGGAAAAATTATTCAATAACGTGCTTGATCCAAAAACGCAGCAACTGCTTCAAAATCTGCAACAACTGTTGCAGCAAGATCAGAAAGATGCTACCCGGGAAGATCTCTCAAAAATGCAGTCAGATAACAAATCGCTCAAAAAAGAGTTAGATAGGATGTTGGAGCTTTATAAAAAGCTCGCTTTCGACCAAAAACTGGATCAAAACATTAAACAGTTGAACCAATTGGCGCAACAACAACAAAAATTAGCTGATCAAACAAAACAGTCAACCGCTACCCCCCCAGGCGGCACAGCAACAACAGCAAAAATTGAATGATGATTTTCAGGAAGTGAAAAAATCATTGGATGAGCTGAATAAGGAAAACGAGCAAAACGACCGGAAAATGGATTTTGAAAATCCGGAGAAAGAGGAAAAAAGTATAGATCAGCAAATGCAGCAAAGTAGTGATGATTTGAAAAAGAATGACGGCCCCAAAGCGTCGCAATCGCAGCAGCAGGCAGCTAAGCAAATGCAGCAATTGGCCGATAAAATGAAGCAGCAGGATCAGGAAGGGGAAGATAGCCAGAACACAATTGACATTCAGCAATTGCGCCAGTTGTTGAAAAACCTCGTTAATAGTTCTTTTGAGCAGGAATCGGTAATGCAAACGTTAAAAACAACAAGCACTACCGACCCTAATTATATTACCCTGGCCCAAAAACAAAAAGATATTAAAGACAATTTAAAAACAGCCGAGGATAGCCTGTATGCGATAAGTCGCCGCGTGCCGCAGATACAATCTACAGTTAATAAACAAATTACCAGTATAAATGATCATATTGACCAGGCATTGCAAAATTTAGGCGACAGGCAAATAGCCGAAGCGGGAAGCAACCAACAATATTCAATGACGGCTATGAATAATTTGGCACTAATGTTGAGTGAAGCGCTCGAACAATTGCAAAAAGCTAAAAATGGTTCGGGCAAAGGCAAGTCAAAACAGCAAACGCTGGGCGAATTGGCCAAAATGCAACATCAGCTTAACCAAAATATGCAAAAAGCTCGTGAGCAAATGCAAAAAGAGGGCAAACAGGGGCAATCCGGTCAAAAACAAGGCCAGGGCAGCTCAATGAGCGAACAATTGGCTCGTATGGCGCGCGAACAGCAAATGATACGTGAAACATTGCAGCAAATTAACCAGGAAGATAACAAAGACGGAACCAAAGGTTTGGGGAATCTTGATAAAATTTCGCAACAAATGGAACAAAACGAGCGGGATCTCGTAAACAAGCATATTACCGATGAGGCATTAAAAAGACAGGAGCAGATCCAAACGCGTTTATTAGAAGCTGAAAAGGCTGAACAGCAGCGTGATCAGGATCAGAAAAGAGAAAGTAATACGGGTAAGGATATGCCTCCCGGATATATTAAAGCATTGCAGGATTATCAGCAGGTCAAGGCTAAACAAACAGAGCAGATCAAAACAGAATCCCCGGCGCTTAACTTATATTACAAACAAAAAATCAATATTTACTTTGATCAAATCAATGCCAAATAGTATGGAAGAGGCAAACGTTCAGGCAGCAAAACTATATACGTTACAACTACCTTCAAAAGAGGAAAGTATAACACAATTAGAGTTATTGATAGAAAACTTATCTGATGCCTACAATGTCAGTGAAGATACCTTTGCCAATATGATGACTTGCTTAAACGAAGCGTTAATAAACGCGATTAAGCACGGTAATAAAATGGACCCCGCTAAGAAAGTTATTGTAAATGCCGAAGTTGATGGCAAGCGTATTATTTGGACGGTAACCGATGAGGGACCTGGTTTCGACTACGTACACCTTGCGGATCCAACTGCGCCCGAAAACCTGGAAAGCCTTACAGGCCGTGGTGTATTTATTATGAAACATCTTGCTGATCAGTGTATATTTAACACATCAGGTAACGAAGTTGAACTGCATTTTAAAATATAATGCCTGCGATTAGTTTTTTTGAGGAGAACATCAGCTTCACGCTAAAAGATAAAGCCAAAGTAAGGCAATGGGTAACTGATACCATTATTGCCGAAGGCTTTAAATTAAAGGAGCTTAATTATATTTTTTGTTCCGACGCTTACTTGCTGGAAATCAACAGGCAGTACCTCGATCATGATACTTATACCGATATTGTAACCTTCGACAACTCCGAAGAAGAAGGTAAAATTGTAAGCGATATTTTTATTTCGATAGATCGCATCCGCGAAAACGCAGCAAAGTTTAATGTTACCGAAACCACCGAACTGCACCGCGTAATAATTCATGGCGCATTGCATTTGTTAGGCTACAAGGATAAAGCACCTGCCGACAAGCAAAAAATGACACAAAAAGAGGATTTCTATTTAAATAAGCGAATTTTTATTAGCTAATTTTATCACATAAATCTCTCAAAAACGCATTTTATCATGAAAACATTAGCATTCATATTCGCCTTTATGTTTATTAGCAGCAGCAGCAGCGAATTGTACACCTTCAAATTAAAAGATATTGACGGACAAAACTTTTCTTTAGCCCAGTATAAAGGCAAAAAGATTTTGATCGTTAATACAGCCTCAAAATGTGGTTATACCCCACAATACGCTGAATTACAGAAGCTAGCCGATACTTATAAAGACAAAGTTGTGGTTGTAGGTTTCCCTGCAAATAACTTTGCGCAACAAGATCCCGGTACAAATTCCGAGATCAAAACTTTTTGCCAAAAACGTTTTGGTGTAACTTTCCCGCTAAGCGAAAAGGTAAGTGTTAAAGGTGACGATATCGCCCCGCTATTTAAATATTTAACCGAAGCTCCAAACCCCGATTTCACAGGCGAAATAAAATGGAACTTCGAAAAATTTCTGATTGACGAGAACGGCAAATTAATCCACCGTTTCCGCTCACCAGTGACCCCAATGTCTCCTGAGCTTACAAAATATTTATAAGCACAAAATATTAGGCTATTATAGCCAATAAAAAAAGCGATGAGTAGTAATGCTCATCGCTTTTTTATTGGCTTATTTTCAGGTAGAAATGATAACAATTGTTTTCCTTTGATTGTTGATAATGATATAAAATATAAACCCATGAAAGCAGCAGTATATATCCCAGGCCATACACCTAAATATTTAGATTTTGCAGATCCTATCCCACAAAACGAAAATCAAGTAGTAATCACAGTTAAAGCGGCTGCGGTTAAAAATCTGGATAAAGGTATCGTTAGTGGTCATCACTATTCTAGTGGCGGCAGTACAGAACCTAAAGTAGCAGGTGTGGATGGGGTAGGAGTATTGGCTGATGGTACTCGGGTTTATGGTTTTGGAGTATCAGGCATGATAGCTGAAAAGGCGTTAATTGATAAAAACAGAATAGTTAAACTCCCTGATGGAATAGATGATATAACCGCAGCTGCATTACCAAATGCTGTGATGGGGGCAGGAGCCGCGCTTCATTTCAGAGCTAATGTTAAAACGGGCGATGTGGTGTTAATTAATGGCGCTACCGGTGTTACCGGGTTAGTCGCGGTACAAATAGCCAAACATTATGGCGCGAAAAAAGTGATTGTTACCGGTAGAAATGCAGATGCTTTAACCCATCTGCTTACCGTGGGAGCAGATGAAGCGATTTCGCTTAAACAGGAGGATGAACAGATTATAAATAGGGTTAAGGAAATTCATAAAACCACACCGATTGATTCGGTGATAGATTATGTGTGGGGACATCCTGCAGAACTGGTGCTTGCCGCATTAGGCGGCACCGGCGGTACAACTCACAAAGTAAAATATGTTACTGTAGGTGGTATGGCAGGGGATAAAATCCAATTATCATCAGGCACATTAAGAAGCTCTGATATTGAAATTTCAGGTTCCGGGCTTGGTAGTTTGGATGCGGATGCAATGAATAAACTCTTCACCGAATTGCTGCCCGAGATGCTGCAACTAGCAGCGGATGGAAAACTGAAGATTGACACAGAAACGGCCAACCTAAGCGATATTGAAGCCGTGTGGCACAAAGAAATACCCGGCGGTAAACGATTGGTGATCGCAATTTAAAATATCATCTATAATAAAAAGGTGTCTAAAAACGGATCGTCATTGCGAGCGAAGCGTGGCAATGACGATCCGTTTTATAATTTTTGACAGCTTCTAAGAAATAAGAAAGCCATGCAGAAACTCTACATGGCTTTCTTATTTCTTAGAAAACGATTTACATCGTTTGCGGCATTTGCTTCATGGTTTCGTTCAGGTCTAATTCTAAACCTTTAGCTATGGCCATTCCAAGGCCCATATCAGCTCTGAACCAGTGGCATAGTTGCCTATTAACAATAATGTCGCGTTTTGGTCCGTCAATGTTTTTCATTGAACCGGTAATATTAGCAATCAAATCATGTTTTTGGTCTTCGGGCATTAAACGGTATAGGTCACCTGGTTGTGTATAATGGTCGTTTTCTCCTTCTGCGTTGCGATCATACCAATCGGCTTTAGCATTACCTAAATCCCATGCCGGTTCTTTATAAGCGTGATCAGCCTCTATATCATCAAAGCTATTAGGGAAATAGTTTGGTTTGCTACCGTGGTTGCCGTCAACCCTCATTTGGCCGTCGCGTTGGTAGTTATTAACCTCGAAAGGACAACGGTTTACCGGTATCTGCTCATAGTTGCCACCTAAACGATACCGGTGTGCATCGGGGTATGATAAAATACGGCCTTGTAGCATTTTATCAGGCGAATAACCAACACCATCAACTACGTGTGCAGGTGCAAAGGCCGCTTGCTCAACGTGGGCAAAGTAATTATCAGGGTTTTCATTTAATTCTAATGTGCCCACATCAATCAGCGGATAATCGCCATGGGGCCAAACCTTAGTTAAATCAAATGGATTGATATGGTAACTTTTAGCATCAGCTTCAGGCATTACCTGTATTTTCAGGCTCCATTTAGGGAAATCGCCGTTATCGATAGATGTTAACAGATCATGCTGTGCGAAATCAGGTGCTTTGCCTCGCATTTCTGCAGCTTCTGCATCGGTGAAGTTTTTAATGCCCTGTTGTGTTTTAAAATGGAATTTCACCCAAAATCTTTCATTATGCGCATTGATCATCGAGAAAGTATGGCTTCCGAAACCATCCATGTGACGATAGCCGTATGGCGTTCCTCTGTCCGACATCAGGATAGTTACCTGGTGTAAGCTTTCCGGGTTTAACGACCAGAAATCCCACATCATGGTAGCACTTTTACTGTTGGTATAAGGATCACGCTTTTGGGTATGGATAAAGTCACCGAATTTTTTAGGATCTTTTATAAAAAATACCGGAGTGTTGTTGCCAACCAAATCCCAGTTTCCCTCTTCTGTATAAAACTTAACCGCGAAACCACGAGGATCGCGTTCTGTATCTGCGGAGCCTTTTTCACCGCCAACGGTAGAGAAGCGAAGGAAAACTTTTGTTTCTTTACCGATGAAGTTAAATAGCTTAGCCCTCGTATATTTTGATATGTCATGTGTTACTGTAAAAGTACCATATGCACCCGATCCTTTGGCGTGTACTACCCTTTCAGGTATACGTTCACGGTTAAAGTGAGCCATTTTTTCGTGTAAAATAAAATCCTGTAACAGAATTGGTCCGCGTGGGCCGACCGTCATGGAATTTTCATTCTCTGCATACGGTATACCTGATGCCGTAGTTAGTTTTTTCTTGTTGTTCTCCATAAATGTTTCGGTATTTGTATAAACAAACTTCACCATAATAGTTCAATAGAAAAAATCAATAATTGCTATATTTGTATAGATTTTATCTATATATGACCATTGTTCAACTTGAATATATTGTAGCTGTTGATACTTACCGGAGCTTTGTAATGGCAGCCGAGAAATGTTTTGTTACACAACCCACCTTGAGCATGCAGGTGCAGAAGTTGGAAGACACACTTGGCGTAAAGCTTTTTGACCGCAGTAAGCAACCGATATCGCCTACAGAGATAGGTATTGATATTATAGCGCAAGCACGTACGCTACTTGCTGAAAGCGAAAAGATCAAGGAAATTATCACGGACAGACAGAAAGAGTTATCAGGTGAGTTAAAGGTGGCCATCATTCCAACAGTATCGCCATACATCTTGCCTAAAATATTGCGCGGCTTCGTCGAAAAATATCCCCAGGTAAAACTGATCGTTTGGGAGCAAACTACTGAGCAGATCATCCTGCAACTAAAAAATGGCACGATTGATTGCGGTATCCTATCGACCCCATTGCATGAGGGCAATTTGAAAGAGATCCCTGTTTTTTATGAAAACTTTGTGGCTTATGTATCTAAAAACAGTAAGCTATCAAAAAAGAAAAACATATGCCCCGAAGATATTGATATGGAGGAGATATGGGTACTAAACGAAGGCCACTGCATGCGCGAGCAGGTATTAAATATTTGCCAGCGACGTAAAGCCACCAAAGGATTTCAGCATTTTGAATATAATACAGGAAGCGTTGAAACATTAAAGCGGATGGTTGATCAAAATAACGGCGCCACCATACTCCCGGAATTGGCTTTATCTGATCTTAATGACAACCAATTAGATAAGGTCCGCTACTTCCGTTCACCCGAGCCGGCACGAGAAGTAAGCATTGTTGTGCAGAACAACTTTTTAAAAAGAAGAATGATTGATGCCCTTAGAAATGAGATATTAGAACTAGTACCCAAGCGAATGCGTACTAAAAAGAAAAAGGAAGTTATTGATATATAGATAATTACAGCCTTATTTATAATAATTCTAAGCAATTAGATTTCTGTGCATATATTTGCGCAATTTTTAATTAGTCTTAATAAGATATGTATATCAAACTTCCTTACAAAACAGTATGTTCTATACTGTTATTCGCAATAACTATTTTCAACTATAATTGGTCATCGGCACAAACAAATAAAGGTACTATTACAGGATCTGTAATTACCGGTAACAATAAACCTGCAGAGAATGTATCAGTAGCTGTAAAAGGCACAGCCTACGGTACCAAAACTAACGAAGAAGGAAAATTTAAATTAAAGATACATGCCGGATCTTATACCTTGGTATTCACCCATGTTGGCGCAAAATCGCAGGAACTGCCAGTTACGGTAAAGGCAGACGAGCTTACACAAATACCCGAAGTAACGATAAGCATTACAGGCAGTACCTTACAGCAGGTTACTATTAATGGCAATAAAACTAATAAGTTCAGCACGAAGAGAAGCACCGACGCTGCCAAAATACCTTTGGATAATCTAGAGAACTCGCAAGTGTATTCTACAATAAGCAAGGATCTGATAACCGATCAGCTTGACTTTTCTGAAGATGACGCGCTTAAAAATGCGCCTGGCTTACAACAAATGTGGAATGCTACCGGCCGCGGTGGCGATGGTGGAAGTTATTACAACTCAAGAGGATTTATTTTACAGAGCCAGTTAAGAAACGGGTTAGCCGGTAATATTACAAATACGGTTGATGCTGCTAATATTGAAAGTATTGAAGTGCTGAAAGGCCCATCAGCTACTTTATTCGGTAGTGCATTCACCTCTTACGGAGGTTTAATAAACCGTATTACCAAAAAACCTTACGATACTGTGGGTGGTGCGGTAACTTACAGCGCCGGTAATTATCATCTTAACCGTGTAAGTGCCGATGTAAATACACCGCTTGATGCACAGAAGAGCTTATTGTTTCGTGTAAATACAGCGTTTGATTATCAGGGAAGTTTTCTTGAAAATGGTTACAATCGCAATTTTGTTGTCGATCCAAGTTTGTTGTACAAAGTTAATAGCAGGCTATCCATATCTCTTGATGCTGAAATTTCATCGGGCTCAAACACAGCCAATACTATTTATTTCTTTCCATATGGTGCAACCATGGCCAGTTTGGGCATAAATAACGCTAAACAATTGGATGCCAACTATAGAAGTACCTACTCAGATGGGTCCCTATCACAACATTCACGGAATGACAACTATTATGCAGAGGTAAACTACAAAATATCAGATAATTGGACCTCAAAAACCAACTTCTCTTCAACCAATAGTTTTTCTAACGGATATGATCCTTATTTCTACGTAATTAAAAAAGATTCTGTATCCCGTAACGATCAATCAACTAAAAACAGTAAAGACGGTTTTATAGAAGTACAAGAAAACATTAATGGCGATTTTAAGATTGGAGGTTTAAGAAACCGTTTTGTAGGCGGATTGGACTATGTTAGGCAAAACTCAAATCAATACTTCTTCGGTAGCTCATTTGATGAGGTTTCAACCCAACAATCAGCCGCCAGTTATGATAATTTTAACAGCGGTAGTCTTGGTGCTATTTATGCTAACGGAGCCCCGGGTTTTACCTACCCAATCATATTTAAATCAAATACATACAGCTCTTATGTAGCTGATGTTTTAAATATAACCGATAGGTTAATAGCATCCGCTGCTATCCGTTTCGATCATTTTAATAACGAGGGAAGCTATAGCCCGACTACCCAATTAACCACCGGCGCATATAATCAGAATGCATTTTCACCCAAATTTGGCTTGGTATATCAGTTAGTTAAAAATCAGGTATCGCTATTCTCTAATTATCAAAATGGTTTTACAAATGAGCAGGGTGTAGATTACGCAGGTAAGCCATTCAAACCAGAGCAAGCAAACCAAATTGAAGTTGGTGTTAAATTCGATTTATTTAATGGCAGATTAAGCAGCACCTTAAGCTACTACGATATTAAAGTAAACGATATTATCCGCCCTTATGATGCATTGCATTCTATCCAAAATGGTAGCCAAACCAGCAAAGGTTTTGAGGCTGAGATTATAGCGAATCCATTTAATGGGTTTAACATAGTAAGTGGCTTTGCTTACAACGCATCAAAATACGTAAATACTACTGCTGATGTAGATGGCCTGCGCCCTGGCACAGCGGCATCACCATACTCGGCTAACTTGTGGTTAAGCTACCGCTTGCCTGCCACCGTGCTTAAAGGCTTGGGCTTGGGTTTTGGCGGTAATTATGCAAGCGATAATGAAGTTGTGAATAGCCACACGCTTGGTACATTCACGTTGCCGCAATACGTTGTATTTAATGCGTCTGCATTTTACGATTTCACCAAATTTAGGGTAGCCGTTAAAATGAATAACATTGGCGACGAAAAATATTGGATAGGTTATTCAACCTTTAATCCGCAACAATTACGCAGCGTTGTAGGTAGTGTAACGTACAGGTTCTAAACATGTCTTTGAAAAAAGTCATACTCTTTATTCATCGCTGGCTCGGTTTTATAACCGGGCTGGTGGTGTTTATAGTGAGTATTACCGGCTGTATCTTTTGTTTTCAGGATGAGGTACAGGATGCCGTGCATTCCTGGCGCAAGGTTGTTCCGGTGGAGCGGCCGTATCTTGAACCATCGGCCTTAAAAAGCATCGCGCTGAGTAAATATCCTGGTGCTACGGCCAATTACATGTATTATTTTGGTGTCGACAGGCCTGCTTCGGTTATAGCAAATGTCCCTCAAAAGGGATATACCTACATCTATCTTAATCCCTACACCGGGCAGGTTTTACATACCGAAGGCCTAAAGGATAATTTTTTTACGGTGATAGAGGACATACATCTGTATCTGCTGCTGCCCGATAAAATTGGTAGCCTAGTGGTTGGCATATCTGTTATCCTGTTTGTATTAATCATGATAACGGGTATAGTCCTGTGGTGGCCAAAGCGCAAGAGTGATAGCAAGCGCAGTTTCACCATCAAATGGAATGGCCGCTGGCGCCGGGTGAATTACGACTTGCATAATGTGCTTGGCTTTTATGTCACCTCCATTGTGATTATTTTAGCTATTACAGGCTTAGGGGTTGATTTTGATTGGATGGATAAGGGGATTTATAAAGTGGCCAATCTGGGGCAAACCTATGCCAATGAAACGCGTACTTTTAAATCCGATTCATTATTCAAATCCGCTATAAAAGACAAGCCGGTTGTAGATCGGGTATTCTTGACTGCGGAAAAACAATCGCCGCAGGCACAAATGTTTTTGATTGGCGAGGATAATTCATCATCTGGCGTAATAAATATTACAGCGTATAACCAAAGCCTGCATTTTGGTAACAGCGATTTTTTTGTGTTTGATAAATACAGCGGTAAACGGATGCAATATCTGCCTAACTCAAAAAAAAGCCCGGGTATGAAACTAAACGACCTGAATTACGACATACATGTAGGCCAGGCTTTAGGTTTGTTTGGGAAGATAATTGCCTTTTTAGCCAGTCTGATTTGCGCGAGTTTACCCATAACTGGTTTTATAATCTGGTTGGGTAAAAGGAAGAAACCCAAACCTGCCAAGGCCGTTGCCCACCGAAGGTTACACAAGCAATTGCAACATAATAAATAAGTATAAAAACAAAAAACCAGTATATGGCAACGCCATATACTGGTTTTATATCGTAAGCGCTTGGTAGAGGTATTATGCCTCTTCGCGACCTTTAACTAATACATTAAGGAATAAACCAGCTGAAAGTAAGCCTAAAACGCCGCCTACTAAAGCCCATATCATTCCTACGTCTAATATAGCACCGGTAAAAACACCTGTAACCAGGCCTAACAGGTAATATACAAAGTCGTAGCTTTTTTCTTCTTCTTGCTGATGTTTCATAATCTTGTTATTGCAGACCGCAAAAGTATATGATTAAATGATGTATAACAATATGTGTATCAAAAAAATTATATAATTAATAAAAATAAGACGCAGACATTACAATGTTGGTATCTTACTTTTTAGGGTTACTTAATAAATTAACAAATAATCGGTAAGCTCCGGGTATCCCTGCAGGCAACTGCCTGAAGAACGCCAATGATGTATATACGAACCTTCCCTGACCATAGTTTGTTACAATTAAAGAGCCGTTATTAGGCTTTTCACCCGGATCATTCATTTGTAGCGGGGTTTGGTATTTAGGATCGATGTCGCTCACAAAATATAAACCACGTTCCTGAATCCAGCCATCAAAATCGGCATCATTAATTTTATTCGGATAGTTAAGCACCGGGTTAGCGGGATCTAAAATAGTAACCTTTGCCGTTTCATCGGTTACACGCTGATTAACCGGGCGAAATGGATATGGCCCGATTTGCG
>JABDDX010000043.1 GCA_013287375.1 Bacteroidota bacterium | reverse complement strand
CCCATGTTCTGGAATCCTTGTTTACCACAGAATCTTTTTTTGATGCACCCATGCGATGGGTACCAACAATATGTCCTGCTCCCCAAAAGTTATATCCCTGTTCCTGATACCCCACATAGTCCGCGGTAAGGGTTGGACTGTAAAAGGTAAAATCCTGAGTTCCGGTGGCTTTGAATAATTGATTGTTGATTCCTTTGGCTGTTTCGAATGCCTTCTTCATATAATCAGAAGCATCGTAATGAATCACCGGTCGATAATTGCCGATTTGATCCCGGTAAGCGGGGTCAATCGTTACCCGGTTGTCAGGTTCTGGTAACTGTTCGCATTCGTAATGCAGCAACAACTGCTTAGGGAGCATGTCAGCAAGCTGATCACGTAGTTCTTTTCCAAACATATTCTTGGCTAATGCATTACTAAGATCAGATCCCGGAGAAAATACCGGCCATCCCCATCCCCAATTGTCAATTGGGCATATCCAGGCCGCATGTTCTTTCCTGAAATCCCCATCTCTGAATGAAGACATATTTGTTGTTGATCCCGGACCGCGGAAAGGAAAACCTTTTTCTGGTAGTAAACCCCAGGTTAGCAGGCATAGGTGATCCATTAAATTACGTCCAACCTGATCGCTGGAATTAGCGGCATTTGATGCCAGTAAAATCTTTGCATTTTCAATGGCGCTGGCTGCCAGAACATATATCTTTCCTTTTGCGATGTTGGTATCGTAGGTGATTGAATCAGCAGTATGATATGTTTTATATTCAACCCCGGTCACTTCTCCGGTTTTTTCGTTGTATAAAACCCTTGAGGCCACCGATTGTGTTTTGATGGTTATCTTGTCCCCATCTGATTTGTAAAGCGTTTTCAGCGCATTATACTTAGCCTGAACAGGGCATATCGGTACACAGCTTGCATTTCCTTCACAACGTTGCCCTGTGTTTGGATCCCAGGTAGCGCCTACCGGTAAATATTCATACTTTTCCTCTAAAGAGCCATCTACTACTTTTTTCGTTTCAGGGCACCAATACTTATCCTTTTGAAGAACTAATTTCTTTGTCTTGGAATCCCAGGTAATATCCCGGTAAGGGTACTGCTTGTTTGGAACCGAGTTTCTTCCTTGCGGCGTAGTAGAGAATTTAATTTTAGTGTCTTTTCCACTAACTTTAACCGGATTTTTGGCATTTACTTCCGCAACCAGTTTTGTAAATACGCCATCGAGGTAGCTGGTAGGTATTTCTTCCATGGGGAAGACATATTCCTTTCCATAAAATTTATTTTTTAACTCGACCTGCTCTTGCTTATTCGATGCCTCCGGCCAGTGAATAGCATTCACATCTCCCGATACCCCGATTTCCAGTTCAGCCATTTCATAGTAGGGCATCAGGTCCTCATAACTTATGGGCCAGTCGACACCTTGCCCATAAAGTGTCTTCATCTTAAAATCATTAGGCAGCATTCGTGGTGTAGAGCCCAGCCAGTGTAAAGTTGTGCCTCCCGGTCCGCGCAGGCAATCGCTTCCGAAAGGTAGCGGGCCAGCTTGCACCAGGTAACCGTTAGTGCTTGGGCTGTTGGCTCCGGAGATTGGCTGCATGTCAAGAACATCGATCGAGGGCGCATCTTTTATATTCGGATAAGGCGAGTTGGGTACTTTTGCGCTGGCTGTATAGAACGTATTCAGGTAATCCACGTAATTCTGGTAATCACCGTTCCTGTCCAGGCTGATTCCAGCTGTTAAGCCAGCTTCCAGTAATAAAACAGTTTTTCCGGCCTGCGTAAGGGTCTTAGCCATAACCGCGCCGGATATTCCTGATCCGACAATTACTACGTCGTAAGTCTTATTGTTAATCATAAAAAAATATTTATCAGATTAGTTATTTAACAGTATTTGGGGCTGAAGCCCATGAAGCATAACCGGGTTGCTTAGCTCCCGGAGGATGCGTTTCGGCAACACCCCATATCAAGCCCTGAACATAAGATTGAGGGTTGATTACCGTATTCATCCAGTTGCCCATATACCACATGGTAATGATATTTTTAGCCAGACCGTTATATAAAGAATCGGGCATAAGCTTATGGAGTATTTCATTATTGATTTTCTCCGCATTTCCCTGGTTTTTTGCCAGGATCTTTTCCGATTCTGCCAGAAATGATTCTACTAAAGCGACATTATTCATGTTCATTACTACATTAAAATAAGTCTCTAGCATACCGGTGCCCAACAACTCCATTTTGTTAAAGCCAGTAAGAAAAACTGAAATATCCAGGAAGGTATTTGCTGCTTTTTTATTTGATTCCATACGTGATTTGGTATTTAGGTGTTAAAATATAATAACAGTATCTCTTATATGTGATTTTAGCAGATACAGATATTATCTGTAAAGTTAAAATCAAGAGTAATCTGTAGCAATCTGTAAAAACGCTTATTGTTAAAACTGCCTTTAATGTGATTACCGGTTCACCAGCCTGGTGCTTAATAATTACATTGCCGGAATTCCATTCAGACGCTACATATTATAGTTACATATTAAGTAATATTGGAAACCATGTTTGTAAAATAGGCCCGCTATCGGCGCTAGTACGTTATCCCGTCAGCTTATTGAAAACCTGATTTTGTTTCAGGATAAACAGCATAGATATTATTCCATCACCGGCAACTTATTTTATCAAGGATAAATCCAATAATAGAAAGCATTAACCAGGAGGAAAATAAATGTTGTGTTTCATGACTTTGTGTGTTAGGTTAGGTATTTGCAATAAAATTAAAGCATTTGTTTAATAAAAACAAATAATGTTCGTTTTTATTTTTTTAACGCATCATGTGCTGATTAATTAAACTTATGGCTTTTATATTTAATCCGGCACAACGTAATAGCTTAAACTAAGAGAATTCACAAGTGTTGAAATGTTTTAACTTAGTCGAAAAAAAACAGGAACATAAAATTTGTAAATGCAAAATCCGTTTGTTAATTTTAGGCACATCACCTTTTAAACTTACGTTATGACAGATGACCGCAACTCCCTGCTAACTGTAATTTTGAGCAAATTCAGCCCTGCTGATATCAGCTTAAAAGAGAATCGACTACTAATCGCTGAACGTATTGAAAAATTATTACAGCAGAACAGTTGGTCAAGGCGACATTTCTCCGTTTTAATGCGCCGTGAGATAAGGCCCTTAAGGGCTTGGTTGGGTAACACATATATGCACACTGCCGAAAACCTAAGCGAGTTATGCCGTTTGCTTAATGTGTCACTGGGCGATCTTGTTGCTGAGTAAGCGCATAATTTAAAGCAGAAGCACAAAATACAGGTGCTCAACAAATTTCTATGTGATAACAGGTAACCTACGAATAATTACCAATTTAATATGGCCTTTAAATGTTATGCCTGTTTATTGACGATTGGTTATTGTTCTATAGTAAAGAGAAGCCTGTTTTGGTATACAGCTCTACAATTCATCGCCTAAATCATGAACTTTTATATAGCCTGCAATCGCTGTTGTATCCGGGTAGTAGTAGATCCCGCACGATACATAAATCAGTAATGCAAATGAGGCCTTATGACTTTCCAGACATAAGCGAATATCTTAGATAAGCTGTTCCGGCTTCGCTTTATAACGATACCTTAATATTGCCTTAATGTTCCTTGGGTTTATTTGCGCTCTAATTAACGCAAGTACAAATGACGAAACCCTTACCTCTTTTAATTTTACTGTTCTGCTCATTATTTAGTTTTGCAGGTGCCGGCAGCATTGTAAAAGGAACTATTACAGATAAAGGCGGCCAACCGCTAATCGGTGCAACTATTGCATTGAAAAATGAAATCAACGGTAATAAAATTTACACCAGTGCCGGATTAGATGGCTCTTATGTATTCAAAAATGTTAATGCAGGTAAATACGAGATCGAAGCCAAATATGTTTCTTATCAAAGCGAAAGCAAAAACATAGAGATTACTGGTGCCGTAGTTATAGTAAATATTTCATTAGCAAGTAAAAGTGGCTCGCTTACCGAAGTTGCTGTAAGTGGTCACGCTAACAAAACCTCTGATCAGTCGGCTATAAATGCGGAACGCCGCTCAGATGTGATTCTGAATGCGGTTTCTGCCAGAACTATTGAAGCCTCCCCGGATATTACTATAGCCAACGTAACTCAGCGTGTGTCGGGTGTTTCTGTTGAGCGGAGCAACAACGGAGAAGCACAATATGCTATTATTCGTGGTATGGATCAGCGATATGAATACACACTGGTAAATGGTATAAAAATCCCAAGTCCTGATAATAAAAACAGATATGTTCCGCTGGATATATTCCCGGCAGATATTGTGGACCGACTGGAGGTTTCAAAATCATTAACTCCAAACATGGAGGGAGACGCCATTGCAGGCGCTATTAATATGGTGTTAAAATCAGCTCCGGATGATTTTACTGTTTTAGCTAATGTAGGTACAGGTTATGCCGGAAACTTTTTTAATGGCAAAGGCTTTACTCAGTTTGATCATAGCGCGAGTTTAACAACCTCGTCTCGCGTATCAGGTAATACGGCGGCAACAATGGCCGATTTTCCAAACAATCCATTTCATTACAGCCAGGATAAAACACCATTGGGCAGCATATTAGGTTTAACGATTGGTGGCCGTACCCCGGATAAAAAGTTCGGCGCCATAGTTACCTTAAGCTACCAAAATAGCTTTCGTCAAACTAATGGAACGTTTTTTAATTCCACCACAAACGAGGAAACCAGCCAGCCAGAGTTAACAAGTCAGCAAAGCCGTACTTATGATATACAGCAAGAGCGTACGGCCGCCATTACTAAGTTTGATTATAGGTTCGATGCCAATAACAGAATAAGCCTGGATGCAGATTATATCAATCTTACTAAAAATGAGTATCGTTTTACTTCGGATACCAGTTTATTAACCAGCCACACGCAGCCAGGTGTTGGTAGTGTTGATCAGGATTATAGAAGTGATCGCACCGTGCAGCAGATCTATAACTTCGATTTGCATGGCGATCATAAATTAAGTGATAAATGGAAAATGGATTGGTCGGCTGTATATTCAAAAGCTACAGCTAATGAACCAGATCGTGCTGATCTATATATCACGACAGGCGCTAATTTAGATCCGACCACAGGTGCTATTGTACAATCGCCTCAACGCTTAAGCACAAATCCTTATGCCCAATCACGTGTATTTGAAAAAAACTCCGACGCGGATAAAAGTGGTTATTTGAATCTGACCTATTCACCAACCATATTTGGCACTGTAGTGGATTTTAGCACAGGAGGGATGTACCGTGATAAAACCAGGCACAGCACTTATGATGATTATAATATTAATGAATCAGGAGCAACAAATCAAATATATGATGGCAACATCAATGATAATTCCTTTGCTGTGCAAAATGCCGCAGGTAGTGCGTCGGATGCGTTAAATTATGATTTTACCGAAAAAATTGGTGCGGCATATGGTATGTTTAAGTTTACCGCAGGTAATTTATTGGCCATAGGTGGTGTGAGATATGAAAACACCAACCAGCAATGGACAACCGGTGCACCTGTAAATAGTGTAATCGGTGCTAATGGCTCAATAAGCTATTTTGATGTTTTGCCGAGCCTAAACTTAAAGTATACGCTTGATAACAAACAAGATGTGCGTTTCTCTTATTATTCAGCTATTAGCAGGCCTAACTTTTATGAGTTGATCCCTCACACTGAAGGAGACCCTGATGCGGATTATACAGAGGTAGGTAACCCTTATCTTAAACGCATCACTTCAAATAACCTGGATCTGAGGTATGAGTTTTTCCCGCAGGCGCTGGACCAATTATTGGCAGGTGTATTTTATAAAAGTATCCAAAACCCGATAGAGTATGCAGTAGTGCTTCCGGCACATGCGGTTGACTATGTTTTAGAGCCTGAAAACTTTGGTAATGCTAACAACTATGGCTTTGAGTTAGATGCGACAAAATATGTCAGAAACTTCGGCTTGAGGTTGAACTATACTTATACAAATTCAGAAATCACTACTACTAAGTTGCTGGACTACCGTGATGCTAACGGGAACTTAACACATCGCAATGTAACGCAAACACGCCCACTACAGGATCAGTCAAAGAATATAGGAAACCTTTCGTTCCTGTATCGCGAGCCCAAGAGTGGTTTTGATGCGCAGGTTTCCGCAGTATATACCGGCGCACGCATTTACGCGGTATCGCCTTACCTTGATAACGACATCTGGCAGAAGGGATTTGTGACATTAGACGTATCTGCAGAAAAAAGGATATTTAAGAAATTTTATATCTACGCTAAAGCTACTAACCTAACCAATACACCTTTCCAACTAGAAATACACCGACCATATACCCCGCAGGCTAATGTGTTTGAAGATCAAACCACCGGTAAAAACATATTTATCCGTAAGGATACTTATGATCAGTATTACATTTTGGGTATAAGATATAAATTATAATTATTTGAAAATGAAAAGATTAACTATCATATTAACTATAGCTGTTGGTATCATGCTATTCAGCGCTTGTCATAAGACCGGAAATATAAGGATATCTCAACCGGTTGTACAAGTGGGAAGCATTATTACTTCAGACACCCTTAGCGGTAATGTTAAAGGAACTTTATTAAGTGGAAAGACCTACTATTTTGCCAGTAATATTACTGTTAACGGTGGCGATACACTATTAATGCAAGCAGGTACCAAGCTAATTGCACTGGGCAATGGGTTAACTTATCAAACAGCCCCGGAGATTTTTGTGCACGGTACTTTTATCAGCTTGGGAACACAGGCTAACCCCAATTACATTACTGTAAGCAGTGCGGCGCAATTACATACGCAGGCAAACGCACAAAACTATACAAATGTTTTCCAGGGATGGTGGGGAGGTATATTTTGTACACCAGGTGCAGTAACCGCGGAGGATCCTAATCCGGCTGGCGGTGATGTGATTATTAAATGGACACATCTTGAGTTTGCCGGTGGCCCTTCAGGGCCTGCTGATGACGCTACGGTTTATACACCGGTAGGTTCGCCACGCTGGACAATCTACTTTGGTAACATCACCAAAAACTTTATCCTGGAGGATTCGTGGGTATTTGGCAGTCGTGATGATGCCATGCGTATAGCCGGCGGCCATGTCGATATTATGCGTAATACCTATGAGTTATGCGGCGTTGCAGCCGGAGAAGCTTGTAACATTAAAAGCGGCTCAGTAGGTGATGTGGCATACAACATGGTGATAGGTGCTGCTACCAATGCCTTTAAAATATCAGATGCAGGCAGCACGGGAACACAGTGTAATATCAATTGTTATAATAACACCCTGGTAAATTGTGGTTTCAGGCAAAATTCCACCAGCGGTCATGGTGGCTCAATTGATTTTGAAAAATCAGCTAAAGGCAATGCTTATAATAATATGATTGTAAATTGCGCCATAGGTCTACGGGTATTAAGTAGTGCTGATGTTGCTAATGTGCATTATAACAATCAGTTGTTTTATGGTTATAATGCGGCAATAGTTAAACAATTTTATGCAGCCGATGGTGTCGGAAAAACCCAAACTGCCGACATTTATTCTGCTACAGCACAACAAAATAACCCAATGTTTTATGGCTTCGATGTGAATGCTTATAATTATACACAATATCCCGCGCCAGTTACCGCAAATAATCAAACACCTGCCATTGTAATGGTAGGTACGTCCAGCTTTAGACCTCAGTCGACTTCACCAGCACTAGGAAAGGCAAGTACTATCGCGGTATCTTATAACACAGTTACCACAATAGGCAATTACGGAGCAAATATTACGGCTCCCGGTAAAGATATAGGTGCATATCAAAATGATGGTACAGGAAACCAACATTAATATTATTGAATTTATTTAGCAGAGACGCAGTACATTGCGTCTCTTTTTTGTTAAAATTAAAGCTGTTATGAGAATCATCATATTGTCCCTTTTACTTGTAATTGTATTGCCTTTTGGGGCATTTGCCCAAAACTGTAATAGCGATTTTTTAGGGACGAAAACGTTGTATAAATCTCCTGGCCCAAGGTATACTCCTGTACCTAAAGGTTATGAGCCTGTTTTTATCAACCATGTAGGCAGGCATGGTGCGCGGCATTTAACAAAAGATGTAAGATCAACACTCGCATACAGCCTATTATTTAAGGCCGACAGCTTAAACGCATTAACTGCAAAAGGGGAGCAGTTAATGCAAATGGTTATCGCTTTACAGAAAATTGAAAAATGGAATACAAAGTTCATATCTGCCGAAGGCAAAGACGAATTACGCGGCTTGGGCGAGAGGATGTATTTAAATTATCCTAATGTGTTTAAAGGTAATTTGAATCTCGACGTGGCTATAACCAAAGAAATACGTACCCGGCAAAGCGCTGATGCTTTTTTAGTAGGATTAAATGGTAAACTTAAAGATACAGTATCGGCAACGTTTCATAATGATGACGTGGCCTTAAGATTTTATGATTTATCACCTGCCTATAAAACTTTTGAGAATAGTATGGACAGTGATGCCGCTATGTTAGCAATTGAGAAGGCGGATGATTTTAAGGCTATTAATTTTTCTGTTGCTCACAGAATATTTACCGCTGGGTTTTTAAAACAATTAGATGAAGATCAGCGATCAAAATTTGTAGCTGATATATTTGGATTTGCTACAATTGTTTATTCATTAAAAACAGAGATAAGCGAAGGGGGGGATGAATCGAGAAATCTAAATTTTGAATCTATTTTTACTTGTAATGAGTTGCAAAAATTGGATGAAATGGATTCTATGAATGAGGATTTGAAAAAAGGCCCGGGAAAAAACAATGACGGAATACAGGTTAGAGTAGCTGTACCACTTTTGGTGGATTTTTTAAATACCACGGATGAGTTTATAAAAACTGGTAAAAACGACGCCCGCCTGCGTTTCGCCCATGCCGAAACAATAGCTCCATTTGCAGCTTTGCTACAAATAGCATCGGCAGATAAACCGATTAGGAATATCGGTAAATCAAAAACCAACTGGAACGCATCAGCAGTTATTCCACTAAGTGCCAATGTTCAATGGGTGTTTTATAAGCGAAAGGGAACTTCGGGTTACCTGGTTAAGGTATTGTTAAACGAGCAGGAAGAAAAGATAGACGAGCTCTATTCAAAGTCATTTCCGTATTATCAATGGCGTGATTTAAGGACTTTCTACCTGAAAAAATTGGAACGATTAAAAGTTAAAACTTCCGATGACATGAGCTTATATCTGCAGAATCTCCAGTAAGTATCAATTTTCATCTGAACGTTTGGTTTTAAATAGCTTCTTTTTCATTCTTAATATCCTGCGAAAATTGCGAGGGTGTTTTGCCAAATTCCTTTTTAAAAGCCTTGGTAAAATAAGATTGAGTTTGTATACCTACACGATACATTACAGTAGTTAGCAAAACATCCTCATGGGTGATAATGTTAGCTGCTTTTTTTAGTCTGAATGATCGTACAAACTCGCCAATTGAATAACCGGTGATACCCTTTATTTTGTTATATAATTTTGTTTTACTCATACCCATTTCCTTACATATATAGTCAACATCCAAATCAGAATTACTTAATTGTAATTCAATAAGGCTTATTAACTGATCAAGAAAGACTTTATCGTTTTCCGAATCAGTGATTTCCTGGGCTTCTGAAAAATAACTTTTCAGGTATCGTTCTTTTAAAGTGCTTCGTTGTTCAAAAATGTTTTTAACAGAAAGTAATAGTAGGTGAATACTTACGGGTTTGGGGAAGTACAGGTCAGCTCCTGAATCTGCACCTTCTATTTTCGATTCAATGGCATCTTTTGCTGAAAGTATAATAAACGGGATCTGGCTTGTTTTTTTATCTTTTTTTAATTCTCTGCAAAAATCTATCCCATTCATCTTTGGCATCATCAGGTCGCTGATAATTAAATCAGGCATTTCAGCTTTAGTTATGGCTAAAGCAGCTACTCCATCCTCTGCTTCAATTATTTGATAAAACTCAGCCAAACTATGATGGATAAAGTTCCGAAGTTCTTCATTATCATCAACGATTAAAATTTTATAGGCGCCGTTATTATTGTTTACGATAGCAGCTTTAGTGAATTCCTGTAATTCTGTGTTTTCATTTTGATACACGGATGCAGTTAGGCTTTCTAATTGTATAGTCCCATTTATTGATTTTGAAACCCAGGTTTCATTCGTCGAATAATCGGTTCTATCAACAGGAAATCTTATCACAAAGTCACTACCCGCATTTTTTTTACTATTAACATATATACTTCCTTTATGTAAAAGCGTAAGGCTTTTTACAAAGGCTAATCCCACTCCCGATCCCATATGGGCATCGGTGATTCGGTAATAGCGTTCAAATAAATGTTGTATTGAGTCGTTCGATATCCCTATCCCAGTATCAGAAACACGTATGTATACATACTTCTTCCCCTTGAAATTAGCATTAATAGCAATCTGATGTTCATGTACTGAAGTAAATTCCCATTCATTTTCATAAAGCTCAATAGTGATGCTTCCGCCAGTTTTGGTGTATTTAAAAGCGTTGTCCATCAAATTCAATATTATTTTCTCTATAACTTGACGGTCAAACCAGGTTTCCCCCAAATCTTTATCTATTTTTAAATATAAATTGATATTTTTTTGCAGGGCCAGGTTTTTAAAATCTTCGGCCACCTCTGATATAAATATGTTTAAATTTCCGGGCATAACTTTTAGTCTTAATGCTCCTGTTTCTGCCTTTCTAAAATCCATCAGCTCATTAATTAATAACAAGAGCCTGTTGGCATTACGACGTATAGTTTCATAATATTGATGAAAAATTAAACGGTCATCTTCCTTCATCATTTTTTCAACAGGCCCTAAAATTAGGCTGAGAGGGGTTCTGAATTCGTGAGAAATATTGGTAAAAAACTGCAATTGAATATTGTGCATTTCTTCCCGCTTTTTTTCATCTATTTTTTTGAGGTCGAGATTCTTTTTAAAACGGAGTAAAAAATAAGCCGATGTAAAAATTAATAAAGAGATCAATAATTTAAACCACCATGTTTCCCAAAATGGGGGGTGTATATCTATACTAACATAAGTGAGTTTATTATTCCATACACCATCGTTATTAGCAGCTTTAACATAAAATGTATAATGCCCGGGGTCAAGATTAGTATAATTGGCATTCCGTTCTTTATGGCTGTAATGCCATGTTTTTTCAAATCCATCTAATCTGTATGCATATTGATTATTCTCTGGTGCGGTATAATTTAGTAGTGCAAACTCAAACGAAATTGATGACTGTTGATAGTTTAAATCAACATGATGCGTAAAGCTAATATCACTCTGTAACGGAGAGTTTTTCTGGCCAGGTTGTATAGTTTGATTAAATAGCTGGAAGTTTGTTATATAAACAGGGGCTATAAATTGATTGATTTTAATATCTCGTGGGTAAAATGTATTAAACCCGTTAATTCCGCCAAAATACATTTCACCATTTTTAGTTTGCATATATGATCCAGCTTCAAACTCCAATCCTTGCAAACCATCAGCTATGTTGTATTTTTTTATCGAATAATTATTCGGGTTTAATTTTGTCAATCCATTCGAGGTGGATATCCATAAATTACCCTCCTTGTCTTCAGTAATCCCTTTAATAAATTCGGATGACAATCCACCTTTATCCGTAAATAAATCAAATCGGTTAGCAGATTTATTATACAGATATAATCCTGCATGGCCAACCCAAACCCTTCCTTTGCTATCGGTAAAAATTGTTCTTATATCTGGTATCTGCTGACCATTAACAAAATAATGTGTGAACTTATTTTTTACTAAGTTATAGCAATTTAACCCACCATCATCGGTGCCTATCCATATGTTCTTGTCTTTATCCTCATTTAACGAAACGATGTTATTCCCGAATATGCTGGTTTTCTGTTGCGGATCACTCGTGATTCGCCTAAACGTATGTGCTTTACGATCGAAAAGATTAAGTCCGCCATAATAAGTTGCAACCCAAAAATCTCCTTCGCTATCATCAAGTGTTGTTTGCACATAATTTGAACTGATGGAGTTTTTATCGGCCGGGTTATTGGTAAAATGAACGAAAGTATTATTGTTTCTGTTCATCAGGTTTAAACCGCCCCCCCAGGTACCTATCCACAAATTATTTTCATGGTCTTCATTAATACTCAATATCGCATCTGAACTAATGCTTTTGGGGTCATAAACATTATACTTATAATGCTGAAATGTATTATAGGTGGTGTTATATAAATTTAAGCCGCCGCCATCAGTACCTACCCATATATTACCCAAATGGTCCTGGCAAAATGATTTAACATCATTATAGCTTAAACTATTATTATCAGATAGCGGTTGTACAAGTTTAAATTTATCTGCCAATGGGGCATAGAAGTTAACACCTCCACGATGTGTACCCACCCATAGATTATTTTGGTTATCTTCAAAAATCGCTGATATAGTTTTTTGGGATAAACTAAGTAAGTTTCCCGGTACATTTTTACAATGGATAAAGGCATTATTGCCAGGATTGAATAAATCAAGGCTACCGTTAATCCCACCCGTCCAAATTTCACCTTTCTTGTCAATACACAAACTTCTTACCTGGTCGGTACTTAGGCTAAATTGATCTTTATCATTGTGGCGAAATTGCTTAATAACCTGAGTCGTCAAATTAACCACAACTATGCCGTCATCAAGTGTTCCCAGCCAAATATTTCCTTGTTTATCCCCTTGTATTTTAGTTATAGCATAACTGATATAAGAATTTGATTTGCCGTTTAATTTAAAAGCATTAAAAAAGGTATCGGTTTTTTGGTTATAAACCGATATTCCTTTATCTGTACCGATCCATAAATTTCTATCGCCGTCTTCATACAAATCATTTATTTCATCATTTACAGGTTTCGGTGGATAGCCCTTTCTATATCGAAACTGTTTAAATACGTCATTCTTAACATCGTAGTAGTTCAAATCACTACTACTTGTGCCAACCCATAATTTACCTTCTTTATCACTATACAAACAATTTATTTCACTACTCGATAGGCTGTTTTTATTTGAAGGATCATGTTTATATACCGTAAATGAATTTTTATATGGATCAAATTTATTCAACCCATTTAAAGTACCTATCCATATGTTATGCCGGGCATCTTCACAAATACATTTAATATAATTATCGCTTATGCTTTTTAAATTGATGGCGTCATTTCTAAATATCTTAATGTTATAACCATCGTACCGGTTTAATCCGTCTCTTGTACCAAACCAAATGTACCCTTTGCTATCTTGAAAAATCGTTTCTACCGTATTTCCTGATAGTCCATCTGTTGTTGTGATATGCTTAAATTTCAAATTTATGCTTTGGGCCATCAACGGTAATGGCGTAATTACTTTAAAAGAAACAAGTACACAAAACATCCATAAGCATAACTTATTGACCCTGCGGTAATAATAATTACTAAAATATTTATAAACCATTTTTTGGTTTTCGGTTACAATTGGTTTTGGCAATCTGTGAGCAGATTGCATCATTGGCTAATTTATGCATCCTTATTTAACAATGAGTTATGTGGGGATGGAAATGTAATAAAATGACTAATCGGACTAAATAATTGACTAATTGAACAATTTAATTATGTCGAAATTATCAGTTATTTGTCTAAGCCTAATTAACTGTATATTTTACATTTGATGCTTCAAATATAAATAACTGTTAATACAGTTGCCACTTTGTTCTCAGCAAAATGGCTCCGCTTATAAACCAATTAAATTATTAAACCATTAATCACTGAATTATGCGAAATTTTACTTTTACTTTTCATTTTTGGAGAAGATTCATGTTTCTGATCTTTCTCGTTACCGGGCTTCTTTCTCTTAAGGTGCATGCCCAGCAAACCATAGCAGTTTCGGGTACCGTTAGTTCCAAAGATGATGGAACTGTTATTCCAGGGGCAACCATTAAAATAAAAAATACAGCGAATGGAGTAGCGTCCGACGTGTCAGGTAAATACACGATACATGCAACAAAAGGCGCTGTAATTGTTTTTAGTGCAATAGGGTACGAAGACATCCAGACGACAATAACAGGTGCTTCATTAAATGTATCATTGGCCACCAAGCAAAACGGCCTGAATGAAGTGGTGGTTATTGGCTACGGAACATCTACCAGGGCAAACCTTACAACTGCTGTTGTTAAGATTGATCCTAAGACTATTCCGAAGGATGCTAATAATTCTGTGGAGGAATTACTTTTTGGCAGGGCAGCAGGTTTGCAAGTTCAGCAATCGAGCACCCAACCCGGTGGGGCTATTAATCTTTCTATACGCGGCCGCGGAGCCCCTTTGATAGTAGTAGATGGTGTGATATTCCCAAATGACGGACTTGAACCTAGCGGTGGAAGTATAGATGCGGGCACAAATGGTGTTTCACGCGGTGCATTAGCTGGCTTAAATCCCTCGGATATTGAATCTGTTGAAATTTTAAAAGATGCTAGTGCAGCTATATATGGTGTTAATGCAGCTAATGGTGTTATTTTAATTACTACAAAGAAAGGTAAAGCTGGCAAAATAAATATAAACTTTGATGGCAGCCATTCTGTTGTGAGTAATACAGGCTATTTAAAGCCATTAAACGCATCACAATATGAGTCGCTTTTCGATACATTTCAAACCGACCAATATTTAGGCGCTAATTTAATGGAACCTTACGGCCCGAATGCACCATCGGGAGTTCCAACTCCAAAATATTCGACAGAGCAGATAGCAAATGCGGGTGTTGGTACTAACTGGCTTGATCAGATATTTAGAAGAGGGTATATTGATAATGACAACTTAAGTGTTAACGGCGGCACAGATAAAACTACTTATTATCTTTCAACCGGTTATTTTAACCAGCTGGGCACCATACAGGGTTCAGCTTTAACAAAATATACAGGTAGGGTTAATTTATCATTCAAACTGGCAAAGTTTGTCACTTTAAATACAAACTTCACAGGAAGCCAGAATGATTATCAAAATTCTTCATCTGGTGGACAAAATGACGGGTCTGGTAGCCAGGGATTTGGGATAGTACAGGCTGCGTTAGCTTTTCCGGCAAACATACCGGTTTATACTAATGGCGTACTTTCTCAATTCGGCACTACTTCAAATCCTGTAGGGCTGATGCAAGTACAGGATCACACGCATTATCATTCATTAAATACCAATATATCTGCAGATTTTAACCTGATTCCAGGAGCTTTAACCGGCCGCTTATTGTTCGGTGATAACTATGAAGCTGCAACACGTGATTTTTTTGTTCCCGGAAGTGTGTTCTTTTATCAGCAATTTCTATCAAGAGCTTCATTGAACTACAATGATCGTGATAACCAAACTTTAGAAGCTTCGTTAACCTATCAAAAGAAGGTAGCTAATTTTTTGAATATTGATTTGGTAGGTGGTGCAGGGCAGTATATCAGCAAATATAGTTCCTTTAATGCACAGGGAACGGGTGCAGAAGACGGACTTACAACAACAAACCTTGGCGCCGAAACCGGAAATGTAGCCATTACATCAGACCAAACAGCTAATACTACACGCTCTTATTTTGGCAGGGGGACATTTAATTTCCTTGATAGGTACATCATCTCCGCTTCATTAAGGGATGATGGTTACAGTTTATTCTTTCCTAATAATAAATACGCGTTATTCCCAGCTGTTTCATTGGGCTGGAAAATTAATGATGAAGCATTCTTTAAAAATATAACTGTTGTTGACCTTTTAAAACTTCGTGCCAGCATTGGTATAACAGGCCAAACTATTGGATCTGCGGCATACGGCGGGTATTCTCCAAATTCGGACAATGTATATCTGGATGGCGGAACCGAGTATGTTACAATATCAAGGTATGCTGTAGATAATCCAAATTTAACATGGCAAAAAACGATAAATAAAAATATTGGCCTTGATTTTGGATTGTTTAAAGACAGGATAACAGGATCTGTTGATATTTTTAGAGATGATATTACCAATTTATTAAGCACAACAGCCCCAACGGCACCTTTGTCGGAGTTTTTTACTCAAACCATAAATGGTGCACACCAGATCAGGCAGGGATATGACATCTCATTAATGTCGCATAACATCACTACAAGGGATTTTGACTGGAGTACCGTTATTAATGCATCTCATTATTTATATAAATGGGATACTCAGTTTCCTTTCACTGTTTTGCAGGCTTACCAAAGTGTAAATGATCCGGTGGACGAGTATTATTATTTTAAAACCGATGGTTTATTAAAACCAGGCCAGGCAGTACCTGCGTCTCAGCCAACAACTGGTGGTGCTAATTTGCCAGGTTCTCCAATTTTTGTTGATAAAAATAATGATGGTAAGTTAGATTATAGGGATGTTTTTAAAATGAATCCCGATCCCAAGATCACGCTTGGCTTTGGTAATAATTTCAGATATAAACAATTTGATTTATCAGTATTCTTTTACGGTCAATTTGGTGGGCATGCTACTAATTTAAATAACGCCTGGGGCGATCCTAATGCAATTGCATCGGGTAGCCAGAACGGAACTACGCAAGCCTTTAATGTGTATAGCTCAACTAATCCAAATGGTACAAGGCCGAGTGTAAATTATGTTGAAAGTGCTGTAGGTCTGTTGGTGCCGTCTGACATTAATATCGCCAGTACAAACTTTGTTCGTTTGCGTAACCTAACATTTGGTTATACTTTAAACTCGTCAGCTATAAATGGTTTTGCAAAATCTATCAGGGTATTTGTTGATGCGCAGAATCTGTTTATCATAACCAATTATAAAGGTGCAGATCCTGAAGTAAGTTACCAAAACGTAAAAGGCGGATACGCCCCTTACCCGCCTACCAGAACCCTGTCAGTTGGCGTTAGAGCATCTTTTTAATTATTTGACGTAGTTTTTAAAATAAGAATCATGAAAAAAACATTGATATATACATTAGCCATATTATTTATTACCATAAGTGGCTGCAAAAAGCTGGACCCACAGCTGTATGGGAGTTTAAATGCTGCCACTTTTCCTAAAACAGTAGCTGATTTTACGGCTTACACAATACAAGCATACGAACCATTCCAGGCGAAATGGGGGTATCAGGACGGCGCTGCTTATCAACCTTGCTGGTTTAGCGCACAGTATGGACAAATAATGGAGTTTGACTATGGTACTGATGAAATGGATACTTTTACCGGTTGGGGTGGGATATTTACACAATTTAGCGAGGCGGACTATACACCGCTAATCAGCCTACCGGACGCTAACAATGACCACTTTGAAAAAACAAGGTTTATAAGCAGGCTAACGCAAATCATCGCTGATATTACTAACTCTAGCATTGACCAGGCAGATAAAAATGAATTTATAGCCGAAGCCAGAATGTCGAGAGGGTGGAATATGTATTACCTTTTGCAATTATACGGGCCGGTACCTGTTATTACTAATCCTGCTTTATTGGGTACAAGCGCCGAAAGCAATCTTACCCGCCCATCAAGAGCCGATTACCTGGCCGATATAGTGAGCGATTTAACTTATGCTGCTGCTAATTTACCTGTTACGCCAGCAAATTATGGTAGGTTTAATAAAGCATTGGCATTAACTGTTTTAATGCGAACTTACATGAATGAGAAGGATTTTGCTGACGCTATTCCTGTTGGTAAACAAATTATGGGCATGGGCTACTCGTTGGTTACTAATTATGCCAGTTTATTTACAACCGCAACAGAAAAGAACTCAGAAACTATGTGGGCAGCTATATGTTCGCCAGGGTCAGACGGGAAACCGGTTTCGCCGGGTTTTAACCCTTATGATTTTTATACCTATCCGGGCGACTATGTTGGCAACGAGGTACAGTATGCTTGGGGATATGCGGGTAATGCACCTTTTGCCGCAACCTGGGCATTTTATAATTCATTTGATCCCGCTGATAAAAGACGCGCATTGCTAATAGCAAGCTATACAAACAGATCGGGCGTAACAGTTAATCAGGCTAGCGGCTTAACTGGTCCGGTAATTGCCAAATACCCAGATAATGACGGGCCAAGCGGCTCATTTCAGGCAAATGACCTGCCACAGGCACGCCTTGGCGATGTAATGCTTATGCTTGCAGAAGCTGAAAATCAGGTTGATGGGCCAACTTCGGAATCTATCGGCTATGTGAATCAGGTTAGATTAGCTCATGGCGGATTAGGTAGCGTTCCGACGGCTGCCACTGCAGATAAAGCATCCTTTGACGCTTGGATATTAAAAGAAGAGGGGTGGGACCTTTATTTTGAAGGAGACCGGAAGATGGAGTTAATAAGGCACGGACAATATAATCAGGCGCTACAATCAGTAGGCAAAACACCAACCAATTATCTGGAACCTATTTCAAATTATAACCTGGCTGCTGGAAAAGGCACACTAACTCAAACCCCTGGTTATTAATATATATCCAACCATCAGCCAACACATCGGCTGATGGTTAATTTACTTTAAGCATTATAATGAAAAATATAATCTGGCTTTTATCTATCATCCTGGTTTATAGCATAGGGTGTAAAAAAGGAGATAGCGCTCAAACAACTGGTAATACATCGGTTACTGTAGTAAATAAGGACACTTCTTTTGCTAAGGGAGCAGATGTAAGCTGGCTCACCCAAATGGAAGCATCGGGTTATAAATTTTACAATAACAGTGGCACACAACAAGATTGTATACAAATACTAAAAGATAAAGGGATGAATGCCATAAGGCTGCGGGTTTGGGTTAACCCGGTGGGCGGGTGGTGTAATACCGCGGATATGGTAACTAAAGCCAAAAGAGCCACGGCACTCGGCATGAAGATATTGATAGATTTTCATTACAGTGATACCTGGGCCGATCCCGGCGACCAAACAAAACCGGTCGCGTGGGCAAATATGGATTTTAATACACTGGTCACCACCGTTCATGATTATACAAAAGCAGTAATTGATACTTTAAAGTTAAATGGAGTTACACCAACCTGGGTGCAAGTTGGTAATGAAACAAGCGACGGCATGTTATGGGAGGACGGCCGCGCATCT
This sequence comes from Bacteroidota bacterium, assembly GCA_013287375.1. Classification (GTDB taxonomy): domain Bacteria; phylum Bacteroidota; class Bacteroidia; order Sphingobacteriales; family Sphingobacteriaceae; genus Mucilaginibacter. The sequence continues at coordinate 3,812 of JABDDX010000043.1, read as the reverse complement.
ACAAACATGGCAAATTTTGCCAAATTAATAGCAGCAGGATATCAGGGCGTAAAGGACGCAAGCAACACAACTAAAGTTATTGTACATCTGGCAAACGGATATGATAACACTACATTCCGATGGCTGTTTGACGGATTAAAGAGCAACGGTGCCAAGTGGGATATAATCGGTATGTCGCTTTATCCAACAGCAAGTAACTGGCAAACCTACAACACAGAGTGCCTGGCAAATATGAATGATATGGTTTCGCGTTATGGTACGCCGGTAATGATATGTGAATCGGGGTTTAGTGCCTCAGATGCAACAACAGCTAAAGCTTTTCTAACAGATCTTATTAGTAAAACAAGGTCAGTTAGCAATAACAATGGTTTAGGTGTTTTTTATTGGGAACCAGAGGCTTACAATTGGATGAGTTATGGATTAGGGGCTTTTGATGATACAGGCAGGCCAACCGTTGCACTGGATGCTTTCGCGAACTAAATGCTGCAATACAAAACAGCCACAATTTACTAACCAATAAACTAATATTATGAAAAAAATTATCATTCTTTCATCAGCTTTATGGCTTTGTTTAGGCCTGAGTTGTACAAAAGATGCTACTCAAAAACAACTTACTTTAGTTAAGCCAGCGACGGCTACATCTTCATTTGCTACCAGTACATCATTTGCCTATGGATCTGATGTAAGCTGGGTTACACAAATGGAAGCGTCAAATTACAAGTTCTACAATAGTAGTGGCACACAGCAGGACCTCTTCACTGTTTTGAAAGGTTTGGGCATCACTTCTATAAGACTACGTGTTTGGGTAAACCCATCTGCGGGATGGAATAACATAACAGATGTGGTGGCTAAAGCAAAAAGAGCCGCCGCCGCCGGAATGAATATCCTTATAGATTTTCATTATAGCGATACCTGGGCAGATCCGGGCGATCAAACAAAACCAGCTGCATGGACTAGCTATAGTACCAGTACTTTAATAAGTACAGTTTATAGCTACACTTATGGAGCGTTAAATACGTTAAAATCAAACGGAATAACACCCACATGGGTGCAGGTAGGTAATGAAACCAGTGACGGGATGCTTTGGCAGGATGGGAGAGCCTCGGTATCAGCTACTAACTTTCAAACCTTTGCAAGCATGGTGTTAAATGGATATAATGCGGTTAAAGCGGTATTCCCATCAGCTAAAGTTATTGTACATGTGGCTAATGGGTTTAACAATACTACCACCCGCTGGATATTTGATGGGCTTACAACCTATGGCGCTAAATGGGATATTTGCGGCTTTTCTATATATCCTACAACAAGTAATTGGTCAACAATAGATAGCGAATGTTTAACCAATATGAACGATATGGTTTCGAGATACGGCAAACAGGTAATGATATGTGAAGCAGGCATGGATGTTACAGCACCAACTACCTGTAATGCTTTTTTAACCGATCTTATAGCTAAAGTTAAATCGGTATCGGGTGGTAATGGTTTAGGCTTGTTTTACTGGGAGCCCGAAGCTTATAATAGCTGGCAAGGATACACTATGGGCGCGTTTGATGCTACAGGTAAGCCAACAGCAGCTATGAATGCTTTTGCACATTAAATAAATGAAATCAAGTATGCGATATGTTGTGGGTCGCATACTTGTTTCATAAATTAAACTATATAATATGTTTATATGAAAAAGAGAATCATACAAAGCTTAAAAATTTCAACTGGAATATTAATTTCTGTATTTATAATACACATTTTGTTTGCATTTAAACCATCACCGGCTAAAAAGCATATTCATTTTGATAAAATATTGGGGGCTGATATTTCTTTTCTTCCGGAGTTGGAAGCCGAAGGCCATAAATTTTATGATAATGGTATTCAGAAAGACCCCATACAGATACTTAAAGACCATGGGTTTAATTATATAAGGCTACGGATATTCAATAATCCGTCAGCTGATAGTGGATACTCCAAAAAGGGGTTCTGCGATCTGGAAAATACAAAGAAAATGGCCTTGCGTATTAAGGCTGCGGGTATGGGTTTTTTACTCGACTTTCATTACAGCGATAACTGGGCCGATCCCGGCAAACAGTATAAACCTGCTGCATGGAAATCGGCAGATTATCAACAATTGCAGGACTCATTAAGAGCCTTTACAAAAAATACATTGCTGGCACTAAAACAACAAGGCACATTACCCGATATGGTACAGGTTGGTAACGAAATAAGCCACGGTATGCTATGGCCCGATGGGAGGTTAAAGCATTTAGATACCCTTGCAGCTTTTTTAAAGGCAGGTGTACAGGGAGTAATGGATATAGATAGATCAATCCAAATAATGCTGCACATTGCCTGTGGTGGAGAGAATGCTGAATCGCGATACTTTTTAGATAATATGTTAAAACGTGATGTGAAATTTGACATCATAGGGGAGTCCTATTACCCAGAATGGCATGGTCCACCGGACAGCTTGAGCAGAAATCTGACAGATTTAAACCATCGCTATAAACAGGATGTTATCGTAGTTGAATACTCGCAACACAAACAGGCTGTAAATGATATTGAGTTTTCCCTGCCGGGGAATAAAATGAAAGGCACCTTTATATGGGAGCCCCTCAATTATGGCGAAGCAGCATTTGATAAAAAAGGCAATGCCAATGAGTTTATGAAAACTTATTCCGAGATCAGTAAAAAGTACAATATCACGCAATAAAGTCCCTGTAAATTTTAATAAATATGTTAACAGCGTATTGCATATAAGCGATGGGCCTGTTATTTAATCCTTATAAATGAAAAAATATCCATTCTGTTTTTTGATTATAATCGCTGGTATACTACAAGTTAAAGCGCAAACTAATATTCCTTTGTTTAAAAATTTTAATGCTGGTTGGGAGTTTGTAAAAGATATTGATACCATTAATAGCGGCCAGGTATTAAGCAATACTCAAATAGTTAATATCAATTGGCAAAAAGTATCATTACCACATACACCAAATATCGAACCGGTAAAAAAGGTTAATGAACAATGGCAGGGCACATGCTTTTACCGCAAATTTTTTACTGTTTCATCTCAAAATAAGAATAAACATATCGCTATTCAGTTTGATGCCGCTATGCACGAAGCCGATGTTTATTTAAATGGTAAACATATCTATAAGCATCTTGGTGGTTTTCTTCCTTTTTATATTGATATATCCAATATTGTAAAAATCGGTCAGCAGAATTGTATCCTCGTAAAATTAAACAATCAGGATAATGCCGTTATCCCGCCAGGTAAACCAATAAAGGATCTGGATTTTAATTATTATGGTGGAATCTATCGTAATACATGGTTAATTATAAAAGATAAACTATATATAAGTGATGCCGTTCAAGCCAATCATCTGGCAGGTGGTGGGGTACTTATTCATGATGAAGATGTAAGCACTGCAAATGCAAAGGTTGTTGTTAAAACCGAAGTAAATAATGATTATAATACTAGAAAAGAATCATGGGTAAAAGCAACCTTATTTTCAAATGATGGAAAAGTAGTAGCAACATCAACATCCGGCAAACAATTAATTGCAGCTAAAAAGCACGGTATATTTACCCAATCGCTTGCAATTACCAATCCTCAGTTATGGTCACCATCCCAACCATATTTGTATCATATTAAAGTACAGGTATTTAAAAATACAGCAGAAACGGATGAGATAACTTTAAATACGGGTATCAAAACAGTGAAATTTGTAGCAGGAGGTTTTTATTTAAACGGAACGAAGTTAAATATAGTAGGCACTAACCGTCATCAGGAATATCCATACATAGGTTATGCTTTATCAGAT
>JABDDX010000042.1 GCA_013287375.1 Bacteroidota bacterium | reverse complement strand
AATATTGACATAATTTTACCATTTTTGAAAAGTTTCACCAATAACTAAACCCAATTATGAATAGATTATTTAAACCGGCTCTAGCTATTATATTGCCTGCATGTTTATTAATTGTAAGCGCATGTAATCATTCAAACACAAAAAGTACAACAAATATGACGGACTCTCTGGAAGCAAAAATACCCCTGGCTTCAGCTTTTCAAAAAACTATCGATGGTAAAAAAACAGATCTATATATATTAAAAAATTCTAAAGGGATGGAAGTGGCCATCACCAATTTTGGTGGTCGTGTGGTAAGCATATTAGTACCGGATAAAAACGGAAAACTAACCGACGTAGTAGAAGGATTTGATTCTGTGGAAGGTTATAAAAATGCACCGGGCCCATATTATGGTGCTATAATTGGTCGTTATGGTAACCGCATAGCCAAAGGCAAATTTCCGTTAGAAGGTAAAGAATATAGTTTATTCATCAATAATACCCCAAATTCGCTGCATGGCGGTAAAGAAGGTTTTGATTTAAAGGTTTGGGATGCCAAACAAATAGATTCAACAACCTTAGAGTTAACTTACCTGTCAAAAGATATGGAGGAGGGCTACCCTGGCAATTTGCAGGCGAAAGTAATATATACTTTAACAAACGATAATGGTTTGAAAATTGATTACACCGCAACAACCGACAAAACCACCATCGTTAATTTAACCAATCACACTTATTTTAACCTGAATGGCGCAAATGGCGGTACTATTCTAAACCACAAAGCACAGATCTTTGCTGATACTTATACCCCGATTGATCCAACATCTATCCCAACAGGAATAATAGCCCCGGTAAAAGGTACACCGTTTGATTTTACCCAACCTACGGTAATTGGCTCAAGAATTAATGATAAAGACGAACAGCTAATTAACGGTAAAGGTTACGATCATAATTTTGTATTAACCAAGCCGTCGTTAGATTCGCCTGTTGCCACGGTGGTAGGTGATAAAAGCGACATCGAGATGCAGGTATTCACCCAGGAACCTGGTCTGCAATTTTATACAGGCAACTTTATGAATGGCCAAAATGCCATGAAATACGGTGCTAAAGATAACTACAGAACAGCTTTCGCTATGGAAGCCGAGCATTTTCCGGATTCACCTAATGAGCCGAAATTCCCTTCAGTGGTATTGAAGCCCGGTCAGGTTTATAAAACCTCAACAGAGTATAAATTTAGCATCGCTAAATAAAGGAAATAACTATCTTTTGTAAGCTTTATGTAAATCCTGCGACAAACAGTCTGCAGGATTTATTTTTTTATAACCCCTCGGCTAATTATTCAGTAAATTTACGGGAGCTTGTTAAACTTAGTAGTGAAGCTGCTGCTATTTGCTTGTATTAAAAACATTGTCAGTTGCTAATAGATAACCACGGAAGAACGATAAATTACCTGCGCCTTGCTGTAACGGATAAGTGTAACCTACGGTGCTTTTATTGCATGCCCGAGGACGGCTTAAACTGGTTATCGCGCACGGAATTGATGAGCTACGAAGAAATGCTGCGTGCCTGTACTTTGCTGGTAAGCATGGGCATCCAAAAGATCAGGATAACAGGTGGTGAGCCTTTTGTACGTAAGGATATTATGAAGCTGATGACCGCTATATCTGGGTTAGATGGATTACAGGATTTGAGCCTAACTACCAACGGCGTACTAACGGCGCCATATGTAGCTGAATTAAAAGAGATAGGGGTAAAATCGGTTAATCTCAGTTTAGATACCTTGGATGCCGGCCGTTTTTTTAGTATTACCCGCCGTGATGAATTTGGCGCGGTTATGGCGACACTTAATGAGTTACTAAAGCATGGTATCGAAGTGAAAATAAACGCGGTAGTGATGGAAGGCAAAAATATACAGGATATCATCCCGCTGGTAGAGCTAACCAAAGAGCTACCGGTAAGCGTACGCTTTATTGAGGAAATGCCTTTTAATGGCGATGGGCAAATTCATCAAACTAAAATGTCATGGGATTATATTCGTATATTAGAAGAGATAGAGCAAGTTTATCCGCATATAAAAAAAATACAGGACCCGGCTTATTCAACAGCATATAACTACCATGTACCCGGGCATGCGGGAGATGTAGGTGTCATCGCAGCATATTCGCGTACTTTTTGCGGTACTTGTAACCGTATTCGCATTACACCACAAGGGACTTTGAAAAACTGTTTGTATGACGATGGTGTTCTAAATATAAAGGATCTGATGCGTTCAGGTAAAAATGATGCTACGATAAAAGATAGCCTGTTAAATGCGTTTAATAACAGGGTGAAAGATGGATGGGAGGCAGAGAAACTGGTGAAAAACACTGGGATGCATGAATCAATGGCGGCTATAGGCGGCTAGTTTCTAATTTTAATATTTGCAACACATGATAACTGTAGAAGAAGCCGAAAAAATTATACAGGCAGAGATCAAAGATTATGGTGTAGAAATAACCCCCTTTGAACATGCTTTAGGCCGTGTGCTGGCCGAAAATATAAAAGCTGATCGTGATTTTCCGCCCTTTAACCGGGTAACCATGGATGGGGTTGCTGTTAACTACAGCGCTATAGAAAATGGCGTCAGCTCGTTTCATATAAAGGCTACGCAGGCAGCGGGTGATCCCCCTGCAGAGATCCACGAAACAGACCATTGTATCGAGATCATGACCGGTGCCATATTACCACCATCTGTAGATACAGTAATTCGCTATGAAGATCTGGAACTTCGCGCTGGTTTAGCATCAGTATTGGTAAATCATAATACCATAAAAAAAGGTCAGAATATCCATTACCAGGGTCGCGATAAAAAGAAGGATGATGTTGTAGCCACATCCGGCCAATTAATAACACCTGCTATAATAAGCTTGGTTGCTTCAGTTGGCGAGACCGAATTACGGGTAAAAAAAGTACCACGTGTTGTTATCATTTCTTCGGGCGATGAATTGGTAGAGGTAGAGCAAGTTCCTTTGATCTATCAGATCAGAAGATCAAATAACTATACAGTTAAAGCGGTATTGCAACAAAACGGGATAGAAGCAGCAATGCTCCACGTTCCCGATAATCCTGATGTTACCAAAAAACTGATACAGGAATGCTTGCTTAACTATGATGTTATATTGCTAAGCGGTGGCATCTCTATGGGGAAATTCGATTATATCCCCCAGGCTTTGGAAGAATTACAGGTAAAGCAGCTTTTTTATAAAGTACAACAAAGGCCGGGCAAGCCTTTTTGGTTTGGCAAGCACGATAATGGGGTACTGGTTTTCGCGTTCCCCGGTAACCCGGTAGCTACGTTTATGTGTTTGCATCGTTTCTTTTTGCCATGGCTGCAAGCCACATTGGGCTTGCAGAGTAAACCTGCTGCCTACGCGGTTTTAGATCATGACGTACACTTTCAACCTGATTTAAAATATTTTTTACAGGTAAATCTAAATTTAAATCACGAAGGCCGTTTATTAGCACATCCCATTGAAGGAAATGGCTCCGGTGATTTTGCTAACTTAGCAGACACAAACGCTTTTATGGAATTACCCTTAGGTACACATAGCTTTAAAAAAGGCGAGATATACAGGGTTTATCCTTTTAACGGAATAGTATAATGAGCGATAACGTATTATCTCACCTGGATAAAGATGGTCGTGCGACGATGGTTGATGTTAGTGAAAAAACAATCACCAAACGTACCGCAACTGCCCGTAGTATTGTTTCGTTACCTGATGAGGTGTTAGCTCAATTAGTTGATGGCGACCTGCAAACCAAAAAAGGTTCAGTATTCCAAATCGCGATCATAGCAGGAATAATGGCCGCCAAAAAAACAGGTGATTTGATACCACTTTGTCACCCTTTAGGATTAGATAATTGCAATATCACTATCAACCTAAATGAAAACAATGAGGTAATAATCGACTGTACAGCTAGCATCACCGCCAAAACAGGAGTGGAGATGGAGGCATTAGTAGGTGCATCAATGGCGGCGCTTACGGTTTATGATATGTGCAAGGCGCTAAGCCATAATATTATAATTAAAGAAACCAAACTGATAGCAAAGACAGGAGGTAAACGTGACTTCAAAAGAGCATAACCAGCCTGCCGGCAGGCATGGAAAACATACGCCGCTTACCCGCTTGTCCGGCAATTTTGGGCGGAACGAGTGGGCCATTGTCGGCGGTTATTGTACCACTATTAAGCTTTTAGCCGATCAGGTGATTGGCGCGCTATCGCCCCAATATAAATGCGCTTATGCGGATACTTCGCACAACGATGAGGTGGTTTCGCTACCCGGCCGTTTATCTTCTGGCGCTGTTTTAGAATACACCGACCAGATCAACTATCAGCAATACAACTATACTACACAAATTACCCCATTCAGGCAAAGGCAGCTTTTTGCCGAAGCGGATATAATCTTAGTCAATGGTAACCATCAACCGGCAAAAGCACAGATAGTAATTATCGACCTTAACAAAAAAGCATCTTTACAAAAAAGACTGGAGCAATTAACCAATGTACAATTACTTTTATTAGCCGATAATGTAGATGAGATTTTCGACTTTTTAAAAGAATCTATCCCCAATTGGCAACAAATACCCGTGTATAGGTTAAATGAAACAGATAAAATCATCACTTTTTTTGCCGACAAATTACAGCAAGCTAAGCCTGTTTTAAATGGGTTGGTATTAGCAGGGGGTAAAAGCACCCGCATGGGTTTCGATAAGGGAGCAGTTGATTGGCATGGTAAACCGCAGCGTTATCATATGGCTGATATGCTGAAAAGCCTGTGTAATGAGGTTTTCATTTCATGTCGATCGGATCAGGAAGAAACAAATGCGCAATATGCCACGCTTGAAGATACTTTCACAGGCTTAGGTCCATATGGGGCGATATTATCAGCATTCAGAGAAAAAACGGATTGCGCATGGTTGGTTATAGCCTGTGATCTGCCTTTGCTGGATATGAAGACTCTACAATATTTGGTCGATAACCGTGATCCGTCGAAACTAGCAACTACTTTCGGTAATGGCTACGAGGGCTTTCCTGAACCGCTGATCACCATTTGGGAGCCAAAGAGTTATCCAGTATTATTAGCATTTTTAGCACAGGGGTATTCTTGTCCGCGCAAGGTTTTAATTAATACCGATGTTCATTTATTAACAGCACCTGATACCAATGTGCTAACTAACGTAAATACACCGGAAGAACTGGAAAAAGTCAAATCAATCCTTAAACAAACAACAACTGCAATATAATGAACGATGACCTGCTGAGATACAGTTGCCAAATAGCTTTACCCGGTTTTGGTGAAGCCTCACAACAGCTTTTAACAGAGGCGAAAGTGCTGGTAGTAGGTGCAGGTGGCCTGGGCTGCCCGGCTTTGCAGTATTTAGCAGCAGCAGGTGTAGGTACCATTGGTATTGCTGACTATGACATCGTTTCCATCGGAAACTTACACCGCCAGGTGTTATTTTCTCCGGCAGATAAGGACTTTAAAAAGGCGATGATCGCTACCAAGCGTTTGCAAAGACAAAACTTGGATATTAAGGTGGTTACTCATGATATTAAGGCAACAGCGGCAAATATAATGGAACTTATTACGGGGTATGACATTATAGTTGATTGTACCGATAATTTTGAAACCCGGTATATATTAAATGATGCTGGCGTGCTTTCGGGCAAACCAGTTGTTTACGGCGCTATTTATCAGTTCGAGGGTCAGGTTGCTGTTTGGAACGTTAAAAACGAAAACGGTACCTACACACCCAATTATCGTGACCTTTTCGCCAAGGTGGATGCCACTCAGGTGCCAAGTTGCGCGGTTGGTGGCGTGATACCTACATTGGCAGGAATAATTGGTTGTATGCAAGCTAACGAGGTAATTAAATACATTACCAAAACGGGCGATCTATTAAAAGGCAAAATATTAATATTTGATGCCCAAAGTATGCAAAGTCGCATAATTAAGATCGGTAACGCCACCAAAACTAATATTACCTCGTTACCATTAACGGCTGCAGTAATAAATATGACTGTTGATGAAGTTAAAAAAGGTTTAGAAGAAAATACACTGGAGCTATTAGACATTCGCACAGATGAGGAACGAGATGAGATAGATATTGGCGGCGAACACATTGAAGTTGACGAATTGGAGGATTACTGGGACTATATCAATAACGGAACCACCAAAGTACTATACTGTTCATCTGGCAAACGCAGCAGCGAGGCAGTAAAAATGATCAAACAGAAATTCCCTGATGCTAAAGTATTTTCTTTAGAAGGCGGATTAGGAGCCTGGTTTTCGTATTTGGATGAGGATTAATTATCTTATGTCATTTCGACCGCAGAGAGAAATCCTCTTCGAAATGCACAGCGGACTATGTAGATAGCAGAAGATTTCTCCCTTGGTCGAAATGACATAGTGAAATATCTACGGGTGTGCCGCCACCCAAACTTCACCGTCCTCGAAAAACTCTTTTTTCCAGATAGGTACAGTTTGTTTCAAGGTATCAATCACATAACGGCAAGCTTCAAAAGCAGCATCCCTATGCGCGGCAGATACCGCGATAACAACCGGTACTTCGCCAACGGCTAAAATCCCTGTACGGTGATGGATCAATAACTTTTGAACCGGCCATTTAGCCAAAGCCTGTGCAGCTATCTTTTCCATTTCGGCAATGGCCATTTTTTCATAAGCTTCAAATTCCAGTCTTAATACTGTTTTGCCTTTGGTGGCATTACGTACGGTGCCAATAAACACATCTATGCCACCTGATTCCGGTAGCATTACCCAGTGTATACACGCTTGTATATCGAGTGTTTGGGAGGATATTTTAATTTCGGTTTGCAAATTGATAATTTAAAATTGAGTGTCGTTTCGACCGCAGGGAGAAATCTTCTTCAATAAGCACAGCGGGCTATGCAGGTCGCAGAAGATTTCTCCCTGCGGTCGAAATGACAATGGGGTTACCCACCACTTACCGGTGGTATAATAGCAATTTCGTCGGTTTCGTAAATGGTATCTTCGGGCAGGGCATATTCGTTATTCACCGCAACCATGTAAGTGGCCAATTTCTTTAACCGTGGGTATTGCTGCTCTAATGAATATTTTAGGTTGTAAACGCTGGCATCGTTAGCCAGCTCCACGCTAATCGTAGATCCGCCAAATATATCCTTGGCTATACCAAATGCCAGTATGTTAATTTTCATGACTGCTTTTTTATCTAATCTACAAACTCCGGGTGCCTTTGTTTAGTATTATTCAAATATGCAACAATCATGTTTAATAAGTAAAATTTATTCATCGTTAACAGAACATAAGCATATTCAGATTTGTATATTTGATTATGGCCTCAAGTTCAATTACACATCAGCCAATTACTAAAGTAAATCATACAGCGATTACCCAAACATCGGATGCACTGGCTATTGAAGAACCTTTGGAAATTCGTCTCGAATTCGGCCCTAAAAATAACCGGCAAACACAAAATATATCCGTTACCATGCGCACACCGGGTAATGATAAGGAATTAGCGCTTGGCTTTCTGTTTACCGAAGGCATCATTACCCAACAAAAGGATGTTGCTAAAATAGAACACTCCTTTATTGCCTGTGCCGAGAACAAGGAAAATACAATTTTAGTATCCCTGAGCGAAGATGCCATTCCCAACCTGCGTAATACAGAGCGTAATTTTTATACAACCTCCAGTTGCGGCGTTTGTGGTAAAGGTTCCATCAACGCTATTCGTACGGTGAGTGTTTACCAGGATCAGCAGGATGATAATTTTATAAACGCCACCATACTACACGAACTACCAACTTTATTAAGCAAACATCAAGAAGTTTTTGCTGATACAGGCGGCTTACACGCCTCCGCTTTATTTATGCCTAACGGCGAATTGCTTTTAGTGCGTGAAGATGTAGGCAGGCATAACGCTTTGGATAAGCTCATCGGCGCAGCCATTAATAATAACTGGCTGCCATTAACCAAAAATATTCTGCTATTGAGTGGCCGGGCCAGCTTCGAGTTGGTTCAAAAAGCGGCTATGGCAGGCATTACGGTAATTGCGGCAGTAGGTGCGCCATCAAGTTTGGCGGTGGAGTTGGCAAATGAATTTAACATTACCCTGATAGGATTTTTACGCAACGAACGTTTTAATATTTACACAGCGGCGCACCGCATACTAATATCTGATTATGAAACTACGCATTAAAAGTGATTCGTTACGGTACCGCCTAACCCGCAGCGACGTGGATACCTTAGCAAGAGAAGGCTACCTTGAGGATCAGATAAACTTTGCGGGGCACCCACTAATATACGCTGTGCAATTAACCGATGGGGAGGTATTAACATCAAGTTATATTGATAATAAGATTACCTTATGTATGGCCAGGAAGATGATAATTGAATTGAAGGATACTGATAAAGTGGGTTTTGGTAATCAAGCTGCTGGTTTGCATTTATTAATCGAAAAGGATTTTACCTGTTTGGATAATGTGGATGAAGATCAGAGTGATAATTATCCAAATCCACTATTGCAAAAGAAGAAAGGATAACCCATGAACAAGGATATAAAAGCACAGCCATCAGCCGAAAACCCGGAAGAATTACTGGATCTGAAAGTAACAGAACCTAAAAAATGGGCCGCAGGAATACCTGCGGTTACTGCTGCTATGGTCGATATGATGCAGGAGTCAGGTTTTGTCCGGGGAATGGATGGCTTGTTCCACATGAATAAAAAGGGCGGTTTTGATTGTTCTAGCTGCGCCTGGCCTGATCCTGATGATGATCGTTCACCGGTTGCCGAGTATTGTGAGAATGGAGCTAAGGCATTCGCCGAAGAATCTACCTTGAAGAAAATAGGAGCGGAGTTCTTCGCCCAAAATTCAGTAGCCGATCTGGCAAAGTTAAACGACTATGAAATAGGCAAAAAAGGCCGTATTGCCGAACCGATGTATCTGCCAAAAGGCGGCACGCATTATTTACCCATCAGTTGGGATGCTGCTTTTAAAAAGATAGCTGATAAATTGAACGGATTGGCATCGCCCAATGAGGCCGCATTTTATACCTCCGGGCGTACAAGCAACGAAGCTTCGTTTACTTACCAGTTATTCGTACGCGAATTCGGCACCAATAACCTGCCCGATTGCTCCAATATGTGCCATGAATCTTCAGGTTCAGGCTTGAGTGAAACCATTGGGATTGGAAAAGGCACGGTAACACTTAACGATTTTTATGATTCGGATGTGATCATCATTATGGGGCAAAACCCGGGGACAAATCATCCGCGTATGCTAACTGCCTTACAAAAGGCCAAGGAAAATGGCGCTAAGATCATAGCCGTAAATCCCTTGCATGAAGCCGGATTGATGGGTTTCCGAAATCCGCAGGAGGTTAAAGGCATACTAGGCATCACCGCCCACTTAGCCGATTTATTTCTCCAGGTAAAAATAAACGGCGATATGGCCTTGCTAAAGGCTATTGAAAAATTGTTGTATGATGCGGAATTAAAAGAACCCGGAAAAGTATTCGACCAGGAGTTTATAAAACAACACACTAAAGGCTATACCGAATTCCTGCATAGCTTAGCAGATAATACCGTAGAAGAACTTGCCGATAAATGCGGTATATCCATAACGCAAATAGAACAGGCTGCAGAAATGCTGAAATATAAAAGCCGCATCATTATTTGCTGGGCCATGGGCGTCACTCAGCATAAAAATGGGGTTGATACGATTAAAGAGATTGTTAACCTCACCATATTAAAGGGTAGCATTGGAAAACCGGGCGCTGGTTTATGTCCCGTTCGTGGGCATAGTAACGTACAGGGTAACCGTACTATGATGATATTTGATAAACCCACAGAACAACAACTGGATAAGCTGAAAGAAGTCTATGGCTTTGAGCCGCCACGCGAACATGGCTTTGATGTAGTTGAATCGATAAAAGCTATGCATGAAGGCAAGATAAAGGTGTTTTTCTCTATGGGGGGTAATTTCCTTTCGGCTACGCCGGATACTAATTATACCGCTGATGCCATGCGCAAACTGGAACTCACCGTCAGCGTATCAACCAAACTTAATCGCACTCATTTGGTAAATGGAGAAGAAGGTTTGATACTACCTACACTTGCCCGCAGCGACAAGGATATGATTAATGGTGAAGCACAGTTGATCAGCTGCGAAAATTCCATGGGCGTTGTGCAAATGTCTAAAGGTATACTTAACCCGGTTTCGGATGATTTGTTGAGCGAAAATCAGATCGTTTGCAAAATGGCTAAAGCCACTATCGGTAGCCGTAGTGTGGTGGATTGGGATAGGTTTGAAAAAAGCTACGATGCCGTACGTGATGATATAGAGAAAGTGGTGCCTGGTTTTAGTGATTATAATAAGCGGGTACGCAATCTGGGCGGGTTTTACCTGCCTAATGGCCCACGCGATGGTGAATTTATAGCTAAAAATATGGGTGGTAAAGTGCCTTTTACCATTACACAACTAACCGAACATAAATTAGCGGATGATGAATTTATAATGATGACTATTCGTAGTCACGACCAGTTTAATACTACTATTTATGGTTTAGAGGATAGGTATCGTGGCATACATAACGAACGCCGGGTAATATTTATGAACCCAAAAGACATTAAGAAATCAGGCTTTAAAGCAGGAGATAAGGTTGACCTGTTCAACTACTACGGCGGAATTGAACGCGCGGCACATTTATTTGTAATCGTATCCTACAACATCCCCGAAGGGAATACAGCAACATACTACCCGGAGTGCAATGTTTTGGTGCCGATAGATAGTGTAGCTGCTAAAAGTAATACGCCAACATCAAAGCTGGTGATAATTAAGATCAAAAAACATATTACTTAATTTTTGATTTGTCATCCCGAACTTGTTTCGGGATCTCACCATACAAGTAAACCCAGCATGTGGGATGCTGAAACAAGTTCAGCATGACAATTATTATATCTGTAATGTAAAAAATCTATAATTTTGGTAGACTTTTAAAAAAGATGTTACATTTGCTTTAGTAAAGCTGGTTGTAACCGGTTAAACAATTATCTATCAACATAAAAATAATAATATCATGAGTTTACGATTGGGTGATGATGCACCAAACTTTAAAGCAAAAACTTCATTAGGAGACATTGACTTTTACGAATATTTAGGTGATAGCTGGGGCGTATTATTTTCGCATCCTGCGGATTATACACCAGTTTGTACTACCGAATTAGGCAAAACAGCATCGTTAAAAGATGAGTTCGCCAAACGTAATGTTAAAGTGATCGCATTGAGCGTTGATTCTGTAGAATCGCACAAACTATGGATCAATGATATTAATGAAACACAGGATGTTGAGGTAACTTTCCCGATCATTGCTGATGAAAACCGCGAAATTGCGGAAGCTTATGACATGATTCATCCAAACGCTTCTGTTAATGCAACCGTACGTTCATTGTTCATTATCGGCCCTGACAAAAAGATCAAATTAATCATTACCTACCCTGCATCTACCGGCAGAAACTTCCAGGAAATACTACGTGTGATTGATTCCCTGCAACTAACCGCTTACCACAGCGTTGCCACACCGGCAGACTGGAAAGATGGCGAGCAGGTTGTAGTATTGCCATCAATAAAAACAGAAGACATCCCGGCTAAATTCCCTAAAGGATTTACATTGGTGAAGCCATATTTAAGATTAACACCACAACCGAATAAATAATAACTTTGGGGTGTCATGCTGAGGCACTCGAAGCATGTGGGCCGGCCTTTACGCTCATACTTCGAGTGCCTCAGCATGACCCCTTTCTTTGATCAACCCCTATGGATTGTCCCGTCGACTTCATTAAAATAAACGAAAACAAAGCCCGTCTAACCGCATTTTTTGTTTTGGTTTTAACGTTGGTTTATCTTAAAACAGGTTTTTGGTTGATTATAGCTTTCCTTTTGGTTGATTTTCTTCTTCGTGCTACTAATCTTGGCAAATATAGCTTACTTGGTTTTTTAAGCGATGCCGTAATCAAACAACTCAAAATAAAATTTAAACCTGTTGATCGTGCACCTAAACGTTTCGCGGCTATGGTAGGAGTGTTGTTTACTGTAGCGATACTCGTTTCATCTGTTCTTCAGTTGCATGTGGTCGCTTTTTCTTTGGCTGCTGTGCTTGCCTTCTTCGCTTTTCTTGAATCTTTCTTCACTTTTTGCGCTGGATGCTATGCCTATTCGGCTGGTAAATACGTAATATCTAAATTTTAATTGGCTGTAAAACAGGTGTATACAGATTGCTGTAAAATAATCTACTAAATTAATAGACTTTATAGTATATTTGTTTCGTCAAAGAAGATATAATAAATGTCATACAATAAAACCATCATCAGCTCCCGCTATTTTTTAGGCCTGCAAGGGTTTAAAAAATGTATGATGTGTATGTGTTGTTGTTGTTAAACCAATCTGGTTTTCTTCAACAATAATTTTCAACAAATATTTCTTACCTCATTTTTATAATAGACTTTATGCATCATACCCGGTATACACCCACCTCTAAATACTTAAAATATTACCGGGTAAGTTATGGCCTTTACCGTTGTTGTTAACATGCTTTTTAACCCGAACCACTATCAATGAACAAACAGTAAAATTCAAATCTTAAAAACATGTTAACAGCAGTAAATAAATATCCATTCTTCGATCTTTCAGAGATAATCCCTGATCCTGATTATACCATTAAATCATACAAACCGCTTAGTCCGGTAAAAGCAGGTAATTATGTGCCCGATTTTATCTTAAATCCGCAAGGTGCCAACTGGCAGCAGTTTTATAATGGTTCCGAAACACATGGCCCCATATTATTAAGGCATTTGTTGGATAAACCTTTGGTAATCACTTTTTACTCGCGCCATTGGAAAAATTTGGGTGTAGATCATCTAAAGCAATTAAATACCTTGCAGCATGAAATTAAAGCCAATGGGGGCAACCTGTTAATAATTGCCGATGAAAGGGATGAGGACTTGCAAAACAAAGCATGGGAGCATAGCTTGTCATTAAATTTTTATTATGACACCGAGAATGAGATTGCCAAAAAATTCAGGGTATATTCAGATGAAAACCCGGCATGGAACCGTTTTTCAGGCGTAGATGAAAATGTATCGTTATTGGCAACCTATGTGATCGACCCTTCAAGGCAGGTAATTTACGATCATCTTAACCTTAATTTTAACGAGGTGTTCCCTGCAAGGGAAATCATCTCGCATGTATATGTAACCGCATTAATCAATAATCAAAGAAAATCAGCATAAAGATAATTAGCACGTTTAAATTAGTTTGGGAATGTCTTTGGCTAAAGCTGAAGGCATTTTTTGTTTAAGCGAATTTTTAATTTGTATATTAGCAGCAGGAAATGGTGTCTTCCTTTTAAAAACCGCGTTTGCTGATGGCGCCTGCAAATCAATCTTAAAGTGAAACTTTAGGGTATAATACTATTGCAGGTGAAAAAAATAAAAGCAATTAACACAAATACATCACGGTATCCTTATCCATTGAAAAAGTTTATCCTTTCTTCAGAACATCTAAGCATTCTAAAATATACACTGCGTTGGACGTTATTAGTAGTTCCCGTAGCCATAGCCATAGGCAGTATGGTAGCCTTTTTTTTATGGCTGTTAACTTGGGCAATCCATTTTCGTTTCGCTCATACCTGGTTGCTCTTTTTATTGCCATTGGCCGGTATATTGATTCATTTTATGTACCAATGGGTAGGTAAATCATCCGAAAAAGGCAATAACCTCATTATTGATGAAATACACGAGCCCGGCGCAGGCGTACCGCCGCGCATGGGGCCTATCATTTTAATCACCACAGTAATTACGCATTTATTTGGCGGTTCTGCCGGGCGGGAAGGCACAGCGGTACAAATAGGGGGTAGCATTGCCGCGCTATTTGGCAGTTGGTTTAAATTGACGGGCGATGACCTGCGCATGTTGCTTACTGCAGGAATAGCAGCTGGCTTTGGCGCGGTCTTCGGCACACCATTAACAGGAGCGGTATTCGCGTTGGAAGTATTAACCATCGGCAGAATAAAATATGACGCATTATTACCCGCATTAATTGCCAGCATTGTTGCCGATATTACCGTTGGCGCATGGCATATCCATCATACGGCCTACCATATTGATATCATAGCTAAAACACCATACTTTTTGTCGGACTATTTGCCGATGGATCTGTTATTGATAGCTAAGGTGATTGTCGCATCCATTGCTTTTGGTTTGGCCAGTTATCTGTTTGCTATCATGGTACACGAGATTAAAGCAGGCTTTTTAAAGATTTTCAGTATTAAATGGTTAATCCCTGTTTTTGGTGGGTTGATATTGATTGGACTGACTTATGCCATAGGTAAACCGGATTACTTAAGCCTGGGTGTTGATGCGCAATATCCGGGAGCGGTAACTATCCCATCTTCGTTTCATGCTGGTGGCTCCGATACCTGGAGCTGGTTATGGAAAACCATTTATACAACGATTACCTTAGGCACCGGGTTTAAAGGAGGGGAGGTGACACCTTTATTTTATATAGGATCAACGTTAGGCAATACTTTGTCGGGATTATTGAATGCGCCGGTAAGCTTGTTTGCGGCCTTAGGTTTCATTGCGGTATTCGCGGGGGCTACAAACACGCCATTAGCCTGTACTTTTATGGGGATAGAGCTTTTTGGCGGCGAGTATGCTTTGCTGTTTGCTATTGCCTGTTTTACAGCATATTTTTTCAGCGGCAATTCAGGTATATATTCCTCGCAAACTATTGCGGTACCCAAAATATTAGATAGCTATTTTTCGGGTGAAAATAGTTTAGGGGAGGCTAACAAACGCCGCGGCTATATCCATCAAAAGCTATATAAATACCGTATCAAAGCATTAAATAAGACCGATAAATAAGGTACTTAATAACAATTTGTTTTGATCAGATCAGGCGCTTCTTTTGATCCTAATTGCAATGCTTTATTTAAATCTACACAAGCGCCATCTTTATCAGCCATGGCAATTTTAAGCTTGGCACGTGTTAAATAAGCGTCGGCACTTTTGGGGTTTAGGGTTATGGCCAGGTTAAGATCGTATTGCGCCCCTGAAAAATCAGCAAAAAAAGTTTTCGCAGCGCCTCGCTTAATGTAGGTCAGCTCATTTTTAGGGTTGATCTTGGCTGAATACCTAAAATCCGCATTCATAGATGCGGTGTCCCGCATCATGGCTTCAGCAAGTCCGCGATAGGCGTATACTTTAATATTATCCAAATTGGCAAATAAGGCAGAATTATAGTCATCAACAGCGCCGGTATAATTCTTCTGCTTTATTTTAATATCAGCCCTGTAAAAGAATGCATTATCATTGTCATGATTTAGCTTGATAGCTACATCCAAATCTTTTAACGCCCCGGTATAATCCTTCATTAACGCTTTTGTATTTCCGCGATTAGCATAAGCCTCTGAGGAGGTTGAATCTAACTTAATAGCTGTATTATAATCGTTTAGCGCATCGGCATAGCTGCCCAGGTTACTTTTGGCCATACCGCGCCAAACATAAGTGCTCGGGTCTTTTGGGTTTAATGTTATAGCCGAATTAAATACATTTATGGCATTAACATTTTGCCCGGCAAGTATCAGTGCGTTACCAAGCTTAACATGGCCTACAACGCTTTCCGGGGCAACCTCAATCATTTTCTTGAAATCAGCCACAGCGCCTGTGTAATCATCAAGCTTTAATCTGAAATTACCACGATTCAGGTAAACATTTTTATTGCTGGCATTCAGTTCTACGGCTCTATCAAAGTCTTGCGTCGCACCTATATTATCATTTTGCTTGCTTCGTAAATTACCCCGCGATAGGTATACATATTCGTTCTTGGTATGGTTGGCAATCACAAAGTTAAAATCAGTCATCGCGCTTGCGGTATCTTTCAATTCCACTTCAGCTTTTCCACGTACATAGGTTGCTCCCAAACTGTTAGGATCGATACCAAGAGCGGCGTTAGCATCATTAAGCGCTCCGTTAAAATCGCGTGTATTTATTTTTGCATCTCCACGGTTCTGCAAAGCCTCGGCATACTGCGGGTTAAGTTGAATAGCCTGGTCAAAATCCTGTATACCACCTTTTGCATCTTCAAGATTTAATTTTGCTTTGCCTCTATATAAATACAAGGCTGCATTCTGCGGATCTTGTGCTATGGCCTTATCGTAATAAACAATAGATTCTTTGTATTGATTAGCATTACTCATTGCATTAGCCATGTAATAGTATAAATTGGCAGTACTGTGGTCAATGCTTGCAGCTAAAGTGTAATCATTAACAGCGCCCTTAAAATCTTTTAAGTTTACCTTAGCATTTGCCCTGTAGAATATTGCTTTGGCATTTCGTGGATTTAATTTCAACGTAAGATTATAATCCGCGATAGCGCCATTATAGTCCTGGATATTGCCTTTTGAATTAGCTCTGTAAAACAACAGGTCAGCATCGTTAGGTTTGAGTCTTACTGCAATATCATAATCAGCAATGGCACCTCTGTTATCGTTTAAATTTGTTTTGGCTACGCCACGATACTCGTACAGATCAGCATTATTGGGCTCGAGTTCAATGGCATGAGTAAAGTCCTGTACAGCACCACTATAATCGCCGGAGTTGCTTTTGGCGTTGGCCCGGTAATGGTATAGATCAGCATTATTGGGTTCCAAGGCCAGCGCGTTAGTGAAATCGGTAATAGCGTTACTATAATCTTTTAGATTAGCGTAAGCATTTGCCCTGTAATTACTGGCGTTAGGGTAGGATGGGTTAAGCGCCAAGGTTTGGGTGAAATCTTTTACAGCATCCCGGTTATCATGTTCATTAGTGTAAGCGTTAGCACGATAAAAATAGGCATTGGCATCTTTAGGGTTTATTTCGATGGCTTTCGTAAAAGCGGAAATTGCTGTTGCATAATCCTTTCTTCCTGCGGCTTGGTTGCCATTCTGAATATAAGTATCGGCTGTTTGTGCTAAAGCGCAGTATGGTAACAGGAAAATAGCAAAGAATATTTTTTTCATAAAAAATGAACAAACCTCAACATTGGCCTAACTGTTTTTTAACAGCCAATGTATAATTTAACCGCATATACGTAATTATATAGCAGAAGTTTTGTTTAAACAGATTTTACGCAACTAAGTTTTAAGTGTTTTTTGTTTGTTTTGTAGCATGATGAGTGCTTTGCCTGCTCTTACTTTGCGGGTATCCTCCTGTTTGGCCGATCCTACCCAATCGCAGTAACCTTGTTTATATGATTTTGACAGACTTTCAAAAAAAACGTTTGCCTCGGTATCGTTATCCAATAATAGTTGTAGTTCGGCAGGTGTACCGTCAATATGTTCTCCCTTTTTAAGCATATGGGTTATATAAATTAATATTCAACAAATTGTTCGTCAGGGTAACACCATAACCAACGTTCACCCGGTTGTGCCGAAGAGATAACCGGATGATGACTCTGGTGGTAATGTTTAGTCATGTGTTTAGATGGCGAATCGTCACAACACAAAGTAACCCCGCAAGTTTGGCATACCCGTAAATGCACCCAGGTACCATTATGTTTTATGCATTCTTCACAAACATTATCCTCGCTAATTTTTACACTTTTTATGGCTTTTATATGAGCGCAAACAGATTGATCTTCCATATTTAAAGATAATATAAATTAAACAGATATGTAATTACCAGTTTTATAATTTGTTATTGAATGATACAGTTAAACAGATTTAATCAATGCTAAATATTTTTAATCATTGATTGTTGAATTTCAGTTTTTCTTGGCTGTTTGGGTGTAACTAATTAATATTGTTTACATTAGGTGCATATTCTAAGCTTTATACAAATTATGAAATTAAATCTTACCCGCATATTTATTATATTACTTGCAGTTGTATTTTGTTATTCTGCCTGTAAAAAAACAGCAACTAAACCTGTTTCCACTTCACCTATAACTGATGCAGATGCTGCAAAACAAATTGCGCTAAGCTTAAATCAATCACTTACCGGCCAATTAGGTGGTGCCAATATAAACGATGGGGCAAAAGCACCATCCAGTATTGTAGCAGGTAAAAAAACGAAGACAGTAAATTCGCTTAATCCATTATGCGGATATGTGATTGATACCGCTTATACGCATTTAGTTTTACCAGGCGATACCACCGAATGGCTTAGCGGCAAGTTTCACTTTGTATATAATTGCAGTTCAAGCTATGTTGATGGCTACACCGTATATGATAGCTTGAAAGTTGAAAATTATAGCCCAACCTTTTTGGATGAATACACTAACGTTCAAAACTATACTTTTAAAGCAACAGATAACACATACCAATCGGCTACATTAAATGGCTCAATTGTCACCTCAATTTCTCACGAAGGTATTACGCCGCCTCAAATTCAAAATCAATTCACCTCGGTTGATTGCAACTACCAATTAAAAGGCTTACTGATTGTAAATGGATCGGGTACTACCGACATAACTGCGGGTACGGCAACTTTTACATCTGAGGTTAGAGAATCTGATGGTCCGGTTGGTTCAAAAACTTATGTTGTTGATTATGCAGGCTCTATTCAGTATCTTGGTAACCACCAGGCAAATCTAATTATAACCGGAGGGCATACTTATTTAATTAATTTTGTTACCGGAACAGTTACACAGCAATAGGCTAATATTTTCTACCATAAAAGAGCTCCTTTCATATACTTGAAAGGAGCTCTTTGTTTATGTCGATTTTTAACTAGTGCGCTTTCATCCTAAAGCCTAACCACACATTAAAAGTTCCGGTAATAAAAAAGGCCACCGCTATAAATGTAATAAGTGTCATCGAGCCAAAAAAGGCATTGAAAATTATCATCAAACCAAATATTACGATGATGATGCCGCTTATAGTTAATATAAGTGATTTTCCTAAAGCACGTGAAAAGCTGATTAACGAAAACCCGCGGAGGAGAAACCAGATGCCTACAACTATACGCAATATGGCTACGCTTGCAGCTACGTGCCCCATAAGCACCAGGCCGAGTATCAAATCAACTACACCTAAAAATATATGCCAGCCACGGTTGGTCTCGGTTTTATCCCTAACCGCGTGAAGTAGTTCACCTAACCCGGCGATAAAGATGATCAGCCCGAAAAAGAAACCTAAAGCTACAAAGCTTGTAAGGGGCGAAGCAATCATCCAGATACTTACTAAAATAAAAAGTATCCCCCTTAATAAAAATACCCACCAATGGCGGAGGCGACGGTCGACTGATAAATCCATGTGTTTGTTTTTTTATTTTCAACCAACGTAGCAGGTAAATGTTTGTGTACTTGGTAGTTTGCACATGAAATTTTTAGTGCATAAATTTATTAGGATAAAACCAGGGTTATGAAAAATCAATTTAAAACAGCTTTTGCGCCAGTATTATACATCCCAACAGGTATTGTTGATATTGATTTTTATAAAAATGCCTTCGGTGCTATCGAATTGCGCAGATTTAATAATGATGATGGCAGCATACATGTTGCCGAATTTACTATTGATGGAGCCATGTTTCATTTACATGAGGAAAACTATATTAAAAAAGCGTTCAGTCCACTAAGTTGTAATGGTACAACAACCAACATTGGCTTAATGGTTGATGACGTTGATAAGGTAATGACACAAGCCCTGGCTGCCGGTGCAAAAGAAATATCGCCCGCGCAGGACTACGACTATGGTTTCCGGCAGGGCGATATAATAGACCCTTTTGGCCATCACTGGACAATACAAAAAGTAATGGAATGATGCTGATCTAATTAGCATATAGTTAATAGACGAAATGGAATTAAAACGTATATTTAGCCCGTATTCCGAAACGTAATTTAATGGTAAGTAAATCAAAAATTCAAACTTTAGGGCTTTTAAGAGGGATTGCTGTTTTAGCAGTTTGTTTTTGTCACTTTGGTAAACCGGTTTCCACTGGTGTCGTTTTACCTGGATTTTTTTAGTTGGATTGCAGATAATGGGAAGTATGGAGTACAAATATTTTTTGTAATATCAGGCTTTATTATTCCTTATAGTTTATTTAAGGCAAATTATGAATTTAAGCATTACTTCAAATTTTTATATAAAAGAGTTTTGCGTCTTCATCCGCCATATATTGCTGCATTATTACTTACATTAGTTATAGCATACTTTTCATACAAAGTAAGGCATTTGGTTTATCCCGAAAATATTACGAGTATTTTACTTAGCGTTTTTTATATGCATCTTCCAGCCGACAATCCCGTTTTTTGGACTCTGCAGATTGAGGCAGAATATTATATATTCATTGGTCTGTTTTTCGTTTTTTTAATGAAGATGCCGAAAGCTTCCATTTTAATTTCAATACCAGTATTGTTGTGGTTGAGCCAAACACAAGTTGCAAGTTATATTAGCTTGTTAAATTTTATTGTTTTCTTTTTGATAGGGACTGTAGGTTATTTGATCTACATAAAGGAGAATAATAAGATACTCGAATACATTGCGTTATTGATCTTAATTGTTTTTTCATTTTTATTTTATGATTTGTTAGGCGCGATTGCTTCTTTGTGTACTATCCTGATGATTTTATTTTACCGGAAACCGATACACTCGGGTCTTGAGTTTCCTGGCGAAATATCATATTCGTTATACCTAATTCATTTTATAATCGGGATTAAGATAATTAACTTACTTCAACGGCATGTGAGCCCTAACTATAACTGGGTGTTGTTTATATTAGCTATGGTTATTTGCATTGGCGCATCATGGATCTTCTGGAAATTTATTGAAAAACCATCTGCCGAACTTTCAAATAAAGTTAAATACGGCAAAAAGAAAACCGAGTTTTTAAACTATGATTTAGAGACTGAAACTAAATAGAGACGGCTCTATGTTATAACGCATAGCCGTTTTGGGTATGTGAGATCATGAGTCTATTTGTGATCTACCTGCTTAATTATCGCAATAATATCTTCATTACCATACTCAGCCTCTGCTTGCTGAAAGGTTTGATACACAGCTTCACCAAGCGGTGTAGAAAGCCTAATATCCTTTGCCAATCGCAAATCCTTAGCAATTAGCTTCAATGCAAAGGCAGCTTTGTAATTATCGTTAACAATAGCATCGCCTTTTATTTTACCAAATACACTACCTAAAGCGCTATTATTAATTAACGTGGTTAAATCGCTGGGATCAATGCCATTATTTTTCGCCAAAATAACAGCTTCTGCTAAGCCCTGTGCAGCAATACCTAATAACGTATTGATAGCAAGTTTGGCAACATTTCCAGCGCCATTATCGCCAACCAGCATAGCCAGTTTACCTAATTTCTCTAATATAGGTTTAACTTGTTCAAAGGCAGTAACGTCACCGCCAACCATTACCACTAAAGTGCCTTCCTGGGCTTGTTTCACGCTGCCTGATACCGGTGCATCCAAATAGTGGTTGCCTTGATCTAAGCACTTAGCCGCAACCTCCTTACTGATAGCAGGCGATACGGTACTCATGTTGATGATAACTTTACCGGATGTTTTCGCGCCCAACAAGCCATCATCGCCATAAAAAATATCTTTTATGGCTTTATCGTCCGATACCATGATGATGACCACATCGGTTTGTTGTATTAACGCAGATGGGGAAGGGGCTGTTGTTGCTCCTTGTGCTTTAATAGCATCCTCTTTTTCTTTGGTCCGATTATATACGGTTATAGCATAACCTGCTTTTATCAATTGCTGCGACATTGGGTTACCCATTGTCCCAAGGCCTATCCAGCCGATTTTTGTTGTGCTCATATCTTTTAGGTAGATGATTGCAAATCTACTGCTGCTTATTCATTAAAGCATCGTTAAACTTCAATAATAGTGTAAATATGTCATGATATTTATTCATTGGCAGGGTTGCACTTATATCATAAATATCGTGGTAGGCTTTTATACCCCCCAGCGTATAGATATAAAAAGCCGGGACATCGTTTTTTGAGAAAAAATAATGATCGCTATTGGCTGCTTTCCCCCTTGAATTTACTTTTGCCAATAAACCGTCCTTGTTATTAAGTTGCTTTAATATACTGAATTCTTTTGGGTAGAGGGTTGCATTAACAACGGTTATTCCATCAATTCCTGTACCTTCCAGATCGAGATTAATTAAAAAGCGAATACTCTTTAGCGGAACCAACGGATGCTCTGTAAAATATTTCGATCCCAGCAAACCAATTTCCTCGCCCGAAAAAAGAATGAAAGCCATAGTATAAGGCTGTGGATGTGCCGCGTAGTATTTAGCTAGTGATAATACTTGCGCAACGCCGCTTGCATTATCATTCGCGCCCGGGAAGAAGGTTTTTCTCCCCATACCACCCAAATGATCATAATGCGCTGTGTAAATTATAACCGAATCGGGTTTTAATGTGCCCTTAACTACGCCACAAATGTTTGCGGTTTTAAAATTGGCTATCAGCTTGTTTTTAATATTAATGCTGATGGAAGCCGGTTTAGGCTTAAACAAGTTTTTGTTAACCTCAATTATAGTATAGTCCTTAGCTTTCTGCTCTGCCGACCAGGTTAGTTTATTCTCTTTTACAATCATAACCCTGTTGGCAACATCAACAAAATGTGTGCTGTCTTGCTCTTCAAGCTGTATGGTTTTCTTTATTCCCCGGCTTTCCGGGCTCACAATAAAATCCTGTCCAGGTATCAGTGGCTCTCCGTTTATGGCTACATCCATTTTTCCGGGATAAGTATTTACCGAATAAGAAAAAGGCTGCAAAAAACTTTTGCCATCCATTGGTTTAAGCCCAATGCTTTTAAACTGCGCGGTTAAATATTTCTCGGCTTTATGTACGCCATGTTTGGTATATCCTCTGCCCCAAAAATGGCGCGAAGATAAAGTGTCGACTATTTTTCGTGCAAAAGCTTCGTCCTGCGCCAAAAGTAGCTTTGATGAAAATAAAAGTAGTAGGAGTAAGATTA
>JABDDX010000041.1 GCA_013287375.1 Bacteroidota bacterium | reverse complement strand
TTCAGCCAAAAAGGTATTACTACTATAAAACTAACGTTAAAGGCAATAAATACTAAAACGCTTGCCAGCTTGATGAGGCCGTACCGGGATGGCCTGCCATCTGCACGAATTTTGGCGAAAGGGATGGCGCACCAGGCATCAATAATTACTATCGACAGGAAAAGATAAACATATTTTACAAAATCAGTATGGGTAGTACCAATTGCAGCCGTAACCTGGATGCCTTTGGAAGCCATTTTTTGCGCATGGCTGATGTCGACAAAATTGGCAATATTGCCAATAAATGGCAATGAGCATAGCAGGAATATAATGGTTATAGCAAATACTGAAGCAAAGGCATTATTATAAACGCGTTGCTTGTTATCGGCATGTTTGTTAAGGTAGCGAAAGAAGGTGGTTTCCATTCCGAATGACAGCAAAGCATTCGTCATAGAAACATAGCTGTACATGGTGGTTAATATACCGTATGCTGCTGTTGGGTATGCCCAGGTATAAAGCGGGGTAAGAAAAAAAGTAAGCACCCTGCTGGCAATGGTGCTTATACCGTATACTGCGGTTTGGCCCGCGAATTTTTTAGCTGTTGACAATGGTTTTTCCTACGATTTAAAGGTATTTTCTACCACAAAAAGTTCTTTTTCACTACCTCAAAATTACGATAGTTTTTTAATTCGCCTTCATGCGACTCAACGGAGGTTACTTCGGCTTTTTCAGGGCCTTCGTTGCACCAATCTAAAAACATATCGAGTAAGCCACTTTTAGCTTCGGCAGCAATCAGTACATCCCCGTTATCGGCATTTTTAATGTAGCCGCAAACACCAAGCTGATCTGCAACGGCTTTGGTCGACATGCGGAAGGATACGCCTTGTACTTTGCCTTTTATAGTTATATCTAAATGTTTCATAGGGTCATTGAGTCATTATGCTGCGCTGTCATTGGGTCATTGGCTGCGTTCTTATTGACTCATTAGTTTCCTGTCAAAAATAGGAATGTTTTGATGGTAAATCAATTTGATTATGGCCGGCGGCAATGATATTACAGAAAACAAACTTATTTCAGCGTAAATACTTGCGAAGGGAAACTTGTATCGTTATACACTTCTTTCAAGCCGATCACTTTATCAGTAGTATCAAACGTCATTATTTGGCGGGTATTGTTGTTATAACCTGGCCATTGGGGCAAGGTGGCGATGTTGGGATTGCCTGTTTTGATGAAGGCTACCCAGGCACCGTGCATGTTAATAGTTAGTTGCTTTTTGGCGCTATCGGTTATTGAATTTACGTCGCGGGTGTTCCAGATGTATTGCAGTTCCTGGGCATGTTTAGCACCGAAGGGTTTGCCATCATCATATTTGAAACGATACACCCATACGGGGATATTACTTTGAGCCAGTACTTTTGCAAAGCGGTAAGAATGCATTTGGTACATATACTGCGTAAGCACTTTTACCCCGGCAGCATAAGGCGAATCTGTTTTTAATTGCTGATGATATTTAGCGGAAACCATTGGGTAGTCATCTTCAAATAATTCTTTTAGGTAAGCAGCGTTATCTTTATCCAAATCCTCGTTACGGTTAAAAAACAGTGCCGCTTCGTATTCATTGGTGCCGATAAGCGCTTTAATGCGTGGAAGGCTGTTACTTGCAGCATATTTATAACCATCTTCTTTAATCACTTCGCCATCGTATACCGGGCCGAAGAAAGAGTTACCGCCAATACCTTCGCAAACGATACCCTGTATCTTCATAATAGAATCAGCAGGCATGGTTAACAGTTTTTTTGCATCATGCCGACCAAGGCCCATCTGGTGTAAAATGCGCAGTCGTTCATTTTTAGCGGTTACGGTATCCCTGATGCATTGCACTGAACCGCTTTCGGCAATGTATTGACTAAACAGTCCCTTTGATTTCGGCGATATCAGTACAGCGCTGATGAGCTTCGCCCCTGCCGATTCGCCCATGATGGTTACCCGTTGTGGGTCGCCGCCAAAAGCTGTGATATTTTTGTTGATCCATTTTAAAGCCGCGATCACATCAAGCACACCACAGTTGCCGGATTCGGCATAACGCTTATTAACATCGCCCAAATACAAAAACCCGAACGCGCCTAAGCGGTAATTGATGGTGATGGTAACAATATCATCCTGATCAGCAAAAGCATGCCCGTTCATTCCTTTGCCCGAACCGCTGGTCATGCTGCCGCCATGTACCCAAACCACTACCGCACGTTTATGGTTATCGGCTTGGGGGGTATAGATATTTAATGAAAGGCAATCTTCGGAACCTATGATCTTATTACCTGATGTTTGCGTGGCTACAGAACCGAATTTTGTGGCAGATAAAGTATCAGCCCATGATGAGTGACTTGCGGGCGGCATAAACCTTAAACCACCAACCGGTGGCGCTGCATAAGGAATGCCTTTAAAAACCAGAATTTTATTTTCTGTTAAGCCGAGGATGTACCCCTTATCGGTTTTAACTACAGGGTTGCTTTGGGCCGATACTTTACAAGCGGTGCAAATGATCAGCAATAAAATAACAAACCTGATTTTTAAAAGCATGGGATTAAATTAATCGTTTAACTTTTGATTCGGGTGTTAAATTTAACCCATTAACATTGGTTATTAAATTAAGGCCGGGAGTTTTACCTGTTTCTAATGTGCCCTTTTGGCTATCGATGCCTAAAAATTTGGCGCCGTTTATGGTGGCCCACTCCATTAATTTAGCGGTACTGATAGCCGGGTATTTATGCTGGATGGTTTGCATTTCGCTTAAAATGCTTAGGCCGTGGTTTGATGCAAGGCTATCGGTACCCAGGGTAATATTAAAGCCCTGATCAACAAAAAGATTGATCTTAGGTAGTTTATGTTCGATATATAAATTGGCATTGGGGCAAAAACACCAATTTATTTTACGATCGAAACGCTTAAGGAAATAAACGTCTTTTAGATTAGTGCAGGTATTATGCACCAATAATATTTCCTGCTTATTGGTTAGAAGCGGAACGATGGATTGCACGGAGTTACGGGCCTGTGGCTTAAAGTGGCTTATATCCATACCAAAATAATCATACAACGCTGTAAACTTGCCCAGTTTATACCTGAAAAACTTATTTTCATCATCACACTCCTGGTTATGGATACTCAGCAGGTTGCTGTGCGTTTCGCAATATTTTTTAACCAACCTAAACAACTCCTTTGATACTGAATATGGCGCATGCGGGGTTATAGAAACCGATTGCGGTCTAAACTCCGCCATCAATGTTAATGCTTTCTCAAAAAGCTCGTCGGCCTTGTTGGGCAAAAAGCCAAAAATTTCAACAAAGGTATGGTAGTGTAATTTGCTTTTAGCTTTAATGGCTATGGTGCTGTTGTTGTTTGATATATCGCCAACGGCTACAATACCGTTTTCAAACATATCATTATCAGCCTGCTCAGCAGCGGCAGTAATCAGGCCACTGTCGGTAGCGCCCCGTTGTTGTGTTATTTCTTTTATAAAATCAACCAGTCCGGTTTTGGTGGGCACTTTCCCTAACATGTGCGAAAGTTCCAGATGGCAATGGGTATTAATAAAACCGGGACAAATAATACCGCTCAGTTTTTCGGGTGGCGGGCTGACATCGGATGCTGAATCCGAGACAGAGAGAATCTTTCCATCCTCATCAACAGTAACAATTCCATTCTTGATCGGATCGGCATAAACAGGGAAAACGTAATCAGCAGTAAAACTTTTCATCAAATAAAACTTAGCATCTTCATATACCATTTTTTAAAATCCGATCTGATTATTTAAACAAAACAGTTAACCTTAAGTTATTGTTTCTTAATTAAATAAAAAAGATGACTTTAAAAAAAGCAACATTTTTTTAAATTGAGTACCTTTGCAAAAGTGAGCACCGTAAAAGAAAAAATAGACATCCGCAATATAAGCCTGCAAACCCTGCAACAGCACTTTACCCAAATGGGCGAAAAGGGCTTTAGAGCAAAACAGGTTTACGAATGGCTTTGGAAAAAGTCGTGTTCTTCTTTTGACGATATGAGCAATATTTCAAAGGAACTGCGCACTAAGCTGAATGATAATTTTATTATAAATAATGTTAAAATTAACAACTCACAGTTTAGTGCTGATAAAACTATAAAAAATTCTTTTATTTTGCACGATGCGCACCTGATTGAGGGTGTTTTAATTCCAACTCCAGGCCGAATGACGGCCTGTGTGTCGTCTCAGGTGGGTTGTAGCCTCACATGTAAATTTTGTGCTACAGGATATATGGAGCGCAAACGCAACCTAAATCCTGACGAAATTTACGACCAGGTGGTGCTCATCAGCAAACAGGCGCAAGAAAACTACGGCATCCCTTTAAGCAATATTGTTTATATGGGTATGGGCGAGCCTTTGCTGAATTATAAAAATGTGATGGACTCGATAGAGAAGATCACGAGCGAAGACGGCCTGAATATGGCTGCGAAAAGGATCACAGTATCAACCGCAGGCATCGCCAAAATGATAAAAAAACTGGGCGATGATGAGGTGAAATTTAACCTGGCGCTTAGTCTACACGCTGCAAACGACGAGAAACGTAATACCATAATGCCGATAAATGAGCAAAACTCGTTAAAAGCATTAGCCGAAGCCCTGAAATACTACTACGCTAAAACCAAAAACCCGGTTACTTACGAGTACATTGTTTTTGATGGTTTTAATGATACTATACAAGATGCCATTGAACTGGCCAAATTTTGCAAGCACATACCCTGCAAAGTGAACATCATCGAATATAACCCGATCGCCTTCGCCGCCTTTCTGAATGCCGGCGAGGATAAGATTGAGAAATTTGCTGATTATTTGAAGAGTCAGGGTATTAATACTAATCTTCGCAGGAGTCGCGGTAAGGATATTGATGCTGCTTGCGGGCAATTGGCGATTAAGGATAAGGCTGCGGCTGTTCAGGAATAATTTTTTTCTTTTGTCATTCTGAAGGACGAAGCAATCTTGAACTATGCAAAGCTGCTTTGCTTTTGCGCACTCTGTTAACTCACCCCGACTTCGTTGCGCTTGTCGACCCTCTCTTCGCCTTCGGCGCAAAGAGGGTGTAGGAAATTTTAAATTTCTTTTTAAATTCATAGCGTGAAATTATCGCGCAGTTACTTTGCTGATTTTGTTGGGTTACTTTTTCCACAACTTTGCCCAGCTTGTGGCGAGAGTTTGATGGCGAATGAACAGATTATTTGTACTAATTGCCAATATAGCTTACCACTTACCAACTTTCATTTACAGGCTGATAATATTGTTGCACGGCAGTTTTGGGGTAAAGTTAATGTGCAGGCGGCTTATGCGCTGTATTACTTTACTAAAGGTGGGAAGGTGCAAAATTTGGTGCATCATCTTAAGTACAAGGGTATGCAGCAAATAGGCCACGCGGCAGGTAGTATTGCCGGAGCACAACTGGTTAAGAATGAGGTTTTTTATTCGGCTGATGTGATTATACCTGTTCCGCTACATAAAAAACGACTGAAGCAGCGTGGCTACAACCAAAGTACTTGCTTTGCTGAGGGATTGGCGCAGAAACTAAATGCCATAGTTGATGATACCAGCTTGATTCGCACCCGGGCTACGGAAACTCAAACAAAAAAAGGGCGCTTCACCCGATTTGAAAACATGCAGGAGGTTTTCACCGTCATCAACCCTGAAAGGCTAAAAAACAAACACATTTTATTGGTGGATGATATTGTAACCACCGGTTCAACACTGGAGGCTTGTGCTGCGGAACTATTAAAAGTTGACGGGGTTAAGTTGAGTATTGCCACTATCGCTTACGCAGAATAACTTACTTTTAATATCAATTACACTTTTTGGTATTTACCCAATTTCTCAAACAGTGTTTTTGGGTCGAATGGTTTTAGGATAAAATCGTTCATACCGGCGGCACTCATCTGGTTAATTTCACTGCTAAGCATTGATGCAGTTAATGCAACAATAGGTAATTGCTGAAAGTAAGCTTCAGGCTTGGCGCGTATAATCTGAGTGGCTTCAAGCCCTCCCATCACAGGCATATGTATGTCCATTAAAACAACATCATAGTTCATATTGCTTACTATTTTATCAACAGCTTCCTGCCCGTTTTCCGCAAAATCAGCCTGGGCACCCCATTTTTGCAGTACTTTATTAACTAGTATGCGGTTAATCTGGTTATCGTCAACTACAAGTATATTTAAGCGCAGTCCTATTTCCATTTTGTCGTTAGTGATATTGGTATGGTGTTTAACTTTATTAAACGTAATAATAAACCAAAAGGTTGAACCCTGCCCTAAAACACTATCAACGTTTATTCTTGAATCATGTAACTCAACCAAACGTTTACTAATAGCAAGGCCTAAACCTGTACCACCATATTTTCGGGTGGTATCTGCTTCGGCTTGTTTGAACGACTCAAATATAGTGCCTAGTTTATCATTCGCTATTCCAATGCCGGTATCAGTAACCGCAAATCGTATGCGAATATTGCTGTTTGTTTCTTCTAAAACCCTCAAATCTATGGTTACGCCGCCTTTGTCTGTAAATTTAATAGCATTGTTTACCAGGTTTAAAAGCACTTGTACCAACCTTGCGCTATCTGCTATAATAAACTCCGGGAGGGCCTCATCAATGGTTTCTTTTAGGTAGATGTTGTTTTCACTTACCCGGTATTGCATAGAATTCACCACACGGTGAACCATTTCTCGCAGGTTGACCTCAGCCTTTTCCAGCTCAATGTTGCCTGTTTCTATCTTGGTAAAATCAAGCACATCATTTATCAGGGTCATTAAATTTTCTGCTGAAAACTTAAGTATATCCAGGTTTTCTTTTTGTGATTCCAGGGGATCATTATCAATCAGTAATCGCGACATACCAATAACCGCGTTTAAAGGCGTACGTATCTCGTGGCTCATTACGGATATAAACATATCCTTGGCCCTGTTTAACTGTAATGCTTGTTCTTTGGCCGAGATCAGCTCCAACTCAATCTTCTTTTTTGAGGTGATATCGATAATAACCTCAATATACTTATCAACTTCGCCGCTGGCGGTTAAAATAACCGAGTTTATTACGGATATCCATAGCGGTTGCCCATCTTTTCGATAAGCTAATAGATCAACCTCAAAAGATTGTTTATTTTGGGATAAACGCCGCGCCCGCTCAATAATAGACACGTCGGTAAGCTCGCCTTTTAAAGTATCGCCCAAATGCTTGTCCTTAACATCATTTATATTATACCCTGTAATTTTTTCAAATGCATCATTTATCCACTCCACTTCGCCATTAAGGTTGTTTATCACCACCCCGCTGGTGGTGCTGCTGGCTACTAAAGAGAGCAGCTTTAATTGTTCCTCAGCAGCTTTACGTTCGGTAATATCAACAGCTATTGTTATTTGGCGCTCAACCTCACCCATTTCATTCAGCAGCGGGCTGTTTGATAAATATGCCCAAATTGGGGTACCATCCTTGCGATATATTTTCAGTTCAAGTTCGTAAGGTTTCTTTTGCTTAACCGCCTCTATTGCTTTGTTAAATTCTTCAACATTGCTGTCTTTACCCATCAGTTTTTTGCCAAGGGTTTTTCCTCGCACCTCATCCAGCGTGTAACCTAGTATACGCTCCAGCGCCTCATTCATCCAAATCACTTTGCCATCTTTATCACGGATCAACGTACCGCTTGGCGATTTTCGGGCCGCGAATGACAATATATCAAGGTCTTTTTCGGCGTTCTTACGCAGTGTAATATCTACTACTATACGGATGAACTTATCAATCTTACCTTCGGCATTATGCACAACCGAATTGATAACAGAGATCCATGTTGACTTACCATCTTTACGGCTTATCAATAAATCAGCCTGGTACGATTCTTTTTTGCTGATGGCTAAATCTAATTTCAGTTTCTGTTCAGGAACCGGTATTCCGTTTAGTACATCGCGTAAACGCTTATCTTTTACATCGTTTAAGTTATATCCTGTTATTTTTTCAAACGCTTCATTTGTCCAGATTATGTGATCATCCGCATTACTTATAACTACCCCATTGTGAACTTTACTCGCTACCAGCGACAATTGTTCAAGCTCAGCCAACAATTTCTTCTGATAAGTTATATCGCGGCCACTGGCATACCATTTACCATCTTTTGTAATGGCACACCAGCCTATCCATTTTATCCGTTTATCGGCTGTAACGGTTTCGGTTTCAATCTCAAATGCTTGTTTTGAGGTTATCGCCTTTTCAAAAGTTGGTACAAATTGCTCACGATTATTGCCAACAACAAAATACCATAATGATTTGCCAATGGCCTGTTGTGGCGTGTAGCCTAACACGCTTTCTATCGCATCGTTTATCAACTCAATGTTGGAGTCTTTATCTGCAATCAAATGAATCTCGGGCGAACTGTTAAATAAGCGGTAAAAATCTTTGTGGACTTCCAGTGATCCTTCAAGCTCCTCTTTCTGTTTTTTTAATATCAGATGCGACATTACTTCATCAGCAAGTGTACGCAAGGCATCTTTTTGTTCCTCGGTAAGTTTTCTGGGGATACGGTCAATAACACATAGGGAACCTAAGTGATGGCCGTTAGGGTCAATAAGCGGTGCGCCTGCATAAAACCTGATATTAGGCGCACCGGTTACTAATACATTATCTTTAAATAAGTCGCTTTCAAGCGCATCATTTACTTCAAGTATTTTATCGTCAAGAATGGTGTAGTGGCAAAAAGCATCAGCGCGTGGCGTTTCTGCTGCATCTAACCCAACCTTTGATTTAAACCATTGCCTGTCTTCATCAATTAATGAAATAAGGGCAATAGGAACCTGGCATATATATGATGCCAGGCGTGTTATAGCGTCATACTCCTTCTCGGGCAATGTATCAAGTACATTGTAGGAATTTAGCGCTGTTAAGCGTTCATTCTCGTCGCCCGAAGAAGTTTCTATTTTGGTCACTTTAGATTTTTAATCCAACGCTTTGTTATGCTTGTACAATGGAAAATCTTCCATTAATTTATGTACCCTTTTACGTATTTTTTTGATTGAATTTTCATTTTCCGGATCCGCGATAACCGCGTCTATCAGCTCCACAATGTGTTCCATGTGTTTTTCTTTCATACCACGGGTGGTGATAGCTGCTGTACCTACACGTATTCCAGAGGTAACAAATGGTGATTTATCATCATAAGGCACCATGTTTTTATTGATGGTGATGTCGGCGGTAACCAAGGCATTCTCAGCTGCTTTACCGGTAACATTTTTATTGCGCAGATCGATCAGGATCAAATGATTATCGGTTCCACCAGACACGATTTCGTAACCACGGTCGATAAACGCTTTAGCCATAGCTGCTGCATTCTTTTTAACCTGTACAATGTATTTCATGTAATCGTCGCTCAAAGCTTCGCCGAAGGCAATAGCTTTTGCCGCGATGATATGCTCAAGCGGGCCACCCTGTATACCCGGAAAAACTGCCATGTCTAATAAATTAGACATCATGCGAATTTCGCCTTTTGGTGTTTTTAAACCCCATGGGTTTTCAAAATCTTTACCTAATAAAATCAGGCCTCCACGCGGGCCGCGTAATGTTTTATGTGTAGTTGTAGTAACTATATGGCAATGCGGCAGCGGATCGGTTAATAAACCACGTGCTATTAAACCTGCAGGGTGCGAAATGTCAGCTAAAACAAGCGCGCCAATTTCATCAGCTACTTTACGTATAAATTCGTAATCCCAATCACGCGAATATGCCGAAGCACCGCAAATAATCATTTTTGGTTTCTCTTTTAAGGCAACCTTTTTAAGCTGATCATAATCAACATAACCTGTATCCTTACGAACTCCGTAAAAATGTGGTTCATATAATTTACCAGAGTAATTTACTGCTGAACCATGGGTTAAGTGACCACCATGCGAAAGGTCGAAACCTAATATTTTGTCGCCTGGTTGCAGGCATGCCAGCATAACCGCGGCATTAGCTTGCGCGCCTGAGTGTGGCTGCACATTTGCCCACTCGGCATTAAACAATTGTTTAGCGCGTTCAATAGCGATAGTTTCAATTTCATCAACCACCTGACAACCACCATAATAGCGTTTTCCGGGTAAGCCTTCGGCATATTTATTGGTTGCTACTGAACCTGCAGCTTCCATTACCTGCCGGCTTACAAAGTTTTCAGATGCGATTAGTTCAATACCTTCTTCCTGGCGTTGTTGCTCTTCGTCTAACAGCTTAAATATTAATTTGTCTCTTTTCATGCGATGGGTTAAAAACGCCGCTAAGTTAGCAAAAAATCCTCTTTTTGATAGTTAAGTGATTAGATGTTAGCTATTATTAAACAAAAAAAGCAGGAATTTGTGTTCCTGCCTTGCGGGTATTTTTTGTTCGGTATTGTCATGCCGAATTTATTTCAGCATCCCACATGCAAGGTCATCATCTATCGGTCACTTAGCATGCGGGATCCCGAAACAAGTTCGGGATGACATTAAAAGATTGTTATTCGCTTCGCAAACTTTTTACCGGGTTGGCAAAAGCAGCCTTAATAGTTTGCAGCATGATAAGAAACGCGGTTATAGCCGTTAATGATGCTATCGAAAAAACAAAAGGCGAAAGCGATATACTGATCTTATAAGCATAATCATTCAACCATTTTTGCATCATAAAATATGCCAGCGGGCAGGCAATTAAACCAGCAATTAAAACTACACCTAAAAAATCTTTCAGAAAAAGTGAAGTAATACCCGCAACAGATGAACCCAATACTTTACGAATACCTATTTCTTTGGTACGTTTTTGTATGCTTAATGATATTAAACCCAATACGCCAAGTAAAACAATTATTATGGCTAAGAATGTGGCGATGTAGGCTGCTTTTTTCAGTTGCAGTTCGGTTGCATAAACGCTTTTAAGGGCATCATCCATAAATTTATATTCAAAGGGGGCCCCGGGCATGAGTTCGGCCCACTTTTTTTGTAAAACCGACAAGCTTTGCTGTAAGTCGCCAGGTTTCAATTTGATGGAGAAGTAACGGTAATAAGTACTGAAATTAACATTATTAAACGTGATAGGTAATATTTTGGATTGCATCGATCCAAAATGAAAATCAGCGGTAACGCCACAAATAGTAGAGGCACCGGGGTAACCCGGCGACATTATTTTTTGGCCAATAGCTTCTTCATCATTTTTAAATCCCAAAGCTTTTGCTTCTGTTTCATTAATTACTACGTCAGTACTGTCTGCCGGATTAAAAACAGGCTTAAAAAACTGCCCGGCCTTTAATGGAATATTATAGGTTGAGGCATATTGATTATCAACAGTTAACCCTTGTGATACTATAGTTTGTGACGGGTTTGCTCCTTGCCGATAAACCTGGTAATTACCACCGTTTGCACCATCCGGAATTACATAAGATAAAGTAATGTTGCTTACCTGGGGCATTTGCGCAAGTTGGTATCGAATTGCTTCCATTTTTTGGACACCTTTTGGCGACCAATCCCTTGGCACTTGCGAATAGATCACATAATCTTTATTGTAGCCTAAATTATTGCTAAAAAACAGGTTTACCTGCTGCGATACTATTATTGCGCCAATTAAGACAATAGCTGCCGTAGCGAATTGAAAAACAACCAGTGATTTACGGAAAAGCACACTTTCTTTTACCGAGGCCAATTTTCCTTTTAGAGAATCGACTGATTTTAATGACGATAAAACTAATGCAGGATAAATGCCTGCCAGCACGCCAACAATTAAAGCAAACACGAACGGAACGGGTATAAAATAAACAGGAAAAGAAAATAAACCCATGATATCTTTACCAAGTGCATCACTAAAATATGGCCTTGCTATTATGTAAATAACCAGTGCAACTACCATCGTCATCATCACTATTAAAGTCGATTCGGCTAGAAACTGCCATATCAGCTGTTTGCGTAAGCCGCCCATTACCTTACGTATACCCATTTCCCTCATTCTTCCCGAAGCCCGGCCTATACAAATATTGACAAAATTGATAATCGCCATAAGTAAGATAAACAAAGCAATACAGGACAATGTATAGGTCATTTTTTTAACGATGCCGCCTTCAGCAATCATATTATAATCCTTTAAAGCAACCAGGTAGGGCGTTAAATTTTCACTAATCTGTTCCGGAGCGTTTTTGTGAAGCAAGGTAGTCATAGCCTTTTCAACCGTTTTTGGATCTGTGCCTTTTTTCAATTCAAGATAATCTACGATATAGGTATTATCCCAACCTGTTAAATTTCTTTTGAAATATTTGGCAGCATCAGCATTGACAAAGAAGTCGGAAACATTACGTGCGCTTACGGCAGTAACGGAGTTTTTCGGAACATCTCCCAATACCCCCGACACAGTAAAATCGTGCTTATCGCCTGAAAGGCCGTCAAAATTCAGCAATTGCCCAATCACATCTGTACGGCCAAAATATTTCATCGCCATTTGCGAAGTGATCACTACCGAAAAGGGATCATTTAACGCGGTATTCGCATTGCCTTGCAGCAATTTTAACCCGTACATGTTAAGCAAAGTGCTATCCCCTATCTGTACGGTCTCACGAAAATGCTTATCCCCTTTTGATACATCGGTGGTTATACCGTCAAACCGGTAGTAATTAGTAACTAAGCCCGGATAGCTTTCCTTAAGCGCTTTAGGTAATTCCGCGTCACTTCCAATTTCAAAGCCCATATTTGGGTCTTTCCATTTACTTTGAATAATATATTGATTATCTGCATCCTTAAGGTAGCGGTTTACTTGCAGTTCACCCCAAACATAAGCGCCTATCAACAAGCTAAAAGCAATACCTATTGAAAGACCAAAAATATTGATGATAGAAAAAGCTTTGTTTTTCCAGAGGTTTCGCCAGGCAATTTTGAGGTAGCTTTTTAGCATAATGATAATATTTTGGTTATCACAAATGTGCAACACAATCAGTAATTATCTTAATGCCAATATGTTAAATAATGTTATTTGTTGGGATGGTGGACTGAGCAAGTCGGAGAAGATTCTTCGCTACGCTCAGAATGGCAAGGGAAATTTAAAATTACTGTGTTGCTGAATTTATTTCAGCGTCCCACATGCACGGTCATCATCTTATCGGTCACTAAGCATGTGGGATCCCGAAATAAGTTCGGGATGACAAGGTGTTGAATTATTCAATTTCTTTGGTCGCTATCCAAAAGTTGTTATAGCCCAATCCTATCTCTATTTTAATTAACTCCTGTTGCAGCATCTCCAGCATGGCTAAAAAATTATATACAAAGTGCACTTTGTTATCGGAGTTACCGGCTATCGATTTAAAATCGAGCATTTTATTGATGTTCAATAACTGCTTTATGGCTTCCTTTTGCTTTTCAATGGTGTAAGGGTATTGCACAATGGTATGGGTAACCTGCTTCTCGCGCGACTCATAGCTTTTATTGAGTCGATCGTAGACCATCATTAGTCTGTACAGGCTTAGCTCCTGCAGTTCATCGCCCGGTAAGGGTATTTTCTCTACTTGTTCCAGGTCGTAGGCTATATTACCGCGCTTTTCCTGTTTAAAACGTTCATCTTCATAAGGGCGAAGTTCTTCGCAAACCTGCTTTATCTTTTTGTACTCAATCAGCTTGCGAATCAGGTCTTCTTTGTGGTCAATCTCGTTACCGGCTTCGTCTACCTCAAATCGCGGCAGTAACATTTTGGCCTTGATGCGCATCAGCGTAGCGGCCACAAAAATAAATTCGCTGGCAACCTCCATGTTCAGGGTAGCCATGTGGTGCAGGTAGTTCAGGAAATCATCTGTAATTTTGGCAATGGGAATATCCTGAATATTAAGCTCATCCCGTTCAATAAAAAAAAGCAGCAGATCAAATGGCCCTTCAAACTGGGTCAACTTAATTTCAAAGCCTTCTTCTACCATTGTCATCAACCAAAAATAAGTTAATTGAAGAGAAAAGAAAATGTTTATTACAGAAACTCACCCAGTCTTGCTCCGCTCGTCTCCTCTCTTTGTCTTGTCGCACAACGATAGAAAGTCAGCTAGTACAGCAGTCAACTATCAAATTCCATTTAGCTTCTGGTTAGCCTTTTAACTGCAGCAGCCTATGCCATCATTTTTCATTCGCCACATCCCAATTAAATTCATGAAATTAGTGGCTAATGCCCGAGCTCACCCCATCCCAACGGACCTGGAAAACATTTAAGCGTAATAAATCTGCAATGGCGGGTTTGGTGTTTATCATTATCATGGCGTTGGTTGCCATATTGGGTTATCTGATCATGCCCGATTCCACGCCGGATGCCAATAACATGGCTATCCAGCTCAGCCTTAAAAAACCTGGCTCAAAATTTATGTTCCTTGATGTTCTTAAAGCCAAAAGTATTGATACCGTCAGCATCTTTAATAAAATGCTATCGGGACAAACCGGTTTTTACCATGAGGTGCCGATAATAGGTTATTATTTCGCCAAAGATTCCATCCACATAAACCAATACATCGGCGATGAAGATAAGCCTGAAAAAAAAGCTTACAGTATTTTTGAGGTCGCCACAGGGCAAAAGGAAGTATCTACCCAAGTAAAAAATCTATCCGCCTTAAAACAGCAAATTACCAATAAACAAATCACGCGCAAAACCTTTTGGTTGGGTACCGATATTTATGGGCGCGATATGCTTAGCAGGTTATTACTCGGCACACGGGTATCTTTATCTGTTGGCTTAATGTCGGTACTTATCAGCATGCTGCTGGGAGTAAGTATCGGTGCGATCGCAGGTTATTTTGGTGGTTGGCTGGATACTGCGTTAAGCTGGTTAATGAATATACTTTGGGCTTTACCCGCATTGCTGCTGGTTATTGCCATATCGTTTGCATTGGGTAAAGGTTTATGGGAAATTTTTGTGGCCGTAGGCTTATCCATGTGGGTTGAGGTGGCACGATTGGTAAGAGGACAGGTAATCAGCTTAAAGCAGGTGGAATATGTTGAAGCGGCACGTTCAATGGGTTTTGGTAATGCACGTATTATTATCAGGCATATCTTACCTAATATCATCGGGCCAATACTGGTGCTGGCGGCGTCAAACTTTGCCACAGCTATATTGCTGGAAGCCGGACTGAGCTTCCTGGGTTTCGGGGCGCAACCACCAATGCCAACATGGGGCAGTATGATCAGGGAAAATTACGCTTATATTGTAATGGATGCAGCCTATTTAGCAGTGCTGCCAGGTCTTGCCATTATGCTTTTGGTTTATTCTTTTAACCTGGTAACCACTGGTTTGCGCGATGCTTTTGATATAAAATCTCAAAATACACGAATTTGAAAATTATTCTTTATTTTAGGCTGTTCTGTTTACAAACTATATGATCTCTAATCCCTGTGCTTCTCTACTGTTAAAACAAAAAAACGATTTGAGGCTTTTATTAATATTAAAAAATCTGTTAACGGTATCTTTGGCAGATAATTTATTAAATACAGGGATGCCTAAAAATTCAAACCTTATCTATACTGCCCAATAAATAA
The DNA here is from genome assembly GCA_013287375.1 of Bacteroidota bacterium. Taxonomy (GTDB): domain Bacteria; phylum Bacteroidota; class Bacteroidia; order Sphingobacteriales; family Sphingobacteriaceae; genus Mucilaginibacter. Next base: position 7,608 of record JABDDX010000041.1, on the reverse strand, counting down.
ATGCAAAATATCGATAAGTCCGGCGAAGATGAACTGATTAGATTACTGCTTAAAAGGCAGTCGGAATTAAACTCACTGCTAGAAGTAACCAGAGCCATCAATAAAAATATAGCTACGCCAGTATTGGTGCAAATGCTGGAGGTTATTTTGCAGAGCTATCTGCAAGTAGGGAAATTCAGGTTTTTGATAGAGGATGATGAGAACTTTATCTGCATCTCAAAATACGGTGGCACTATTGAACCTGTAAGTGTATTGCATCGTATTTGCACCGATCTGAGCAAATTTAAAACCGCCACACCGGTTGCCAACCACGCTGATCCGATACTAAAAACATACGATTACTTTATTCCCATCTATCATAAAAACAAGGCACTGGCCTATGCATTTATAGGCGATTTCAATAGCTCGCCAGAGATGTTGAACAATGACCTTAACTTTATACAAACACTTATCAATGTGGTGCTGGTAGCGCTAGAGAATAAACGTTTATTCAGGGAGCGCTTACAAACAGAACGTTTTGAGCGTGAGATGGAACTTGCTGTCGAGGTGCAGAACATGTTGGTACCCATCCGAATACATAAAGATGATGGTGTTGAGATAGATGCCCGGTATCTACCCCATCAAAACATTGGGGGCGATTATTTTGATTTCATCCGCCTTAATGAAGATGAATTCATCTGGTGCATTGCTGATGTATCGGGCAAAGGAATTTCGGCCGCATTACTGATGGCCAACTTCCAGGCCAGTTTGCATGCCTGGGCAACGGTGGAGAATGACCTGACTAATATTATAGAGCGCCTTAATAAAATTGTACTCAACAACACCAAGGGCGAACGTTTTATTACACTCTTTTTAGCCAAATACAATCAAAAAACACGCTTGCTTAACTATATAAATGCAGGCCACAACCCGGCAATTTTATATTCAAACGGCGAGGCTATTCCGCTTAAGTTAGGTACAACCATGATAGGCGCTTTTGAAGAACTGCCATTCTTAAATCAGGGAGAAATAGACATTGACCCGGGTAGTTTGATATTTAATTACACCGATGGCTTAATGGACTACGAGTCACAAGGGCCTAAAAGCTGGAACGAAGAAAAGCTGCTGAAATTTGTGCTGCAACATGGTAGTTCATCACCCGATAATTTCAACCAAACCCTGCTCGATCATGTTGCTCACCTTACTAAAGGAAAAGCTATTGATGATATTACCTTGCTTACGCTACGGATATTTTAGAAGGGGCGTTACCTTCGGCCCGGCCTTTCCGCTCATACTACACAGGGCCTTAACCACGGCCTGCACTGAGGCTCTCGATCGGCCAGTACCCGCTGCTATCGCTAACACAATATTTAACAGAGCACAATTACATCCTAAGCATATTGTCATTCTGAACGCAGTGAAGAATCTGTAAAGTAGTTTACACCAGTACAGATGCTTCGTATACTCAGCATGACAATTTAGTTTACTTTTGCGAATTAACATGAATTTTCCCCACATCTTTTCCACACCTCATAACCATCAGTTAAAAAAAATGGATATTTGAAAAAAAACAGCTACTGATGTTATTAGCCCGGTACCAATTTGATTTGATTGAAGCAGGATGCGATGAAGCTGGCCGCGGTTGCCTTGCAGGGCCGGTATTTGCCGCCGCGGTAATTCTTCCGCATAACTTTGAGCACAAATTGCTTAATGATTCCAAGCAATTATCTGATGCGGTACGCTACCAGCTCCGTGCGGAGATAGAAGAAAAAGCAATTGCTTACGCCATAGCCTCGGTTGATAATGTGGAGATAGACGAGATCAACATCCTGAACGCTTCTTTTTTAGCCATGCACCGTGCCATTGATAAACTGCACGTAAAACCTAAGTTTTTAATTATTGATGGTAACCGCTTTAATAAATATCAGGATATGCCGCACCAATGTATTGTGGAGGGTGATGCCAAGTATTTAAGCATCGCGGCGGCATCTATATTAGCCAAAACCTATCGCGATGATTACATGAAGCAAATTGCCGAGGAGCATCCTGAATATAACTGGCATACCAATAAAGGCTATCCAACCATAAAACACCGTAACACAGTGTTGGAATTGGGCTACACCCCATACCATCGCCGCACTTTTACGGTAAGCAAGCCGCAATTAACTATTTTTCCGGAGGGACTTTGATATAGTCGTCACAGATGGTATTTTTGTTGGAAACCAATTAAGTTTGAAGATACTTATTTTAGCTCACCGTGTTCCATTTCCGCAAAATGGCGGATACCCGATTGTGGTATACAATACCATTAAAGGCCTTGTTAATTTGGGGCACGAGGTATCGCTGGTGGCGTTAAATTCCAAAAAAAACTACCACGAACAACCTGATGATGATGTGATAAGCAAGATAAACTATCGTGCTTATGATATTGATACGCGGGTATCGGTTTTTGATGTAGCTGTCAACCTGTTCAGCAAAACATCCTTTAATATTGATAAGTATTACGATGCCGAATTTGAGCGCCAGCTGATGCGCGAGGTGCGTATAAATAATTATGATATTGTACAGTTTGATGGGCTGATGGTATCGCTGTACTTGAACGCCGTTCGTAAAAGTTGCAATTCAAAGCTTGTTTACCGGGCACACAATATCGAAAACCAGGTATGGCAGCGTTTGGCTGGTCAAAAGAACGATCCGTTTAAAAAATCGTACCTGAGAATGCATGCCAAACGTATTAAAAATTACGAACTGGAGCAACTTAATAAAGTAGACTCAATTATTGTATTTACCGAGCAGGACAAAGCCACCATGTTATCCTATGGTACAAAAACAGCTATAGATGTATTGCCGGTAGGTTTAAATCTGGAACAGTATAAACCCGATTATACCAAAACAGAAGTGCCAAGCCTATTCTTTTTAGGCTCGCTGGATTGGCTGCCAAACCGCGAGGGTATAGAGTGGTTTCTGGAGAATTTTCACAAGGAATTGACCAATGGCGATCTCCCTGTAAAGTTTTATGTGGCGGGTAATGATATCCCGGAGCGTTTTGATGATTATGAGGTGATGGGTAAGATATTTATCCCCGGCGAAGTTGATGACGCGCTCGAGTTTGTGAATAGTAAATCCATAATGATCGTACCGCTATTATCCAGCGGTGGCGTAAGGGTGAAAATTGTTGAGGGAATGGCTATGGAGAAATGTATTATTTCCACATCGCTTGGTGCCGAAGGGATTAATTTTACAAACGGCAAGAATATATTAATAGCCAATAACGCCGACGAATTTTACGATGCTATAAAACGTTGTATAACCGATGAGGAGTTTTGTCGCAGCGTTGGTTTGAACGCCCGCGGGCTTATAGAGCAGCAACACGATATAAATGTAGTCACCGGTAAGCTTTTTAATATATATGAGCGTTTGCTACCTGTTGGAGTAAGCTAATTTTATTACTTTTGACGGCAATTGACCCAATTCATGAAAAATACCGCATTAACTGATATTCATATAAAAGCAGGCGCCAAAATTGTACCCTTTGCAGGTTACAATATGCCCGTGCAATACGCCGGAATTAACACTGAACACGAAACCGTACGCAAAGCCGTAGGCGTGTTTGATGTAAGCCACATGGGCGAATTTATTTTAAAAGGTGATCACGCTATCGACCTGATACAAAAAGTGAGCAGTAACGATGCTACCAAGCTTTATGATGGCAAAGTACAATACTCTTGCCTGCCAAACGAAGATGGTGGTATAGTTGATGATTTACTGGTTTATCGTATCGACGAAAAAACATATATGCTGGTTGTTAACGCATCCAACATTGATAAAGATTGGGATTGGATCTCTAAATACAATACCTGGGGTGTTGATATGAAAAACATATCCGATCGCACGTCGCTGCTAGCTATCCAGGGTCCAAAAGCCGCTGAAGCTTTGCAAAGCCTTACAGATATTGATCTGCCATCAATGGAATACTATACCTTTAAAAAAGGCAGGTTCGCGGGTATTGATAATGTTGTTGTTTCGGCAACAGGTTATACCGGCGCGGGTGGCTTCGAAGTTTATTTTGACAACGATCACGCTGAACATATCTGGAATGCCATATTTAAAGCAGGCGAACCATTTGGCATAAAACCAATAGGCTTAGGTGCCCGCGATACCCTGCGTTTAGAGATGGGCTTCTGCTTATATGGTAACGATATTAATGATACCACATCGCCACTAGAGGCCGGTTTAGGCTGGGTAACCAAGTTCACCAAGGATTTTGTTAATTCAGATGCTTTGCAAGCGCAAAAACAACAGGGCGTAAGTAAAAAACTGGTTGGCTTTGAAATGATAGATCGCGGCATCCCTCGCCACGATTATGAAATTGTTGATGCCGACGGAAATAACATCGGTACCGTAACTTCAGGTACGCAATCGCCATCGCTGCAAAAAGCAATTGGCATGGGCTACGTTAAAAACGAGTTTGCCAAAGAAGGCGCTGAAATATTCATCAGCATACGCGATAATAAAGTAAAGGCAAAAGTGGTTAAACCACCTTTCTATAAATAACCTCCTAGCCCCCTGAAGGGGGAATAATTTATTTAAAAGATATGTCTAACAATCATGCTGATCAAACTCTCCCTTCAGGGGGCCGGGGGGTAGACGTTTGCCTAACACCCGCGCTCATTCCTCTTTTTGATGTAGAAAACTATATTGTAGTAGTTATCGATATTTTCAGGGCCACTTCATCTATCTGTTACGGCATTGAAAATGGTGCCGAGGCCATTATCCCGGTATCGGAAGTAGAAGAATGCCTGGCCTATCAGGATAAGTTTGCAGATTATCTATTAGCTGCTGAACGTAACGGTGAAGTAGTAGCAGGTTTTGATTTTGGCAATTCGCCATTTTCTTACACCCAGGAAAAGGTATCAGGCAAAACCATTGTGCTAACTACTACCAATGGTACGCATGCCTTGCAGCGATCTATCAAAGCAAAAAAAATAATCATAGGCTCGTTTCTTAATCTAACCTCAGTTTGTAACTGGTTGAAAGATCAGCAGGAAGATATATTGCTGGTTTGTGCCGGATGGAAAAATAACTTTAACCTGGAGGATACTCTTTTCGCCGGAGCGGTAGCAGATCAATTAAAATCAGCCGGCTTTATATTGGATGATGCCGCCATCGCTGCCTATGATCTTTTCCAGATCGGGAAGAATGATATTTCTGCCTACCTAAAAAAAACATCGCATAGCGAACGCCTCAAAGCATTAGGTATTGAAGCCGATATTGAATTTTGTTTGCAAACGGATTTAACCACTGCTATCCCGATTTTGGATGGTGATAAGCTAGTGAAGCTGATATAAAGGGAGGGGTGTCATGCTGAGGTACTCGAAGCATAAGCGTAAAGGCCTTTGCCCACATGCTTCGAGTATCTCAGCATGACACCCTTTTTTGATCTTCCGAACGCCGATCACAGGCTGAAAGATATCGAATAATTAATTTAAACCACTACATTTACTTTGTGAGCATAACCAAAGAGCATAAACGCCTTAACGCTATATTTGATAACTACCGCGCGCAAATCGATTCCATCCCTGATGATCAATTCGATGAAACACCACCCCACGGTGGCTGGAGCTATGCTGAGGTTTACTCGCATATTATGCAGGCTACTATGGGAGCAACTATAGCATTGGAGCGTTGTACCCATCAGTCGGATAAGCCTAATACCGGTAAAGCTAGCTTAATGGGTAAAATGGTATTGCTTTTTGGCCGTTTCCCACCGGTAAAAATTAAGGAGCCTCAATCTGTCAGCTCAAAAATGCCCGCGGTTAAAATCAGTAAGGAAGAAGCCCGCAACTTAATCATCAAATGCCGCAAGCGGATGGAGGAGATGGTTCCTTTTACTTCGGATAAATTAGCTATCCGCAGGGTTAAACATCCCCGCCTGGGCATGTTCAGTGCCGCGCAATGGTTTAAATTTATCCGCATCCACCTGGCGCATCACCTCAAACAACTCGACCGTATAAAAAAAGATTTTTCAGCAGTCTAAACCATTGATATTTAACGAAGTCTTAACACTATAGTAACTTATCAGTTTTATCTTTGTTAAAAGCTTTAGTAATGGATTTTGAATATTCATACATGGTTGTAATCGCTTTACTGGCAATGCTTGCCGTATTTTATTTCAGCCCTTACGAACTAAAAGTAAGTGAAGAAGAAGACAACGAATAACAGTTGGCTTAACTCACCAAACCTAAATTATCGGTACAAATTACCGGCAGGAACATTAACCCCCAAACTTTCATGGCAAAACGCGAAGTTGATATAGTAATTATATCAGATGTGCATTTAGGTACCTACGGGTGCCACGCAAAAGAACTGCTTAAGTACTTAAAAAGCATCAAACCTAAAATGCTGATTCTGAACGGCGATATTATTGATATATGGCAGTTCAGTAAATCGTACTGGCCAGAGGCGCACATGAAAGTTATCCGCCGCATACTGAAATTTGTTACCGAGGGCATCCCGGTTTATTACCTAACCGGTAACCACGACGAAATGCTGCGCAAGTTTGCCGATTTCAACATGGGCTCGTTTCAATTACTGAATAAAATAGTTTTAAATATAGATGGTAAAAAAGCCTGGATATTTCACGGTGATGTGTTTGATGTTACCATGCAGCATTCTAAATGGCTAGCCAAATTAGGCGCTGTAGGCTATGATACGCTTATATGGTTAAATAGCATGACCAATTGGGTTTTAACTACCATGGGGCGCGAGAAAATGAGTTTTTCCAAAAAAGTAAAAGCCAGATTTAAAGACGCGGTAAAGTTCATCAACCAGTTTGAGCAAACCGCGGCCGATTTGGCTGTCGATAAAAACTATCAATATGTAATTTGCGGCCACATCCACCAGGCCGAGATCAGGAAAATAGAATCAACAGAGAAAAGTGGTAGCGTTATTTACCTGAATTCAGGCGATTGGGTGGAGAGCCTAACCGCGCTGGAGTATCACGATAAAAAATGGAAAATATTTAATTACAGGCCCGAAGATTTTATTAAAGATGAGAACGAAGATGATAAAACCGATGCCGAGGACCTTGATGCCAAGCTGGATGTAAAAAGCTTGTTAGAACGATTCAGACAAGAACCATCATAACAAATTCCCCTCTTGAGAGGGGGTGGACAGGGATGTGTGATGGCAGGGGTGTGTTTATTCAACATGCAGATAAACACGCCTAACGCGTCAATATTTTAATTTCCGGAATTTGAAAGGTTATTAAAACATTTCAAAAGATTTATTGTAAAGTTGCAGTGTAGGAATATTAATACTATTCCGGCTTTATAAATTCAACCGCCCGGCATTACCATGAAAATACTATACGCTATACAGGGTACAGGCAACGGCCACATCAGTCGTGCGCGCGAAATTGTGCCGCTTTTGCAGCTATATGGAGATGTTGATCTGTTAGTTAGCGGTACACAGGCCGAGGTGAGTTTGGCGCAACCGCTTAAGTATAAATTTCATGGGTTTAGCTTTGTTTTCGGCACTAAAGGAGGGGTTGATAACTGGGCAACATTTAAAATAATGAACCTGCCGCAGCTATGGCGCGATATGCACAGCCTGCCCCTAAAAGATTAT
>JABDDX010000040.1 GCA_013287375.1 Bacteroidota bacterium | reverse complement strand
GTGATTTTTCATCTGTTTTTCATGCCAAATACCCTCTTTTTAATCTTTATTTGATTGATATGACATTTGTTTAGACTTCTAAAAACAAAAAAAGGCCCGTTTGCACGGGCCTCAATAAATTTATTCAATAGAATTATCTATAACTCGTGTTCATCCGGTTTATAATTCTTCTCCAGCTCTGCAAGCTTTTCTTTTCCATAAGCAAGCTTCGTTATCGTATAATATAGCACGGGTACTATAAATATAGCTAATGACGTTGCTGCAAGCATACCACCAAATACTGTCCAGCCAATGGTTTGCCTTGCCTGCGCACCCGCACCTGAAGCAAATACTAATGGCAATACGCCCAGTATAAATGCCATTGAAGTCATGATAATTGGCCTCAAACGCAATCTTACCGCATGAAGGGTCGCTTCTTCAAGCGGTACACCTCTATCGACTCGCTCTTTAGCGAATTCTACAATAAGGATAGCATTTTTAGCCGCTAAACCTATCAATGTAATTAAACCAATCTGCGCGTAAACATTATTTGTTAAGCCCGGCTTAAAGTTCAGGAAAAGTATAGCCCCAAATGCGCCCAATGGTACCGCAAGCAATACCGAAAATGGAACCGACCAACTTTCATACAAAGCGGCCAGGAACAAGAATACAAAGCCAATAGACAGCATGAAGATGTACACAGTTTTCGAACCCGATAACAATTCTTCGCGGCTCAACCCTGAAAACTCATAGCCAAACCCCTGCGGTAGTGTTTGGTCTGCTACTTCTTTCAATGCTGTTAAGGCATCACCGCTACTATATCCAGGGGCCGAACCACCGTCTATTTCCGCAGAACGGAATAAATTGTAGTGTGATATTAATGGTGCATTTTGTATCAGTTTGTACGATGTTAATGTACTTAAAGGCACCATCGTACCCTGCTGGTTACGCACAAAATACTGACCGATATTCTGGATACTTGTTCGATAATTAGTATCCGCCTGTGCCACTACGTGAAAATCACGCCCATAAATCGTAAAGTCATTAATATATGAACTACCCATATAAGTTTGCAGGGCATTATTTATATCGCTGATGGAGATACCCAGCTTTTTAGCCTTCTCCCGATCGATGGTTAACTGGTAAGCAGGTGTACTCGCGGTAAAAAACGAGAATGCTTTGGCGATCTCTTTCCGTTTATTAATAGCTATGGTAAAGTTCTTAAGTACTTGTTCAAAAACTTTAATATCGCCACCCGCAGCTTTTTGCTCCAATATAAATGAGAAACCACCAGTACTACCCAAACCCGGTATAGCAGGCGGTTGAATTACCACCAGGTTAGCCTCTTTAAATCTAGATAACCTCTTTTGCAGATTGGCTGTTATAGCCCCTATTTGCAGGCTATCGGCAGTACGCTCATCCCAGGGCTTAAGCTGTACAAATATGGTAGCACTGCTTGATTTACTCGCAAAACTCACAACGTTTAATCCCCCCAATGCCGCATAATGCAGTATACCGGGTACACTATCTAATACATGCATCATTTGGTTCAATACGGCAACTGTACGTTGGGTTGATGCCGCTTCGGGCAAATCATATGTAATATATAAACGGCCATCATCCTCCAATGGAATAAAACCGCTTGGTTTCTTTTTAAATAGCAGAATAGTTCCGATAACTATACATATCAGTATAATAATTACAAATTTTGAGTTCTTAATCGCCCGGTCAACGCCATTTTTATATTTACCTGTAATCCGGTCAAACCATGCGTTAAATTTAAAGAACAGCTTATCAAGCCCACCTGATTTTTCATCAAGTTTGTGTGGGCGTAAAATTAAAGTACACAATGCCGGGGTTAATGATAATGCTACGAAAGCTGATATCAGTACAGATATAGCGATGGTTATAGCAAACTGCTGATAAAGCCGCCCTACTATTCCCGGTATAAACCCAACAGGCACAAAAACAGCTGCCAATATTAACGCGATAGCTACCACCGGGGCAGAAATATCGTTCATTGCATGTTGGGTGGCCTCTTTAGGCGTCATGCCTTTCTCATCCATATAATGCTGAACCGCTTCTACCACAACTATGGCATCATCCACAACAATACCTATCGCCAATACAAAACCAAATAGCGTTAATGTATTTATGGTGAAGTTTAATGGTATAAAGAAGATGAAAGTACCTATAATAGACACCGGAATTGCCAATACCGGTATCAGCGTGGTACGCCAGCTTTGTAAAAACAGGAACACCACTACAATTACCAATCCCAATGCAATAAGAAGTGTTTCAACAACTTCGTGTACCGACACCTTAACTACAGTTATTGATTCAAACGGAACCACATAATCAATATCAGCAGGGAAAGATTTTTTTAATTCATTCATCGTGGCGTAAACTGCGTCGGCAGTTGCAAGCGCGTTACTGCCCGGTGCCTGGTATATTAACAGGTACGAAGCCCTTTTACCATCAACATATGAATTATTAGCATAGTTAAATTTACCCAGCTCAACACGGGCTACATCTTTTAAATGTACTACCGCACCTTTATTTGGCTGTGTTTTTACTATTATATTCCCAAACTCTTCGGGTTGTGTTAAGCGGCCTTGCACTAATACGGTATATTCAAAGGGTTGCTGTTTCTCCTGTGGGGTACCACCAACTATACCAGCTGCAACTTGCGCGTTTTGCTCGTTTAGCGCAGCGGTAACATCAGCCGCGGTCATACCAAGTGCAGCCAGTTTATCGGGCTTTAGCCAAATACGCATACTAAAGTCATCTGCACGGGTGATAACGTCACCAACACCTGCTGTACTGGTTAACGCATCCTTTACAAATACGTTAGTATAGTTATCCATAAAGGTAACATCATGCGTTCCTTTAGGAGCAAACAGTGCCACCAGCATTAATATACTTGGATTTTTTTTACGCACAGTTAAACCCAAACGCTGCACATCCTGCGGTAAACTTGGCGTTGCAATACCTACACGGTTTTGCACATCAAGCGCAGCTATATCTATATTTGTGCCTACCTCAAAGTTGGCCGTCATGCTCATTTGGCCCTGGCTGGTACTATTACTTTGCAGGTAGGTCATGCCTGGGGTACCATTTACCTGTACTTCAATAGGTGTTGCCACAGTTTGCTCTAATGTTACAGCGTCTGCACCCGGATAATTAGCCGTAACCTGTACAGTTGGTGGTGTAATCTCGGGGTATTGCCCTATTGATAAACTGCTTATAGCCAAAATACCAACCACAACAATTACTATTGAAATAACTATTGCTGTAACCGGCCTTTTTATAAAAGTATCTGCGATCATTCGTTTGCTGTTAGGGAGGTTAGTTCCGTGTTGTTAATTTATTATAGCTGATTATTTTCCTGCTCCGGTACTTCCACTAGCACCGGCAGCTCCCGGTTTGCCAAGTGTTATTTTACCTTTATCGCGCAGGCGCTGAAAGCCATCGGTTATTACCTGATCGCCTTGTTCCAATCCTGATAAAACAACTACATCGTTACCTATACGTGGGCCTAATTTCACCTTATGCTGTATGGCAATAGTATCCTGCGATACAAAAACAAAATACTCACCCATCTGCTCTGTTACTGCTTTGTAAGGGATTTGCAAACGTTCTCCTGATGCACTATTAAGTACCAATAACACACAGCTCATACCATCTTTAAGTATATCTTCATCATTATCAAATTGCACACGAACTGTAATGGTACCGGTTCCGTTATTTACGCCCCTGTCAATAGTTAAAATTTTACCTGGCTTGTTATAGGTGGTTCCGTCTGATAATTGCAATTTAAAGGTTGAATCGGTGGCATGTTTTTGGTAGGCATAAAACCTGCTGATGTCTTGCTCATTTACCACAACATCAACACCAATCGGATGCTCGCTTGATATGGTATTTAACAAGGTTGTGCCAATGCTAACCTCCGAACCTAACCTTACCTGAGAGATGCCTATCCTACCTGTAAAAGGTGCTGTTATAGTAGCATAGGAAAGATCTGTTTTGGCTGATAATACTGCAGCATTGGCTACCTGAACATTTGCCTTCCCCGATTCATAAGCTGCCTGGGCCTGGTCAACAGTTTGGCGGGCAACGGCATCGTTTTTAAGGAGCATGGTATACCTGTCAATATCCTTTTGATCCTTAACCAGATTTGCTTTAGCGCTGGCCAAATTAGCCACCGCCTGGTCATAAGCAGCAACATATTTTCGACGGTCTATTTCGTATAATGGTGCACCTTTTTGTACAACGTCGCCTTCCTTAAAATAAATAGCCGTAATAAAACCTGCTACCTGGCTGCGCAACTCTACTGAATTTAGCGCTACTACCGAACCCTGATAAGGATCGTAATAAACAGCGTCGGCAGTTTTTGCTTCAGCAACGTAAACAGATGTTGGTGGCAATGCTGTACTTTTTGCACCACTCTGATGGCATGCCGAAAAGAACAGCACGGCTAACGGACTTATTAGTAATGAATATTTATGCTTCATATTGTGATAATTCATATTTATTGTACAGTAAGTATACCTAATGCTTTTTCAAGATCTATTTTGCTGGATAGCACCTGGAATAGCGCGTTATAATAGTTTAATTCGGCAGTGCGTAAATCAGCTTGCGATATAATAACATCCAGATACGTTTTTATCCCTTCGCGATATTGCAGGCTTACTACCTTATATACATCTTTAGCAAGGCTAACATTCTCGTTTAACAATTGCCAGTTAGTGTAATTGCTTTTATAATCTGCAAGGGCCTGCACATACTCTGTGTTAATAGTATTTACCGAGTTTACAACATCCAAATCGGCACGATCAACCTGCAACCTGGCTTTACTTAAATTTTGCAAACGTTTAGTCCCGGTGAAAATCGGGAACGATAAGGTAAGCCCGGCATATAAGCTTGGATAGTTATTATTGTACAAGTTTGAAAACTTTGTATTTAAATAAATCAGATCATAGGCGCCAACTGCTGATATTGAAGGTAGAAAACTCCACTTATAATATTGAGCATTTAAATTTTGCAGGCTTTTTGATGTTTGCAACAATTGGTATTCAATACGGTTATTATAATTTAGTTGTTGGTTGGTATCAATAGCAGCCTCACTTACATAATGTGTTGAATCATAACTTAACAATAAGTTTTTATCGGCTCCTATACCCATAATTTGTTTCAGGTAAGCTGTTTTACTTTTTATAGCCTCCTGCGTTTGCTTACGGGTAGCAATTGAATTATTTAATGATATAGTTGCCTGTTTATAATCTGTTTTATCAACAACACCAGCCTGATATTGGTTATAGGCATCTTTTAAACTACGTTGTAATCTTGTTATATCCTCATTTAATATATCCAGTTGTTTTTCTGATAACAGCACATCAAAAAAAGCTTTACTAACATCCGATACCACATTTATCTGGCTGCTTACTGTATTCTGCTTATAGTACAAGCGTGAATATTTAGCTGATTTGGCAGCCAGTAAAACATCATTATTATATATAACCTGGCTGGCTTGCAAGCCCAAACTGGAATATTCATTAATAGGAGACACTACTGCCGGATTAGCGCTTGTAACCGGGCTGCCTTTAAAATAATGCAGATATTCATTAGATGAATTAAGTTGAGGCAGCCAATCAGCAAGTGATATTCGGATGTTTCTTTCATTAATTTGCTCATCAATTTCGGCCTGGCGGAGCACCGGCTGATTACGTAATGCAAACCCGATACACTGTTTTAACGTAACTACAGTATCGGTAGTTGATTGGGCAAAAACAACTTTAGGTAAACATAATGTTAAATTAACTATGACAAGTAGATAGATTTTTTTCATATATTAGAACTGGCTTACAACTATTTCCACCAAATCAATTTAGGTTTTGTTTTGATATTTGGGAATATACGAAAGTTAGATTAATTATTTTATTTTTATATTCAATTACGTAAACCGGGCATAAAAAAATTACCATTTGATTATAAAAACAATACTATTTACAGTTGGTATTGATGTTTTTACAACAAAATGAAAAATAGTGATACCATTTTTATAAAAAAATTAATTAATTTGCCGAGTATGAATAATAGTGCAAAAACTTAGTGTTAAAAAAAATTACACACTAAATTTAGGTTATAAACTTATTCATGGTATTTTTACAAAAAATTTAAGCAGGGTTAATACATGGTTAAAAAGCTACAGGAAAAAATTGCTCAGTTTCAGGATGCGAATGCAATCCGGGAAAAGGGGCTATATCCTTATTTCAGGCCAATTGAGTCAGGACAGGACACTGAGGTGATGATCGATCATAAAAGGGTGCTTATGTTTGGCTCTAATTCATATTTAGGCTTAACAAGTCATCCGAAGATCAAAGAAGCTTCAAAAAAGGCAATTGATAAATATGGTACAGGTTGTGCAGGTTCAAGATTTTTGAATGGCACACTTGATATTCACATTGAATTAGAAAACAGATTAGCCGCTTATGTTGGAAAAGAAGCTGCAGTACTTTTTAGTACGGGTTTCCAGGTAAATCTTGGTGTATTATCTTGCATTACAGGCCGTAATGATTATCTTATTTTAGACGAATATGACCACGCATCATTAATTGATGGTAGTCGCCTTTCATTTTCAAAAGTAATAAAATACGCGCACAACAACATGGCAGATCTTGAGCGCAAGCTTAGCATTTTGCCCGAAGAAGCTGTTAAACTTATTGTAGTTGACGGTATATTCAGCATGGAAGGTGATATTGTTAAATTACCTGAGATTGTTGAATTATCTAAGAAATACGGTGCTAATATTATGGTAGATGATGCCCATAGTTTGGGTGTTATCGGGCATAAAGGTGCGGGTACCGCCTCGCATTTTGGCCTTACTGATGATGTTGACCTTATAATGGGTACATTCAGTAAATCATTAGCTTCATTAGGTGGTTTTATTGCCGCTGATGCTGTAACTATTGATTATTTAAAACATCGTGCACGTTCATTAATGTTTAGTGCGAGTATGACTCCAGCTTCTGTAGCCAGCGTTATTGCAGCTTTGGATATTATTGAATCAGAGCCTGAACGTATTCAAAAACTTTGGGATAACACAAACTACGCAATGAAACTTTTAGTGGAAGAGGGTTTTGACCTTGGCCCTACTGAAAGCCCGATATTGCCTATCTATGTTCGTGATAACGACAAAACTTTCCTGGTTACAAAACACCTGCAGGAAGCAGGCATATTTGTAAATCCGGTTGTTTCTCCTGCTGTACCTTCTGATTCATCTTTACTGCGTTTCTCATTAATGGCAACTCATACATTTGAGCAAATTGATGAAGCAATAGAAAAGATAATTAAAGCGTTTAAAGAAGTAGGCGTAACTGCTGTTAAAGAAAAAATATGATTGAAATAATTCCTGTCAGCTCAAAAAAAGAGCTGGCAGATTTTATAGATTTTCCCCACGATCTATATAAAAACGATCCTTACTACGTTCCGGAATTATTCATCGCTCAAAGGGACCTGCTAACCAAGCACCCTTTCCACAAACACAACTCATTACAAACTTTTATAGCTTATAAAGATGGCAAAATAGCCGGCCGTATTGCTGCTATTTTAAACAATGCCCATAATGAGTTTAATAAGCGTAACGATGGTTTCTTTGGTTTTTTTGATTGTGTTAATGATGATGCCGTAGCAGCTGAGCTTTTTACTACCGTTAAAAACTGGCTTAAAGAAAAAGGTGTAACCCAAAAAATTATCGGCCCTGTAAACTTTTCAACTAATGAGCCCTGCGGTTTGCTGGTTGAGGGATTTGATAGTTCCCCGGTTTTAATGGATACCTATAACGCGCCTTATTACATAAACCTGGTAGAAAACCAAGGCTATCAAAAACAGATCGATCTGATATCATGGAATTGGGAAGGCCAAAATTATGACGATAAATCGGTAAGGTTATTAAATACCCTACAGGAGCGCTTAAAGCGTAACAATATTGTTATCCGCAATGTTAACCTTAAAGATTTCAAGAACGAAACCATTAAATTGCGCGAAGTTTATAACACAGCATGGGATCAAAACACTGGCTTCGTACCAATGAACGATGAAGAGTTTGATTACCTGGCTAAAGATCTTAAATTAATACTCGATCCTGATTTTTGCTTAATTGCCGAACAAGAAGGCAAGATAGTTGGTTTCGGATTAGCGCTGCCTGATTATAACCAGATATTTAAAACCATTAAACGTGGCCGCTTGCTGCCAACAGGTATCTTCAAGCTATTGCTTAACAAAAAGAAAATATCACGCATTCGCATCTATGCCCTGGGCGTAATTGATGGATACCGCAAAATGGGTATTGAAGCTTGCTTGTACGGCACCATTATTAAACGATACAAGGAACGCGGCTTTAAATGCGCCGAAGCGGGATGGACGCTTGAAAACAATGTGCTTATAAACAATGCCATCATCGCCATAAAAGGCGATCCGTATAAAAAATACAGGCTCTACGAAAAAGATATATGAAAAAACGGGTTTTAATAACCGGTGCAAGTGGTTTTGTGGGTTATCATCTAATTGAAGAAGCACTGCATAGTAACCTGGATGTATATGTAGCGGTGCGCAAAACCAGCAAGATCGATCATCTCAGGCATTTCAACATCACTTATACTTACCCCGATTTAGGCAACCTCATCGCCCTGAAAAAGGAATTAAAAGAAAAACAATACGATTATATTATACATGCCGCCGGTGTTACCACCGCCAGAACTGCCGACGAATACAACACCGTTAATGCGGAGTATACCTTTAACCTGGCAGCGGCGGCAAAGTCAACAGATATAAATTTAAAGTCCTTCGTATTAATAAGCAGCCTTGCAGCAGTGGGCCCTCTTAATACCCTATCAGGAATAATTACGGAAGAGACCCCTCCAAATCCCATAACAGCTTATGGCAAAAGCAAACTTCTGGCAGAAGAAAAGCTAAAAAGCATTACTTCACTAAACTATACTATTCTAAGGCCAACTGCTATATATGGCCCCAGAGATAAAGACATATTTATTTTTTTCAAACAGTTAAAAGCGGGGATCGAGCCTTACATAGGCAATACGGAACAAAAGTTAAGCTTTATTTACGTTAAGGATTTGGCCGCCGTAGCTATTAAAGCGCTCTATATCAGCAACCAGAATACTTATAATTTGAGCGATGGTAACTTTTATAACCGCTATGAATTAGCTACAATTGCCAAAAATGTGCTAAATTTGAAAACCGTAAAGTTTC
This sequence comes from Bacteroidota bacterium, assembly GCA_013287375.1. GTDB lineage: Bacteria > Bacteroidota > Bacteroidia > Sphingobacteriales > Sphingobacteriaceae > Mucilaginibacter. Next base: position 13,882 of record JABDDX010000040.1, on the reverse strand, counting down.
ATCTCCCTGTAAATTTTGTGAAATTAATCGCTCTGATATCAGAAAAAGTCGGTTCTTTGAGCAGCAAAGCAGCTGTACTCAATTCCGAAAAATTGCTGGAATTAATGGCCGTCAATTGGTCTTGTGAAATAGACAAAGCTAAATACGACCTCGGTTATTATCCCCTGTTTAACCTTGATGCCGGCTTAACCGAAACACTTAAGTGGTACAAAACAAATAAATGGCTTTAGCTACAAATAAGTTAACATAAAACAAAGTAAATGAAAAGTAACATTCAACCTGCCAAAGGAAAACTGGGAATATTAATACCAGGATTAGGCGCGGTAGCTACTACACTGATTGCCGGTGTTGAAGCTGTAAAAAAAGGAATATCACAACCAGTAGGTTCCCTAACTCAAATGGGAAACATTCGTTTAGGTAAGAGAACGGAAAACCGTAACCCAAAGATTAAAGAGTTTGTGCCGATTGCCGACCTTAACGATATTGTTTTTGGTGGATGGGATGTATACTCAGATAACGTATACGAAGCTGCTATGCATGCTAAGGTACTAGAAGAAAGCCTGCTAAATAAAGTAAAAGACGGATTAGAAGCAATTGTGCCTATGAAGGCCGCTTTTGACCAAAACTATGCTAAAAACCTTACTGCTACCCATGTTAAAACTGGTACCCGTCATGAGCTTGCTCAACAGGTAATGCAGGACATTAAAGATTTTAAAGCAAAAAATGATTGCGATCGTATCGTTCTAATCTGGTGCGGATCAACTGAGATCTACTACGAAACTTCAGCTATACACGAATCTGTTGCAGCTTTTGAGCAAGCATTGCTAGATGATGATAAGTTAATATCGCCAAGTATGATATATGCTTATGCTGCATTAAAAATGGGCATACCTTATGTAAACGGCGCTCCTAACTTAACTGTTGACACCCCTGCTTTAGTTGAACTTGCTAAACAAACAAATACCCCAATTGCAGGTAAAGACTTTAAAACGGGCCAAACTTTAATGAAAACTATACTTGCACCAGGTTTGGCTGCACGTTCATTAGGTGTTTCGGGCTGGTTCTCTACCAACATCTTAGGTAACCGTGATGGTTTAGTTTTGGATGATCCTGATAACTTTAAAACAAAAGAAGTTTCAAAATTAGGTGTGCTAGAAGATATTCTTCAACCTGAAAGAAATCCTGAATTATACGGCGATCTGTATCACAAAATACGTATTAACTACTATCCGCCACATGGCGATAACAAAGAAAGCTGGGATAACATCGATATTTTTGGCTGGTTAGGCTACAAAATGCAGATCAAAATCAATTTCCTTTGCCGCGATTCAATTTTAGCAGCACCAATTGCATTAGATCTTGCTTTATTTATCGATTTGGCTAAGAGAGCTGAAATGAGCGGTATTCAGGAATGGTTATCATTCTACTTAAAATCGCCACAAACAGCACCAGGCCTACCTGCTGAAAATGATATTTTCAAGCAATTAATGAAACTACAAAACACTTTACGCCACATGATGGGCGAAGATTTGATCACTCACCTGGGTTTAGATTACTACCAGGAATTGGTTGATACTTTATAATAGTAAATGTTGTTTTTCAAACTGAGTGCCACCAGCCTTGGCATAGGTTATATTGGCAAAGGCGCCGGAACAGCAGCTGCTGTTGCGTGTTGTATCTGCTGGTATTTCGCCTGGGTTGGTGGTTATCCACCCGCTATATTATCTGTAATAATTACTTTGCTTATCACCGCTTTAGGTGTTTGGGCAGGGAATAAAGTTGAGCCCCTCTGGGGCAAAGACCACCAACGAGTGGTAATTGACGAAGTTGCAGGTATGTGCTTCAGTTTACTTTTTTTGCCGGTGAATGTAACATATGTGTTATGTGCATTAATACTTTTCCGGTTCTTCGATATCAAAAAGCCCCTTTTTATAAAGGAAATGGAACATTTCAAAGGAGGATGGGGCGTAATGGCCGATGACGTGCTGGCAGGTATTTATACTAACATATTGCTACAAGCCGTTGTAGCATTTAAATTATTTTAATGTCAACTACTTTTATCAAGGCGCAAGCCTCTTCAATCATTTCCACATTTTTCGACTTTCTTACTACCATAGTTTGCAAAGAGTTTTTTGGAGTTTGGTACGTCGCTGCCAGCTTTGCAGGCACATTTGTTGGCGGAGTTACAAATTTTGCACTTGGCCGGCGATGGGTGTTTGATGGCCGCGATAAAAAAGTACATGCCCAGCTTATTAAGTATTTAATAATATGGGGCGGTAACATGCTTTTAACCACCTTTGGTGTATTTGTTGTAACACATTATTGTGGCATTAGTTACTTTATATCAAAAATAATAGTAGCAGTTGTTGTTGGTGTAGGATACAATTACATGTTACAAAAAAAATTCGTATTTGCTTAATCTACAGGCACATAACAATTAAAAACGAAAATCTAAAAATAGTAGTCCTCGTTTTTTTACCTTTAAACTACATTAACTGACAACTTATTACTTTTCACATATAAAATTAATCAAACGATTAATTAACTTTGCAACGACAACAATCAGTATTTGATTTAATACTATAATATAAAACTTTGAGTTAACTAACAACGTAACTCAAGCATAGCATACTCTTTAATAGTACATTAAATTTAAGAAACGCTTATTGTAATGGATTATTAACTATATCATTTAATAACACCATTGGTAAAACAAAAACTGGTTTGTTCACTTGCATAAAATACATGGATTATAAATATTTACTAAAGAAGTTTTCATTATTAGCATTTGCTCTATTACTTACCAACGCTTTGTTGGCGCAAACTACTGTTGTAACTGGCACAGTAAACGATGCAAGCACTAAAAAACCGTTATCGTATGTAACTGTTTTATTTGCAGGTAGCTCTATAGGCGCTAACACTGATAGTCATGGAAAATTCAGCATAAGCACTACACAAACCTTTGATCATATCAAAATATCATTTGTTGGCTATAAAGATGCGACTTTACCTATTGTTGCAGGCCAAACACAGGTTGTAAATGTCAGGTTGTTTCCGCAGGCGCAACAACTTAATACGGTGACTATAAAAGCTGGTAAAAAACCAAAATATCGTAATAAAGGAAACCCTGCTGTTGAACTGATCCGCGAGGTTATTGATCATAAGCCCCAGAACCGTCCTACTGCATACGATTACGTGCAGTACAAAGAATATGATAAAATGGCATTCTCATTTGCCAACGTTTCCACTACATTTTCTGATAGAAAATTTTTCCAAAAATATAAGTTCATTATTGATAATCGCGACAGCACAACTGTGCCGGGAAAATCTTTATTACCGGTTTATCTCGACGAAAAATTATCGCAGGTTTATTACCGTAAAAACCCATCTAAAACAAAAACAAATATACTTGCTCAAAAGAAAGTAGACTTTGGCGCCGCCCTGGATGCAAATGGTATTAGCCAATATTTTAAACACATGTATGCCGATATTGATATCTATCAAAACAGCATATTTTTAATGACTAATAACTTCCTTAGCCCTATTGCTGCCAGCGGACCAACTTTTTATAAATATTTTATTACCGACACTTTAGTTATTGATGGCAAAAAAGTGGTTGAATTAAGTTTTACCCCACGCAATACCACCGATTTACTATTCATGGGTAAAATATATATTACCCTTGATGGCAATTACGCGGTACAAAAAGCCAGGCTATATGCTAATAAAAACATCAACCTCAATTTTGTAAAGGATTTGAATGTTGATCTTACATTTGAAAAAAATCCTGATGGCCGTTATCATTTAAGCAAAAACAGTATGATTGCTGATTTCGGTTTCAATAAAAATAAAGATGGTGGCTTGTATGGAACCCGAACAATAACATTTAGCGATTATAAAATAAACGCCCCCCAACCCGATAGTACTTATGCCGGTAATGAAGTTACAGAACTTGATAACTCCGCAAGCCGCAGCGATCAATACTGGAGCCAAAATCGTTTGGATACTTTAACTACTGCTGAATCAAAAGTTTATAAAAACACCGATAGCTTAAGAAACATGCCGTCGTTTAAACGCCTTACAGATATAGCCACCCTACTATTAGCAGGTTATAAAGGCTTTGGATGGTTTGAGGTTGGGCCCGCCAATACTTTTTACAGCTTTAACCCGGTTGAAGGTTTAAGGTTGCGACTAGGTGGCCGTACTACACCTGAGCTGAGCACCAGGTACTATTTTGAAACTTATGCCGCTTATGGTTTTAAAGATGAAAAATGGAAGTATTTCTTAAGTGCTACCTACTCGTTGAATGATAAGTCTATTTATAAATTCCCGCAAGATTATATACGGGCAAGTTATCAGAAGGATGTAACCATACCAGGCGAGGATCTGCAATTCGTACAGGAAGACAACTTCTTGTTATCCTTTAAACGTGGTAATAACGATAAGTATTTGTACAATGAGTTTTACAGGTTGAACTATGTACACGAATTTGACAGTCACTTCTCATATAACTTGACATTTACTAACCGGACACAAACACCTGCTGGTTCACTAACATTTTTAACAAATCAGGATGGTAATACTACCAACATCCAGGATTTAACTACTTCTGAGGCTAATTTACAATTCCGCTATGCACCGGGTGAGCAATTTTATCAGGGCAAAATATATCGTACCCCTATCCCTAACGCTTTCCCTGTATATGAAATTGATTATACCCAAGGATTTAAAGATGTTTTTAATAGTAGTTACTCCTATCAAAAACTACATGCACAAATTGACAAACGCTTTTATAACTCACAGTTCGGCTTTGCTGATGTAAGGGTTGAATTAGGGCATATCTTTGGTCAGGTACCTTACCCGTTATTAAATATTTTCCGGGCGAATCAAACGTATGCGTATGACCTATACTCATATAACTTAATGAACTTTTTGGAGTTTGTTGGAGATCATTATGAGAGTATAAATATTGACCAGCATTTCCAGGGTTTCTTCTTTAACAAGATCCCTTTATTGAAGAAATTAAAATGGCGCGAGGTTGCATCATTTAAGGGCATATGGGGTGGTTTGAGCGATGAAAACAATCCAGCTTTGCACTCTAATTTATACCAATATCCGCTTTATCCTGATGGAAGGCCAATTACCTATGCATTAGGAAGTACACCATATATAGAAGCCAGTGTTGGTATTGAAAATATTTTTAAGTTTGTACGTGTAGACTTTGTTAGGCGATTCACTTATCTGGATAACCCTGATGTTGCTAAATACGGCGTACGTGTATTAGTTCAATTTGATTTTTAATTAAAACAAGCTAACATTGCATAATTAATGATGGAACAGCAAACATCCGCACGGAAAAACCTTCAACTGGGTATTTACAAGATTATTGATCCTTTTGTTAAGGTATTAATAAAACTTGTCCTTACCCCTAATGCGGTAACTACCATTGGTTTTGTATTGAATATTGGCGTAGCGGTTATTTTTATTATAGGTGGAGAAAAAGGTAACCGTGGCGATCTTACCTACATTGGCTGGGCAGGCGCTTTAATATTATTTGCCGGCCTATTTGATATGCTTGATGGGCAGGTTGCAAGGCTTGGCAATATGAAGTCGACCTTCGGCGCTTTGTACGACTCAGTGCTTGACCGTTACAGCGAACAAGTAATGTTCTTGGGTATTTGTTATTATTTGGTTGCACATCATTACTTCCTGAGCTCTATATTCGCTTTTATAGCCCTGATGGGCTCAATGATGGTTAGCTATGTGCGCGCACGTGCTGAAGGCTTAGGGATTGAATGCAGCGGTGGCTTAATGCAACGCCCGGAACGTGTAGTAACAATAGGTGTTTTCGGTATTATATGTGGCGTGGCATCGTTATATATGGGTGGTGATTATAAGCTATATATACCCGGTATTAGATTTCATGTTTTTGAAACCATGTCAATATTTACCATCCCAATAACTATGATGGCGATATTAACCAACATCACAGCCTATAACAGGTTGATGGGATCAAAAAAATCCATTGAAGAAATGGAAAAAAACAACAAAGAAGATTAACATGCTTGCTTAGATCTGGTCATTTTTATGTTGATAACCTCAACCCCTGTAAAATATCATATCTTAGCAATAATTACACGAAGCATTTATACTTCAAAAAATCTTTAGTAAAATTGTAGGTAGCTAATTTCAGTCTACATTACTTATTTAATAAATTTCATAAAACAGGCAGAGAAATTTAAAACATTTTAAACCCTGATGTACCATGAAAAAAAACTATATCTCCAATTCGCAGGAATCAGTAAGGATGTTTAAAAGTGACCTATTGGAAAACTTATCCAAGGTTCATTTTACAGTGCCCTTATTTATATTTATACCTGTTATTGGCTTTTGCATTTACAAATGTTTTGAGCTTGCATTAGGCATCATCACTTTTGCCGAATTCTTTTTACTTGGTTTATTTATCTGGACCCTTGTTGAATACATTATGCACCGTTTTGTGTTCCACTATATGCCGCCTGATAAACCATGGGCCATGCGCCTGCACTTTATTTTTCATGGCGTACACCATGATTACCCAAGCGATGCTAAAAGGCTGGTATTACCACCATCTGTAAGCATTCCCCTGGCAACAGGATTCTACTTTTTATTTAAAGCGATATTACCCCTTAATTGCATTTTTGCTTTTTTTCCCGGATTTATCTTAGGATACCTTTTTTATGATATATCGCATTATGCAATACATCATTTTAATTTTAAAGGTAAAATCTGGAAAAAAATAAAACAACACCATATGCTGCATCATTATCAGGACCCCGGTAAAGGTTATGGTGTGAGCTCTCCCCTATGGGATAAAATATTCCGGTCAGATTTTATAAAAAAATAGCGTAATGGGGGCTATTGATAATAGCATAAAAATTAATTTCAAGTCGGTAATAATTGTCTCGCTTCTATCAGTTGCGTACCTCTTACTATCTTCGTTTTTGATCGGATACAAATCTGATCAGCTAACATTGGTATTCTTATTTAATATCATGTTTTACTTGTCGGCCCCTACCCGCAAGTTTATATTGGGTTTCTCCATATTTATTTTTTACTGGGTGATTTTTGATTATATGAAGGCTATCCCTAACTATAATTACAACACGGTACACATTGCCGATCTTTATCACCTTGAAAAGCACATCTTCGGCATCAACCTAAACGGCAAATTAGTTACGCCTAATGAATATCTTAGAATTAAAGGAACTACGTTTTTAAATGTAGTAACCGGCCTGTTTTATTTATGTTGGATACCCGTTCCTCTATCGTTCGCGGCGTATTTGTTTTTTAAGAATAGAAGACAATTCCTGTATTTCGCATTCACATTTTTGCTGGTTAACCTGCTGGGCTTTGTAATATACTATTTATATCCTGCGGCACCACCGTGGTATATACAAACCTATGGTTTTACCTTCCACCCATTAACACTAGGCAGTACCGGCGGCTTATCTAAGTTCGATGCCTATTTCCATATCAATCTATTTAAATCCATCTACTCAAAAGGATCTAATGTATTCGCGGCTATGCCATCGTTACATTCCGCATACCCTGTTATAGTGGTTTATTATGGCTTTAAAAACCGTTTAAAATGGGCCAACGCTTGTTTTATCATTGTGATGCTTGGCATATGGTTTACAGCAATATATGCAAGTCATCATTATGTATTGGATGTTATTTCAGGCATACTAACCGCAACCATTGGCATCAATCTTTTTAACTTTCTTGTAAAACGGGTTGGCTTTATAAAGCGCTTTATTGATAAATACGAGGCCATTATTCAATAATTAATGAGCGTAGTATTTGGTGTACTAATTAGTATACTATTACATGCTAATCCCTATCCACCTGCTTATTCACACCGAAATAGTTTTCCACATTTTTACCTGGCTCACAGCAATTTAACTTATTATTGCTTCATTATATACCGCTGGTTTAATAATGCATTAAACAGGCATGCTATTTGAATATAGTGATTATATTCAAGGCTAGTTTTTTATGAAGATACTATTTACAATTTCAGCTTTCATGCTTTTGGGCATCGCAAAACTATCAGCAAGTCCTGTTGATCTTGATAGCTTGAAGCAAAAGGTTGCCGTAACCAGCGACTCATTAAAAGCACCTTTATATACCCAAATTGCAGGCACTTACCTTAACTACGATACCATATCGAGTAAAAGGAAAAGATATATATACCAGGAAAATGCAATTGGCTATACTTTGCAGGCTATTCATTATTATTCAAGATATAACGATACCACCGGATTACGTTTAAGTTTTGACAATCTCGCTAAAGTATACCGGTCAGAAAAGAAGTTCAGCCAGGCCAAATGGTTCATATTGCAATCAAACACCCTATCTCGCGCTAAAAATGATGTCCCTAATATCATCTCATCCCTGCTTGAGCTAGCATTGATCAAAACCGACATCAAAGACTATAGGCTAGCCATGCGCGATTTAAATGAAGCTCTAACACTATCATCAACCCACCACTTCCCTAAAACAGAAGCTGATGTACAAATGGGTTATGTTACGCTTTATAACAACATGAAACTGTACACTAAAGCAGATATAGCTTTAAAAAGGCATGACGCTATAAATGATAGCATCCTGCATAGTCAGGATGTAAAAGTAGCCGTGTCTGCAGATTCTATTCAGCGCAAAAAAAAAGTATATCTAACCAGCAACAAGCGGCTTTACAAAACCAACTCTTCCAGGAGAATAGCCTTGTTATAGTTTTAATAGTTGTTATTGTATTAATAACCGTTACTATATTTTTCTACAAACGCCGTCGCCGTCGTAAACGCAGGCATCACAATTAAACTACTGCCAGTTTCTATAGTCGAACAAAACAGATATGAAAAAATTAATTGTAAGCTGTTTGTTTACTATACTATGCTTAACAGGCATTAGGGCATATAGCCAGGCAACAGGCACACCAGAATTTAAACATGAGTTTTTAAAACAGATTAACCATGTCCGGTCAACCGGTTGCACTTGCGGAACTACTTATATGCCCCCAGCCCCACCCTTGGTTTGGAATGATAATTTGGAAAAAGCTGCCAAAGGCCATGCCTGGGACATGTCGAACAATAACTATTTCAGCCATACCAGTAAAGATGGCCGCAGCATGGAAGATCGTATAGTTTTCGCGGGATATATTTTTAATGGATTCAAGAGCTTCGCGATAGGTGAAAACATAGCCTTCGGCCAAACCAGCATTAACGAAGTTATGGACGGATGGATCAAAAGCCCCGGCCATTGCAAAAACTTATTGAACCCTAAATTTAAGGAAGTTGGCGTTGCCGAAAATCACAGCTATTGGGTGCAGGACTTTGGTGGCCGTGAATCCTTCTCGCCGCAACAACAAAGCGAATTACGTAGCGGTAAGCTTAAATTAATACAAACAAGCGGTGGATCAGACCATTAACTTGCTTTGGGCCCGCGTTTGTATATGATGAGTCCATTTAAAAAATTACGCAGTATCTGGTCGCCGCAAGGCTTAAAATTTGGATGATCCTCTTTACGGAAAATTGCACCCAGCTCCGTTTTAGTTATTCTAAAATCTGCTAATTGTAGCACCTCAATAATGTCATCATCGGTAAACTTTAGGGCAACCCTAAGTTTTTTCATAATATCATTGTTGCTCATATTTGTTCTTATCTTGAGATTTCAATTTTAACCTTTTTATTCTTGATTTTTTCAGTTTTTATCAAACTTACAACCTTTGCAATCTTATTGCTTTTTACGGCGGCATATGAGGTATGGTCTAAAACCTCAATCAAACCCAAATCTTCTTTGTCCAGCTCACCTTTCTTAAGCAATAAACCTACAATATCCACCTTATTAACTTTATCTTTTTTTCCTGCGGCGATGTACAAAGTTTCCCATGGAGTTGGCCTCGGTAAAGTATTGTGCGCAGGTAGCTCCTCAATTTCAGGAACTACTTTTAAGTACGACGGCAGTTCATCAGGAGTAAGGATCAAATAAGATGTTCCCTTGGCATGCATACGTGCCGTACGGCCATTACGGTGCAGGAAAGCTTCTTCGTTATGTGGTAACTGATAATGGATCACATGCTCTATTTCCGGAATATCTAATCCTCGTGAGGCCAAATCAGTCGTAATCAATAAACGGTGACTACCATTCCTGAATTTCAGCAATGCGCGTTCCCTATCCTCCTGCTCCATCCCGCCATGAAATATATCATGTACCAATCCCTGGTGCCATAACAGCTCACTAATGCGTTCCACTGCATCCCTATGATTACAAAATATCAACGTAGCCTCATTTCCAATTTTGCATACCAGTGAAAAAAGCACATCCAACTTATCCTCGCCATCAGCTATAACAGCTTTCAGTTTCAGATCGGGTACGTTTGATTTATTACGCAGAAAGTTCAGTTCTACCGGATGCTTAACACCAGTAAATGAAGGTATATCCTGCATTTGAGTAGCCGATGTTAGCACTCGTTTTTTTATGGAAGGAAGTTGCCTGATGATGTATGACATATCTTCCTGAAAACCAAATTCAAGCGCTTTGTCAAACTCATCCAGTATTAATGTTTCTATCTTATCTGTCCTAAAAGTTTCGCGGCGCAAATGATGCGCTATACGGCCGGGGGTACCAATTAACAAGGCCGGTGGTTGCGATAGGTTGTTACTTTCTATTTTTGTAGAGTGGCCACCATAACAGCAATTCACTTTAAAACCATTACCCATGGCTTTAAAAACCTGTTCAATCTGCAAGGCAAGCTCACGCGATGGAACCAATATCAATGCCTGTACCTGCGGCACGTTGGCATCTAATACACTTAGCAAAGGCAATAAAAACGCAAGGGTTTTACCGGAACCGGTAGGCGCTAACAAAATGATGTCGCTTTTTTTATCGGCATTAAGCGCCGCATTTTGCATTTCGTTTAACGCGGTTATCTTTAAATTCTCCAGTACTTTTTTTATCATTTGCTTTGCTTAGAAAGTGCAAAGATAACCATTACAATCCCCGCAAAATTAACTTAATGCATTAAGGGACTAAATAGTATGTATTGTCAGAAGAAAAGTTCCTGTATCAGGAAAAATAAACCAATAGCCGCAAAGCCGAGGCTTACAAACCACAACGGCCTTCGCCGGGTTATAATAGATATTGCGCCAATAGCGATAGAGGCCTGAAACAAGGTTACGCCCCGCGCAAGTACATCGTGCCGCTCAACATGGGTATCAGATTCTTTCTGATACTCAGTAGCCTTTTTCATGATGTCCTGTTGCTGATGCTTATATGTGGCTATTTTTTTAGCATCAACTGTATCTGATTGTTTGCCCATTACAACCAGTACATGATCGGTAGAGGCAAGCAGTTCCGCTTTAATCCCTTTCGACTGATAAAAAGCCCATTGGTCTGATGCATGTATTTGGGTTAACATGGCATCATCAGCATGATTACCTGCCAAAAGGCCAGTGATAGCAGCCAGTACAGCTATAACTGCTGTAGATAACGCTACATACATTACCCACCTATCTTTACTCTCGCTATGATGTAATATCTCATGGGCATGCTCATCGCTTTGCTCATGAATCTTTTCTGAAAAATCTTCTATTTCGTCCATGTGATTATGTTAGGATTCCAGAACAAATATAGTATGAATTATTGCGGCAGTAAATATCAATTATTAGTAATTACGCAGCCCTATTTTGCTGATGCTTGATATAATCGGCTATTGTGATCAGTTCATCACGGGTAAATTCAGTTTGGCCGTTGTATATCCAATAATCCATTTCCTCATCAAACTGTATATCACCCAGGTTCAATTCACCCTCGGTTAATCTGTAATTTCCATTTTCTGATAGGCTACCTACGGCTACATCACTATCAATAGGGGTTATAGTAATATCATGTTTGCCGTCTGTTAAGTTGAAAGCGTGTTGTAAAGAAGTATTCATAGTCTAATAACCGATTTAGTGATCTTTTGTTTAAAGTTGACGGACAGATTGCCCGGTTACCAATTCATCAAAACCATAACCCTTTTAAATTCAGGTTGTAAAGGAGCTTCAATATTGATAATATTTTTGGTGATGGGGTGAGTAAAAGACAGGCTTGATGCATGCAATAGCATGGTGGTCATTTCCCAGTTTGCTTTAAAAAATCGATTTTGTTTGTTGCAGCCATGGGTACGGTCGGCTATGATGGGATGCGATACATGCGCCATATGCTTCCTGATCTGGTGCATGCGCCCGGTTGACGGTGTAACTTCTATCAATGAATACCTGGATGTTGGATGCGAGCCTAGCGGCATATCAATCTCGGCACGCTTTAACGTAATATAACTTGTAAAAGCTTCTTGCAGCGTTCCGTTTTCTTTCCTTAACGGATAATTAATATCCTCGCTATCAGGTGTATGCCCGCGAACAATGGCATGATACATCTTTTTCACCAGGTTATCGGCAAATTGCTGGTGCATGGCTATCTCTGCATCTTTATTAAAAGCAAACAGCAATACTCCGGCTGTTTTTCGGTCTAAGCGATGAACAGGATTTACCCACTGCCCTACCTGGTCGCGCAATATTTGCAAGGCAAACTCTTCAACATCCGCAGCTATGGATGAACGATGGACTAACAGATCATGTGGTTTATTTATAGCAATTAAATGCTCATCGCGATATAAAATCTCTAACATCCGGGTGTACTATGCATTTGCTGCAAAGATAACCTATTACATACAATAGGCAGAACTTGTTTAATTAACGATCTCTGTTTTTTAATATTTACAAGGGTAAATTGATTATTTTTTCTAATTTTAAGAAAGATAAATCGGCCCAATTTATAGCTGGCCAATTATTCACCAATTTATACGCTATTTTTTGAAAACTGCTTGATTATTAAATCATTCATGAAAAGAATTGTACTCCTGATTCCTTTTTTATTATTTTTTTATCCGGCATTTTCAAACCAGAACTATGATAGCTTATTGAGTAAACTGAACGATGTTTTAGACAGCAAAAAAACATTCGACCAGCAAAAAACAATAAGAATTGAAAAACTGGAGACCTATCTCAACAGCAACCGTATTAATGATCTGAATTTTAGGTATAACTTGTATTTAAGCCTGTATAATGAGTATAAATCATTTAACTATGATAAGGCTTATGACTATGTTCAGAAACTACAGCAAACAGCTCATTTATTAAACGACCCATCAAAAATTGCCGTTAGTAAAATTAAGCTTGGCTTTATATTGCTTTCGTCAGGAATGTTTAAGGAAACCTTTGATTCGCTTAAAACAGTTAATGTAAACATTTTAGATAATGACGCGAAAAAGGAATATTACTTTTTAACCGCCCGCACATATTACGACTTATCCGACTTTGACAAGGATAATTATTACACGCCTCTTTATGTTAAGCGCGCCAGCCTATATACCGACTCGGGTACTGTGCTATGCAACAGTAACTCTTTTGAATACATTTATTATTCCGGCTTAAAGTATCTTAAAACAGGCAACACCGATAAAGCCATTACAGCACTTAAGCAACTGATCGACAAATACAAACTTACCGACCATCAATTCGCGGTTACTGCATCCACTTTGAGTGATATTTATATTCGTAAAAACGAGCCCGACAGTGCCATCTCCTTACTGATAAGAGCTGCCATGGCTGATGTACGTTCATCAACCAAAGAAGCCGCGGCTATGACAAATCTTGCCCAGCTACTATACAAGAACGGCGATGTAAAAAATGCCTATGTATATATTAAACAAGCCATGGATGATGCCATATTTTATGGCGCCAGGCAAAGAAAACTACAGGTAAGCGCCATATTACCCGTTATTGCCAGCGACAGGATAAAT
>JABDDX010000039.1 GCA_013287375.1 Bacteroidota bacterium | reverse complement strand
TTTTAAGTAAACCTTTTACAATTGACAGGCTAAAGTCGATTATTCATAGATGGGGCGTGATGCAGAATGAACTACAGAATAATTAAAACGTATTGCTGCTACCGTTGTTATGTTACTGAGGAACGATGAAATGGCAAATTTTAAAGAGTTAATAACATCAGACAAACCAGTTTTGGTAGATTTTTCGGCAGAGTGGTGCGGGCCTTGTAAAATGATGCCACCCATACTTAAACAGCTTAAAGATAATATGGGCGATAAAATAACCATATTAAAAATAGACGTCGACAAAAACCCATCCGCGGCAAGCGAATATAACGTTCAAGGAGTGCCTACGCTTATCGTATTTAAAAATGGGCAAACCAAATGGAGGCAGAGTGGTGTAGTACAAGCCTATCAGTTACAGAAAATTATTGAGCAGTTTGTTTAATAATTACTAACGGTACCCCATTGCTTGCAGATCAAATAACTCGGCATAACGGCCGCCTTTAATAAGTAATTCTTCGTGGCTGCCGATTTCTATTAATTCGCCTTTATCTAATACTAATATCCTATCTGCCATACGCACCGTACTGAAACGATGGGAGATAAGTACCGCTAATTTTCCTTTGGTTAACTCCGCAAAGCGTTCAAAAACATTGTACTCGGCACGGGCATCCAGGGCTGATGTTGGTTCATCTAATATTAACAGTTGTGCATCGCGCATGTAGGCACGTGCTAATGCTACTTTTTGCCATTCGCCGCCGGATAGTTCAACACCATCGGCAAAACGTTTACCTAATTGCTGGTCGTAAGCGGCGGGTAATTTTGCAGCTAATACATCGGCCAGACTTTGGCGGGCGGATGATTCTATCAGTGGTCTATTTTCTTTTTCATTGATATTTCCGACAGCGATATTTTGGGCGAAGCTCATTTGGTAGCGTAGATAATCCTGGAAAATGATACCAACGTTTAAGCGCAGATCGGCAAGATCATATTCTTTCAGGTCAATACCATCCAATAAGATTCTACCTTCCGATGGATCATATAGGCGGGCCAATAGTTTTACCAGTGTGGTTTTGCCTGCACCATTCTCTCCTACCAATGCCAGTTTTTCGCCTGGATGCAGGGTGAAGGTTAAGTGCCTGTTTGCCCAACGTTCGGAATTAACGTAGCGGAAACCTACATCTTCAAAAGTAAAGCCTTGTTTAATTGTTTTTGGGAAAGGAATCGGGTTATCGGGTAATTTTATTTTGGGTTGGATGTCGAAAAACTCAAAAAAGTCACTCAAGTAAATCGCGCCTTGCGATACAGCGGTAAAGCGGGTTAAAATTCCTTCTAACAAGCTTCGTAGCTGGCGGAAAGATCCCGCGAGGAAAACTAAATTACCTATGGTTACTGTACCGTCAATGGTTTTTATAATGATAATCACATAGGCAGCGTAGTAACCGATACTACCTAACATGGCGAAGAATGTGCCCCACAATGAACGCTTGATAGACAGAAGTTTATTATCGAGATAAAATTTATCCGAAAGCAGTTTAAACCGTTCAATGATAAATCCTGAAAGGTCGAATATCTTAACTTCCTTGGCAGTCTCATCGCTGGCACCGAGGTAGCGGATATAATCCAGTTCACGGCGTTCAGGCGTTTGTCCGCGGGTTAACGCATAACTTTTATCGTTAAAATGAGATTCGCCCAAAAAAGCAGGGATAATCGCGATCAGCAATAACACAATCAACCACGGATTGAAGGCCATTAAGCCTACCGCCAAAAAGCCCATCGTGATCAAATCCTGTACCTGGCTCATTACTTGTGATAGTAGTATGGTACGGCCAACGGTTTGTTGCCTTGCGCGTTCCAGCTTATCATAAAAAACAGCATCCTCAAACTGATCCAGATCAAGCGTAGCAGCATGCGCCATTAGCTTTACCGAGGTGTGGTTATTAAATAGATCGCCTAGCAAGCTATCCATCAAAGTAATAGCCCGGGATAGCGCATCAGATAAAATAGCCAATGCAAACTCAGCCGCTACTAACTGCCATAAATGATGTGTGTCCGCACCATGTTTATGGGCGATGGAGATTACCTGATCGATGATTAGTTTTCCAACGTATAACAAGCCTAAAGGCATAGCAGATTTCAAAATACGCAGTACGGAGTTAACAACAGTCATCCACGGACTGGTTTGCCATACTAATTTGAAAAACGCAGGCAGGTTGCGTAATGCTTCAAGGCGTTCCTTAAAACTTAATGGTGTGGGTTTTATATTTTTGGGGGGACGGGCGGTATTCAATAGGATTCCTTTTTAATTAACATTTCCACCTCGTCATTGCGAGCGAAGCGTGGCAATCCCCGACTTTGCATGTTCGCCCTGTATAGTTTGGGATTGCCACGCTTCGCTCGCAATGACGCTGGAGACGATACAAGTAAAATTACTCAAAATCAACGTATCAATCCATCACTCTGCTACAATGTGAGAACCCAATGACATGCAACAAAAAAAGAGGGATGCTTTTCAACGTCCCTCTTCGATTCTGTTTAGGTTATTGTAATGTTAAATTTTGTTTTTAACAGCCGGTTTCACAGGCATAACCATTGACTGGATATGTATTTCCCTTTGTAAACGAGGGCTGTGGTTTAAATCTTTATGCAAATGTGGCGCGATCACCAGCGATACGATCGACATTAGTTTGATCAGGATGTTCATTGACGGGCCTGAAGTATCTTTAAATGGATCACCAACGGTATCACCTGTTACTGATGCTTTATGCGGCTCTGATTTTTTATAATACATCTCGCCGTTGATCTCTACGCCCTTTTCAAATGATTTTTTAGCGTTATCCCATGCACCACCTGCGTTGCTCTGGAATATACCCATCAACACACCTGATACAGTAACACCCGCTAACATCCCACCCAAAACCTCAGGACCAAAAATGAATCCTACAATGATCGGAGAGATCAAAGCGATCAATCCCGGAGCAACCATTTCACGGATAGATGCTTTGGTTGATATAGCTACACATTTTTCGTACTCAGGCTTGGCTTTGTATTCCATAATACCCGGAATCTCGCGAAACTGGCGGCGAACTTCCTCAACCATCGCCATAGCTGCACGGCCTACTGCCGAAATACATAATGCCGAGAATATAAAAGGGATCATCCCACCAACAAATAAACCGGCCAGTACATCGGCTTTATAAATATCAATATGCTCAATACCTGCAACACCCACAAAGGCTGCAAATAAAGCCAGTGAGGTTAACGCGGCCGAAGCAATGGCAAAACCCTTGCCTGTAGCCGCGGTAGTGTTTCCTACGGCATCTAAATTATCTGTACGGTGACGTACTTCTTCGGGTAGGCGGCTCATTTCAGCAATACCACCGGCGTTATCAGCGATCGGGCCAAAAGCATCAATAGCTAATTGCATAGCTGTTGTAGACATCATGCCTGCTGCAGCAATAGCAACACCGTACAAACCTGCAAAATGGTATGAACCATAAATACCTGCTGCCAATACCAAAATTGGTAATACAGTTGATTCCATACCTACGGCCAAACCAGCGATAATATTTGTAGCATGGCCTGTTGACGACTGGCGAATAATACCCAACACCGGGCGTTTACCCATCGCGGTATAATATTCGGTTATCATCGACATTAAAGTACCAACTACCAAACCAACCATTATTGAGTAGATAACACCGGTTTTAGTAAATTCCAATGAACCTTCTTTCAAAGCTCCACCCGAACCCGGAATCTCATCTCTCAGCATGTGAAAAGTATCGTTTGGAAGCATCCAATTTACCAGAAATATGGTTGCGATAGCTGTTAAAATAATGGATGTCCAGTTACCTATGTTAAGGGCCTTTTGTACACTGGATATTTCAGTTTTAATTTTTACAAAAGACGCGCCTACTATTGAAAATATCAAACCTAAGCCCGCGATCACCATGGGTAATAAAACCGGGGCTATGCCGCCAAAGCTATCATGCGATACAATTTCGCGACCCAAAACCATAGTTGCAAGCATGGTAGCTACGTACGACCCGAATAAATCGGCACCCATACCCGCTACGTCGCCTACGTTATCACCAACATTATCGGCAATAGTTGCAGGGTTACGTACATCATCCTCGGGGATACCAGCCTCAACCTTACCCACTAAATCCGCACCTACGTCGGCAGCCTTAGTATATATACCGCCACCTACACGGGCAAATAACGCGATTGACTCGGCACCTAACGAGAATCCTGCCAAAACATCTAATGCTTTAGCCATCGCCTCGCCATTTACATTGCCACCAGTGTTTTTAACATAGATGGTAAAGAAAACGATGAATAATGAACCCAAACCTATAATTGCTAAGCCGGCAACACCTAAACCCATGACAGTACCACCTGTAAACGATACTTTTAAAGCTTGAGCCAGACTTGTACGGGCCGCTTGCGTGGTACGTACATTAGCTTTGGTAGCTATACGCATCCCCAAAAATCCGGCAAATGCCGAAAGGAATGCCCCTACTATAAATGATATGGCGATAACCGGGCTTGATGTATGCACCGTTGTGCCCGAATACGCAAGTAGTATACCTGCAACAACAACAAAATAGCTTAATACCTTCCACTCGGCACGCAAAAAAGCCATGGCACCGTCGGCAATATAACCTGCCAATTGCGCCATATCCCCGTCTCCTGCATCCTGCTTAGTAACCCACGCGGCTTTAACAGCCATCACTGCAATCCCAATGAGCCCAAAAACGGGTATCAGGTAAATTAAATTAGTGTACAAAAAGTCCATGTTAGAATTTAGTTTGTTAAATGTATTGGTTAGTACTGGTTATATATTGGACTGCAAATTAGCAAATTAATTTATTTACAAAAGGAAACGGCAATAGTTTTTGCATTGATTTTAAGCGTAATACAGACAGTTATTGAATTATTCTTAGAGGTTTGGCTAAAGCCATTTTTTGTACTTATTTATCAGTTGACTAAAGTCAACGGCAATGAATGGAAATTTATATTGAATTGCATTCTTATTTATTGATAATCAGAATTGGAAAATTTACCCGTTGGCTAAAGTCAAAAGCAATAAGTACAATTGAACTGATATTCATTGCCGTCCCATTTATGGGGCGGTGAAAGTGAAAAAGTTAAAATGGCTTTAGGCTAACTTCTGGAACTTAAAAATGATAACTGTTATGTAAGCAAGTAATATTTTAATTTGCGACTTTATTGCTATCTTAACCCACAAAACGAACCTCATTTTATGACTGAAAAAACTACCGAACCCAAACTAAAACATTCTTTAGGCCTGCTTGACGGCACCATGATTGTAGCAGGATCAATGATCGGTTCGGGTATATTCATTGTAAGTGCTGATATTATTCGCAATGTGGGTTCGGCCGGATGGCTGATCGTGGTTTGGGCGCTTACCGGTTTCATGACCCTGACCGCAGCCTTAAGTTATGGCGAACTAAGCGCCATGTACCCCAAAGCAGGCGGCCAATATGTTTATTTAAAAGAGGCATATAATAAATTGATTGCCTTTTTATACGGCTGGAGCTTTTTCGCGGTGATACAAACGGGTACTATTGCGGCGGTTGGTGTGGCGTTTTCGAAATTTACAGCTTATTTGATCCCGGCTTTCAGCGAAGACAATATATTATGGAGGTTACAAACCGGGGTTGATAATGCCGGTGCAGCTAAGTTTTTCACGATAAGCGCGGCGCAAGTTGTCTCTATCCTGCTTATTATCCTGTTAACTTTTATCAATACCCGGGGTGTTAAAAGCGGAAAAATCATTCAAAACACATTCACGTTAACCAAGCTTTTCAGTCTGTTTGGGTTGATCATCTTCGGCTTTATTATGTTGAAGGGCGATGTATGGCATGCCAACTGGACCAATGCATGGCATCTGCAAAAACTAAACACCGACGGCACATTTTCACAATATACTTTAGGTGCAGCATTAGGCGCTGTTGCTGCCGCGATGGTGGGTTCTATATTCAGTAGCGATGCCTGGAATAACGTAACCTTTATAGCCGGTGAAATGCGTAACCCCAAAAGAAATATCGCACTAAGTCTTTTTTTAGGTACGATGATCGTAACAATTATCTATGTATCGGCCAACTTTGTTTATACTGCTGTATTACCATTGCACGATATTGCTACGGCTGCTAAAGATCGTGTTGCGGTATCTGCCTCGCATGCCATATTTGGTAATGTTGGCACTATTATAATCGCGCTGATGATTATGATCTCAACTTTCGGGTGTAATAACGGGCTGATATTATCAGGTGCGAGGGTATATTACACAATGGCAAAGGATGGCCTGTTTTTTAAACGTACAGGTGAATTAAACAAATTTGCCGTACCGGAATTTGGCTTATGGTTACAATGTATAGTTGCAGGGATACTATGCTTAAGCGGCAGGTATGGCGATCTGTTAGATATGATCTCCTTTGTAGTAGTATTATTTTATGTATTAACGATTATCGGCATATACATTTTAAGAATAAAACACCCCAATGCGGAGCGCCCATACAAAGCCTTTGGTTACCCGGTACTACCCGCTATTTATATTATAATGGGATTAAGCTTTTGCGCGTTATTAATAAAATATAAGCCACAATTTACATGGCCTGGTTTAATTATCGTATTGATAGGCATTCCTATCTATTATATATCACAACGCAACGTGAAGCATGAGGATACAACGGTTACTAACGCTTAGTTTTTTATTTATAGCGGGATATGCCCCCGCGCAGTCACTTCAGCAGAAATTACAGGCAGCCGTAAACAGGTTGCAGGCGGATAGTCAATGTCAATATGCCTCCATATCGTTAACGGTATTGGACGTGAACAGTGGCAAGGAAATATTCTCCGCTAATCCAAGTATGGGACTGGCACCTGCCTCCACCATGAAAACCATTACCACCATAACAGCTTTTAATGTTTTGGGGGCGGATTTCAAATATCAAACTACTTTCGGTTATAGTGGATCAATTACTGATGACACCTTGAACGGCGACATCATCATCAAAGGTTCCGGCGACCCAACCCTCGGCAGCTGGCGCTACGAAAGCAGCAAGGAAGAGCATATTTTAACTTTAATGGTTGATGCCATCCGCAAAGCGGGAATAAAAAGAATCAACGGAAGAATTATCGGTGATGATTCAATATTTGGGTCGCAATCTATTCCTGATGGGTGGATCTACCAGGATATAGGCAACTACTACGGCGCAGGAACCTCCGGCCTTTGCTGGCGCGAGAACCAGTATGATGTGAAGTTACATACCGGCGACATTGGTACACCAATAACGGTATCGCGCACCGTACCTGCAATCCCTTACCTTAAGTTTAAAAGCGAGTTACTGAATGCTCCCGCACATACCGGAGATCAATCGTATGCTTACCTGCCGTTGAATGGCAACTTAGTTTACCTGCGCGGCACTTATGCGGAAGATCAAATCAAAAAGAGCATCGCCCTGGCACTACCTGATCCGGCTTATGACGCGGCTTTTCGCTTGGTGGATACATTGAAGCGATTAGGCATCTCTATATCAGGCACAGCCGAATCAATCTCTACCCTAACTGCCAAAGGAGAGGCTACACCAACAGCAAATCAAAATATATTAACCATATCCTCGCCCGAACTCAGCAAGATCATCTATTGGACTAACCAAAAGAGCATCAACCTGTATGCCGAGCAATTGCTCAAAACCATTACCTGGAAAGCCGGTAAACAACCATCCACAGCAAATGGCGCTATGGTATTACAGGATTTCTGGAAGCAGCGCGGTATCGACCAAAACTCATTAAACGTATTTGATGGCTCGGGCCTATCTCCCGCCGACCGTGTGACCACCAGAACTTTAGCTACCATATTGCTATCGGCGGCTAAAGCGCCATGGTATCATGATTTTTATGAGAGCTTGCCCATTTACAACGATATGCACATGAAAAGCGGCAGTATCATCAACGTGCTTAACTATGCAGGCTACCAAACGCATGATGGTAAGCAATTATGCTTCTCTATCATGGTGAACAATTATAACGGATCAGGGAAAGATATCAAAGCCAAGATATTCAGGGTGTTGGATGAATTGAAATAGTAATCCAAAACCTTTTCACGTTTCCAGGCTTAAACAATTAATAGAAAGCACCCATTTATGAACACAGATACCAAAGGCGACAAATCAAAAAAAATAGGATTAGCACTCTCTGGTGGTGGCGTGAGGGGTGTTGCGCATTTGGGGGTGATACAGGCACTTACTGATCACGGTATACAGTTTTCGCATATCTCGGGCACCAGTGCCGGGGCGGTTGCCGCGGCTTTTTTTGCGGCGGGCATGCCACCCAGAGAAATACTACAAGTTATTAAAGATGCTAAATTACTTAAGCTGCTTCGCCCTGCGTTGGGTAGCACGGGTTTGGTTTCTATCCTGAATGTGAGCTCATTGATCAAAAAGTATATACCGCATAATACTTTCAACGAGCTTAGCATAAAGGTTACCATCTCCTCTGTTGATCTTGGTGAAAGCAGGCTCGTATACTTTACCGAAGGCGAACTGGATATAGCAATTTTAGCCTCCTGTTGCCTGCCCGGCATATTTAAGCCCATCATGATCAGTGGCCATATGTACGTAGATGGCGGCATCCTCAACAACTTCCCGGTTGACCCACTGGTGGGCAACTGCGATTTCATCATCGGCTCATCCTGCAACCATTTGCCGATTGTTACCGAGATCAAATCCTTCGCCAATATGATCGACCGCGCGGCGATGATCAGCATTAACTCCAACCTTAATGCGCATAAGCTCTTGTGCGATGTAGTGATCGAACCCCAGGACCTTGGCGGCTACGGCATATTCGATACAGATGCTGCCGACGATATTTTCATGATCGGCTACGAAGAAGGCCTGAAAGCGGTTCGTGGAAATACGAAAATTAAAGAGTTATTAGGGGCCAATAAAAACTAAAATATACCACAGAACAAATGGAACAGGCGGTGCATTTGATACACATTTACTGTCATTTATGCCCAAAACCAGGTCAAAAACAGGCTTTTGGGATCGATTTTGAGTCAAAAAAACGTTCTTTTTAGGCTAAAAGAGCAACAAAATCACCCAAAATAGACTAAAAAACGATCCAAAAACATCAGAAAAACAGCAAATTTAAACTGTTTTCACCATCTTTCCGCCGTAGGCGAAGAGAGGGTCGACAAGCAAAGCGATGTCGGGGTGAGTGAACATTTTTAGAGTCTTTATAAGGTGCTAAATTGTCATTGCTGAGGAACGAAGCAATCGCAAACTCTACATATGTGCGATTGCTTCGTTCCTCGCAATGGCAAAAACTAAAGACACCAATATTTTAACACTCCCACCCAAAACCATATCCACATCATTAATGTACTATTAATGAGCAATATTCGGTTATCAAATGGAACTAAACAGCAATCAACCAAGCTACTGGCTTACCCGCTTTGTCATACTTAGGCTGCTGGGTATCATCTATGCTGTAGCTTTTTTAGTTGCCATTAACCAAATTATCACTCTTATCGGTAGCAACGGGCTACTTCCGCTTGGGATCTACCTTAAACAGATCACGGCCACGTTCGGCTCAACCGGGGCCGGTTTCGTCCGCCTACCTTCCGTTTTTTGGTTTTGGCATTCAGATACCGCGCTTTTAACGGTGGCCTGGCTAGGGTTCATACTTTCTTGTGTAATAATAAGCGGTTATGCAAACGTACCGCTGCTCACCATCATTTGGCTGCTCTATATGTCTATCGTACATGCGGGGCAAGACTGGTATGGCTACGGTTGGGAAATTCAACTGAACGAAACCGGTTTCCTGGCGATATTTCTTTGTCCGCTGATCGACATGCGACCATTCCCAAAATATGCGCCGCCATTGCCTATCATTATTTTATTTCGCTGGCTCGCCTTCCGTATTATGCTGGGCGCCGGGTTGATCAAGTTCCGTGGCGATGCAACATGGCGTAACGCTACCGCGCTTTATTACTATTTTGAAACACAGCCCATCCCCGGTCCGCTAACACGATGGTTTCATTTTCTGCCACATACGCTATTGAAAATCGGGGTATGGTTTAACTGGCTTGCCGAACTGGTAGCGCCATGGTTTATATGGTGGCCGAGGTTATCGCGTCATATTGCAGGTTCGCTTATTGTTGCTTTTCAATTCTTTATCATCCTCAGTGGCAATCTCTCGTTTTTAAACTGGCTCACCATTATCCCCGCTTTAGCCTGTTTTGATGATAGCTTTTGGTCAAAATTACTTCCCGCCATGCTTGTCCGTAAAGCGGAAACTGCTGCCAGCGTTGCCGAAGAATCAAAACCTATGGTAATTACAGCATGGGTGGCTACAGGCTTGGTGGTACTACTCAGCATCCAGCCGGTATTGAACATGCTATCACCCAATCAGGCAATGAATTCCTCCTATGATCCCCTCGATTTGGTAAACACCTATGGCGCTTTCGGCAGCGTTGGTCAGGAACGTATGAACGTTATTTTTGAAGGGACTTCGGATGATACCACTGGTAATAAAGCAATATGGAAACCCTATATCTACAAAGGTTTGCCTGTCTTACTAGATAAACGTCCACCGCAAATTGCACCCTACCAGCTTCGGTTCGATTGGCAAATGTGGTTTGCCTCCATGTCCACCGCCGACCAATACCCATGGACCTACAATCTGGTATGGAAGCTGCTACACAATGACCCGGATGCTGTTGGACTATTTGCCGAGAACCCATTCCCCAGAAAACCTCCCCGCTACATCCGGGCAGTGTTATACGCTTACAAATTTGCCCGTCCCGGCAATCCTAAAGGCCTTTACTGGACAAGGACAGAAGTAAACGAATGGTTGCCTGTTCTTTCTGATAGCGATCCTCGTTTGATAAATTTCCTGGAAAGTCAGGGTTGGATACGTTAGATAATGGGCAACATATTTTCATGCGATTTTTTACCCTCTTTCCGCCGTAGGCGAAGAGAGGGTGGTCGAGCGAAGCAAAGACCGGATGAGTAAACTATGCGAGCGACATTAGCATAAATACCAGGCGCATAGTTTACTCATCCCGAATGTGCTACGCTGTTCGACCCTCTCTCCGGCAAGCCGGAAAGAGGGGGAAAATATTGCTTTGTTTGTCAGCACAATCAGTTAAACGAAGCTCTAAACTCCAGAGGCGAAAGCTCTGTCTTCGTTTTAAACAACTTACTGAACGACTGCGGGTGTTCAAATCCCAACTCATAAGCAATTTCACTTATGGATAAACTGGTGGTAGATAACTTTTCTTTCGCCTTCTCAATCAATTTATCATGTATATGCTGCTGCGTGCTTTGTCCCGTCAACATTTTTAGCGATCCACTCAAATAACTCGGGGATATATTTAATGTATCGGCAATATATTGCACAGTAGGCAATCCTCTTTTTAATAAAGTATCGCTGTTAAAATACTCCGTCAAAATTTCCTCGAGGCGGTTTAGAATTTGATGATTAGCTATTTTCCGGGTGATGAATTGCCGCTGATAAAACCGTTCCGCATAAGAGAGTAGTAACTCTAGTTGAGCGATAATAATAGTCTGACTGAATTTATCAATATTGGAGCGGTATTCCTGCTCCATGCTCTGCATCATACAGATAATAGTTGTTTCTTCCTTTTCAGATAAAAACAAGGCCTCATGCACTGAATAATTAAAATATTCATACTGTTTCATGGTTTTAACCAAAGAGGTATGCCATAAAAAATCGGGATGGATGAGTAACAACCATCCCGAATGCGTTAAGGGAGAACCTTTATCAATCTCCATCCCGAACACTTGTCCGGGCGAAATAAAAAACATGATCCCTTCGTCAAAATCATATTCCTGCTGCCCGTATTTCATCTTGCCATTAAAATTTCTTTTTAGCGAGATGGAATAAAAGTCAAACACCACATTTATCGATTCATCATACGGCAAACGCTTAATCAAATCAAAATTAATCACACTAATCAGCGGGTGCTCCGGTTTTGGAAGCCCCATCACCTGGTGATATTCACTGATGGTTTTGATCCGGTGAGGTTGCGTATTTGCCATGATACAATATAGTTATTTTTGATTGTAGATAGCTGCAAATTCTTTGGCGTAGTCGGCCATTTTTACTTTACCCATCACTTTAGGCCAGTGGCGGTAAAAATCCTCAGCCAATGCACCTGTATGCTGACTTGAAAACATCTCAACCAAACCATGCGCCATAGCAGGGCTTAAACCCACAGTTTCTAATTGGCGCTGTCTTTCTTCGTCGGATATTAATATCCATTTCAAATCAGGTTTGCCAATCGCCTCACCCAAAATACGGGCCGTTTCGTTACCGGTCAGCTCATCGCTTGCCACATAACGTACTTTGTGGCCTGTAACAGGTACTTCCAGCTCATCAGCTACAGCCGATGCGATATCGGCAGGTGCAACCCAAATCAGCATATCATCCGCGCCGTAATTAGCCACTATTACACCGGCAGCTTTTATCCCCGGTATAAAACCCAGCAGGTTATAATAAAAACCCGAAGGCCGCATAAATGTAATCGCCACATCTGTCGGCAATTTCTCAAAAATAGTTTCCACTTGTCTGTGCGCCAGGATCAATCCCGAATCCTTCTCCATATGCGCACCGATACTGCTCAAATGCACTACCCGCTTAACCCCCGACTTTTCGATAGCTTCGGCAAAGTTTTCACCTGTTTCTCTGCAGTAAGCCATCATATCCGCAGCTGCGTAATTAGGCGGCACCATGGTATACACCGCATCTGCACCTGTAAAAGTAGTTGTCAAAAAATCAACATCTGCCAATGTACCTATGGCGGCGATAGCACCTAAAGCCTCAATGTCTTTTTGCTTACCAGGATTGCTGCTAACAACAATAACCTCATGCCCTTTTGCCACTAGTTCTTGTGTTAATGGCTTACTGATGTGTCCTAATGAACCTGTTACTATAATTTTCATTGTTTTAATTTGTTTTTAATGGTAATGAAGCTTCCTCCGGAAGTTTCATTGTTTCAATTTGTTTTGATGATACAAAGTTGTGCATCAACAAAAGAGGAAAAGTAGCCGAATCAACTATTGTTGTAGCCAAAAAAACTGTCATTCTTCATAAAAAAATGAAGAATGACAAGTCAAGTCACAAGGCCAGCTCCCGGCCCGATGGAAAACCGGGCCGGGAGCTGGCCTTGTGAGCAGAAGGTTTTTTCCGTCTTGAATTTTTGCTTCTTTTGTTTCAAGACAAAAGAAGTAGCCCCCGCGGCAATGAGCGGACAGAATATTTTATTAAAACGAGAATATTTTTTCTAAGCGATAGTGAGGAGCCTCACACTTGTATAATCATAGTACAGATTCTTCGTTCCTCAGAATGACAAATTAAAATCTACTCTTTGTCGCGTAGCGAAGGAGAGGGTCGACCAGCGCAGCGTAGTCGGGGATGAGTAGTCTGCGCCATCCATTAGCTTCCTGACTCACCCGGTTTTCGCTCAGCCGCTCAACCTGCCCTCTCTTCTGCGAAGAGAGGTCGACCAGCGCAGCGTAGTCGGGTGAGTCAACATCGCCCGGCAGTCTTAACGAATGTTAATAATTGAAAAATATCTCTTACTGTTAAATATTTATATATCAAATTTTTATTTCCTAATTTTAGGTCTCATCCCATAAACGCTTCATAAAAACTGATACTCATTTATTAATCACCAAAAACAAACACCTATGAGCACAATTAAAGTAAAAGACGGCACCGAAATTTATTACAAAGACTGGGGAACAGGGCAACCGCTTGTTTTTCATCATGGCTGGCCATTATCCGGTGATGACTGGGATGCCCAGCTGATGTTTTTCCTTCAGCATGGATACAGGGTTATCGCACATGATCGCCGTGGACATGGAAGATCGACCCAATCATCGGGCGGGCATGATATGGATACTTACGCGGCAGATGTAGCCGAACTTACCCAAGCGCTTGATCTGAAAGATGCCATCCACATCGGGCACTCTACGGGTGGCGGAGAAGCTATCCACTATGCTGCAAAACATGGAAAAGGCCGGGTAGCCAAAGTAGTACTGATCAGTGCGGTTACGCCGATAATGGTACAATCTGCAACTAACCCGGATGGCGTTCCCATATCAGTATTTGATGAGATCCGTGAAGGTACTGCCTTCAACCGGGCGCAGTATTTTGAGGATTTTACCATCCCTTTTTATGGCTATAACCGTGATGGCGCGAAAATATCAGTAGGTATAAGAAAAAACTGGTGGCGACAGGGAATGATGGGCGGCGTAAAAGCGCACGTTGAGGGCATCAAAGCTTTTTCGGAAACAGATTTTACTGAAGACCTGAAAAGCGTGGACATTCCCGTACTCGTTTTACATGGCGAAGATGACCAGATCGTTCCCTTCCCTATTTCGGGAGCAAAGTCAGTAAAGCTATTAAAAAACGGCAAACTGATCTCCTATCCGGGTTTTCCTCACGGAATGCCGGCTACCGAGGCAGCAACCATTAATAAGGATTTGCTGGAGTTTATTAAATCATAAATTCCTTTGTCATTCTGAGCATAGCAAAGAATCTGTAAAGTAGTCTACTATCGCCAATTCAAGTGTCTACACTTGAATGCTGCCTTAGTAAGCGTGCACGCTTACTAAATGTTACATGAGCGTGGACGCTCAAAACTCAGCCCGTTCAAGTGTGGACACTTGAACGGGCTGAGTTTCTTCGTTATGCTTAGAATGACAATGTGATATAAGGAGTTACTGTGCCCCTAATATTTCCACAATGCTATTCTTTATATCAGGATTAAAAAAGTTTGGCGCCTGATGGCCTTTTTCATCATTTAACACAATCAGTTTAGCGGGCAATAACTTTGAAAATTCGATAGCAGGAGTGGGATTCACCATATGATCCTGCAAGGATGAAATGATGAGCATTTTAGCTTTAATATGTTTTGCTGCCTCCTCAAGGGAACTATTAAAATCCTTAGAAATATCGTGATTAATAATAGCATTCAGTTGATAATCGGTATTGTTCCAGTCCTGATCCTTGCGCGTTTTATTGGATACAACCCATTTAGGTACATCTTCTCTTTTAACTGTTTTCACGCGGTCTGCAGGAGTTGTTAAAAATACCTCCAGCATCATCGTAGCATTGGGAATGGTTGGGTTGATTTTATACCTTCCATGATCATACCCCGTATTTTCTTCAATCGTTTCGCGAAAAGTATTATAAACCATCAGGTCGAAACTCGACGGTTGCGGGCTACCTACAATAGGTATCAGCACATCCATAAAATCGGGGTAGCTCACCGCCCATTGAAAAGTTTGTATACCACCCATTGATATACCCATTACAGCCTTTACATGGTTAATTTGAAGCTTGGTTGTTAAAAGCACATGTTGGCTGTTCACCATGTCGCGTATAGTAAATCTCGGAAAATCCGCGCCAGGTTGTTGCTTGCTGTTAGATGGCGAGGAAGAAACGCCGTCGCCTAAAGCATCAATTATAATCAAACAATATTTGGCAGTATCCACAGCCTCCCACGGGTGGGTCGACTCCACTCCTGCAGCGTCACCTCCGTACCATGTACAAAACACTACCGCGTTTGACCGCGCCTCGTTTAAACGTCCATGTACGCGGTAACCTATCTCACAATTATTGATCATAGCGCCCGATTCCAATGCCAGGTTCCCGATGGATGCTACATGTGCGCCACCCGATACATTAGACAATGTTTGACTAAATCCAATTGTGGTAAAAAACAACAAGAGTACGGTGAGTGATCGTTTCATCAGGTGTGAATTTAAGTTTTAACAAATATGATAAGTTAATTGTGTTTTTGCATGGGTTGATGATGACATTTTATATCAATAAAATTAGCGTAAGTATGAGATACTTAATGAGCTTTGTCATGCGTAGCGAAGCATCTGCAAACGGTATAGCAAACGTATCTATTCTTTTTTGTCATTGCGAGGGAACGAAGCAATCGCACGTAGAAAGGCTGCCTTGCAAATTCGAGATTGCTTCGTTCCTCACAATGACAAGAAGATTTAGAATGCGGGCAAAGGCCTGACGGAAAACCGGGCCGGGGGGTCGGCCTCGCGGGCTGAAGGTTTTTTCCGTCTTGAATTTTTGCTTCTTTTGTGTCAAGACAAAAGAAGTAGCCCAGCGGCAATGAGCGGACAGAATAACTTATATAAACGAGAATTTGTCATTGCGAGGAACGAAGCAATGACAAGAAAGAAATCACCTACGAATTCAGCACCGGCTGCACATTCGTAATATTAAAAATATCAGCCATCAAATCATCACTCGGGTTAACCTTCAAGCTCTTGGAAATCGCTTCCAGTACAATCGTATCCTCTCTATCTTTTACCAAAAACCGTAGCGAACAATTCTTAACCGGGTACTTCTCTATATTCACATCAAGCGCCTGCTGAATGTTGCTTAACAGCGTATCATTTAACGATTGCAGATCAACACATACCGTCAAAGATTTCGTCAGTTTATCGCGCATTTCAGATAGTGGACTCATGCTTAATATCTTCATGTCCCAGTTATCCTTCTGCCTGAATTTCTCCTCGATGATACCTTTAATATGCAGGAAATAACCATCAACCAGCAAATACCTGAATTTCATATAATCCTCGCCAAACAGCGCGAATTCGTATGATTCCTTATAATCCTCCAAAACAAAAGTTCCGAAAGGTTTACCATTCTTAGTCATTTTATGCTGAACGTTTGACACCAAACCTCCTACACGAATATCACCACGCTTGCGCAATTCATTAAACGCGTTCATGATCTCTTCGCCACCCTCGCCACTGCGGGCTTTCTGCATATTTTTCAGATCGCTGATGTTGGTGTTGCAATAGCGCTCCATCTCCAGCTTAAAGTTATCCAGCGGGTGCCCGGTAAGGTAAATACCGATAACATCCTTCTCATACTTCAGCTTCTCGATCAGCGGCCACTCATCCGCCTCCGGCATTGCAGGCTCCGGAACATAAGAGGCAATCGAACCACCAAATAAAGAAGATTGGTTGCTACTTTGCGTATTCTGGTAGTCGTTGGCATATTTAATTAAACGCTCAACGCCCGTTAAAATGCCGTTTTCTGTTTTAGCGAAGAACTGCGCACGGTTTAATCCCATGCCGTCAAAAGCACCACCATAAATCAGGTTTTCGTACGATTTACGGTTCACGCTCCGCGTATTTGAGCGCTGCGCGAAATCATAAACAGATGTGTAAGGGCCACGCTCTACACGCTCCTCAATAATAGCTTCAACTGCTTTATCACCTACACCCTTCACCCCTGTCAAACCAAAACGGATCTCACCTTTTTTGTTCACCGCGAACGCCAAATCAGATTCATTCACATCAGGACCTAAAACATGCACACCCATCCGGCGGCACTCATCCATAAAAAAGGTAATCTTTTCCATGTTGTTTTGGTTGTTCAATACCGCGGCCATATATTCGCTTGGGTAATGCGCTTTCAGGTAAGCCGTTTGGTACGCCACGAAAGCATAACAGGTAGAGTGCGACTTATTGAACGCGTATTGAGCAAATGCTTTCCAGTCGTTCCAAACCTTGGTTAGTTTATCCTTGGGGTGACCTTTAGCGGTAGCCCCGGTCATAAACTGGGCCTCCATTTTATTTAGTACCTCAATTTGCTTTTTACCCATCGCCTTACGCAAAACGTCGGCATCGCCTTTACTAAAGCCCGCCAATTTTTGCGATAAAAGCATCACCTGTTCCTGGTAAACGGTAATGCCATAAGTTTCGCCCAGGTATTCCTCCATATCAGGTAAATCGAACGCGATTGGCTCATAACCGTGCTTACGCTTAATAAACAGCGGGATATACTCTATCGGGCCCGGACGGTAAAGCGCGTTCATGGCGATCAAATCCTCAAACTTATCGGGTTTCAAATCGCGCAGGTACATTTGCATACCATCACTTTCAAACTGGAACGTACCGTTGGTATCGCCTTTCTGATAAAGTTCAAAGGTTTTTTCGTCATCCAGCGGGATATAATCTATATCGATAACAACACCGTAATTTTGTTTGATCAGCCTCAGCGCATCTTTAATAATGGTCAGGGTCTTTAAACCCAAAAAGTCCATCTTGATAACGCCCGCATCCTCAATCACACGACCGTCGTATTGGGTAACCAACAGGTCGGAGTCTTTGGCTACTGCAACCGGCACAATATCCGTTAAATCATATGGGGCGATGATGATACCCGCCGCATGCACACCCGTATTACGGATGGAACCTTCCAGTTTCCCGGCCTCGCGCAAAACGGTTGCACGCAGGTCGTTACCTTTAAGTATTGCCTGCAATTCGGGTACTTGCTCTATAGCGCCTTGTAAGGTAATACCCAAGGTATCGGGTACTAATTTCTTCAATAAGGTTACTTCGGATAATGGCAGATCCAACACACGGCCTACGTCCTGTATACTGGTACGCGCCGCCATAGAACCATAGGTGATGATTTGCGCCACCTGGTTCTTTCCGTATTTTTCAACCACATAGTCAATCACTTTCTGCCTGCCCGCATCGTCAAAATCCGTATCAATATCGGGCATCGACTTACGATCCGGGTTCAGGAATCTTTCGAATAGTAAATTATATTTTAGTGGATCGATATTGGTGATACCGATACAATACGCCACCACCGACCCCGCCGCCGAACCACGGCCCGGACCAATAAACACGCCCATATCGGGTATCGCGGCCCGCTTTTATGAAATCGGCTACAATTAAAAAGTAACCCGCGAAACCCATGGTACGAATGGTGAACAACTCAAAGTTGATGCGTTCTTCTGCCTCCGGCGATATATCAACATAGCGTGCTTTAGCGCCTAAAAAGGTAAGATGCTTCAGGTATTCCCACTGGTTCAGCGTATCCGAATCAGGGGTCATGTCGCTGTGGATCTTAAATTCAGGTGGGATAACGAAGTTGGGCAGTAAAATATCCCGCTTCAGCTTCAATACATCAACCTTATCTACAATCTCGTTGGTGTTATCTAATGATTCCGGCAGATCATGGAACAACTTGCCCATTTCCGACTGTGTTTTAAAGTAAAACTGGTCGTTAGGGAAACCGAAACGATAACCCTTACCGCCTTCTTCATCGGTAGCAATCGGCGTACTCTGCATATCGCCCGTATTCACACACAATAAAATGTCATGCGCATTCGAGTCCTGCTGATCCACGTAGTGCGAATCATTGGAGCAGATCACTTTTACATTATATTTCTTGGCGTATTTAAGCAGTACGTTATTTACCGTATGCTGCTCAGGTATATCGTGGCGTTGCAGCTCGATGTAATAATCTTCGCCAAACAGATCCAGCCACCACTTAAATTCTGCTTCGGCCTCATCTTCGGTCTTACGCAAAATAGCTTGCGGTACCGACGCGCCAATGCAACAGGTAGTAGCAATTAAGCCCTTGTGGTATTTTAATATCAGTTCCTTATCAACACGGGGCCATTTGCTGTAAAGGCCTTCCATGTAACCCAATGAACATAGTTTTACCAGGTTTTTATAGCCCTCGGCATTTTTAGCCAGTAACAGCTGGTGATGCCTAACGTCCCTTTTCTCTTTAGTAAATTGTTTTTTGTGCCGATCTTCAACCACATAAAGCTCGCAGCCTACTATGGGTTTTACGTTGTGTTTGCCTGCTTCGGCCACAAACTTAAACGCGCCGAACATATTGCCGTGGTCGGTGATAGCCAGGGCTTTCATGCCATCGGCGGCGGCTTTTTTATATAGTTTACCTATATCGGCGGCACCGTCGAGTAACGAAAACTGGGTATGTACGTGTAAGTGCGAAAAATCGGGCATAGTGGTAAACTAATAAACTTTATGGCGAAATACAAAGTTATTAAAAAACAAATGCTCATGCCGTGGTGTTGAAAACTGTAGAATAGTTTTACAAACAAGTGAAACGACAACAGAATTAAAAGCATGGGCAGCGCGGTTCCCCTATTGAGAGGGGGCAGGGGTGTGTTATACGGCTTTAAGAAGCTATCTAAAACAAAGCGTCATTGCGAGCGAAGCGTGGCAATCCCCTATTTACAGAGCGGCTCTGCATAGTTTGGGATTGCCACGCTTCGCTCGCAATGACGTTAGGTTTATCCGTTTTAACAGCTTCAAAGAATAAATGAAGCTTAAAGTCACCCCGAGGGGGTTAATAATTTAATAAACAGGTTTTGCATATTATTTGTATCATTATAAGCAACAACAATCTTCACCTTTGAAAAACATATAATTTGAAACGATTTGGGCTTATAGCGTTAAAAACTATTCTTTGGATAATTGCAAGCGTACTCTTCCTGGTGCTGCTAGTAGTTATTTTAATACAGGTACCCACCGTACAAAACTTCGCTAAAAATAAAGCGGTAAACTTTTTACAGGGAAAAATTCATACTAAAGTTCGCATAGATCATATTAGCATCGGCTTACCAAAGTCAGTTGTTTTAGAGGGTGTTTATTTTGAAGATCAAAAACGAGACACATTAATTGCAGGCGATAAACTGGAAGTAGACATCAGCATGCTGAAACTACTGCATCACACGGTTGAAATAAATGAGATCAACCTCGATGGTATCACCGCCAAAGTAACCCGCGGACCGGATAGTCTTTTCAATTTCGATTATATCATGCGGGCATTTGCCAGTCAGCAAAAGATCGAACCCAAACCTACGGATACCGCTTCGGCAATGAAGTTTTCGGTGGATAAGATCATCCTCAACAAAATAAACATTGCTTATAAGGATGCCATCACCGGCTATAATGTTAAATTTTTATTAGGTCATTTCGATACCCGGGTAACCACCTTCGATCTGGATAAAATGAAATTCACCATCCCGAAGGTAACCCTATCAGGCTTTAATGCGAAGATCATCCAAACCAATGTTCTGCCGCCTAAGCAAGGTCCGCCGGTAGTGCCAATCACCACTACACATCCGCAGGGGATGGCACTTGATATAGGTACTGTTAATATATCAAAAATAAATGTGGATTATGGTGCCCCAACCATGACTGCCAAAGTAAATTTAGGCCGATTATTGGTGGAGATGAAGAAGATCGACCTGAACAACCAGGTTATCGGCATCAAATCAATTGATCTGGATGATACCAAAGCGGCGCTAACCTTTGCCCAGCCGCAAAAGGTTAAAACAGAAGTGGGAAAAGCCATTAGAAAACTGGATACCCTTGCAAAACCAGCCGCCAGCACCAAAGGTTGGTCGGCTACGCTGGATAGGATCACGTTCAGCAATGATAATATTAAATATGATGACAATGCCACCAAAGCCATCCCCAAGGGCCTCGACTTTGCGCACATGAATGTCCATAATCTGAACGCCGACATTGAAAACTTGTCGTATAGCCTGGATACCATGTCTGGCAAAATAAATTCATTTACCTTCTCCGAAAAAAGCGGGCTCGAACTTAAAAAATTTCATACGACATTCTTCTACGGCCCGAAGAATGCTTATTTGAATGATTTGTATTTGGAAACCCCGCAAACGGTAATTCAAAAACAATTGCAGGTGAGCTACCCATCCATCGCATCATTAAGCACCAATCTGGGTGCGCTAAGTGTGAACGCTAATTTAGATGGAAGCCGCTTAGCCCTAAAAGATGTTTTAATATTGATGCCGACCATGAGCTCTTCCATCGGCAAAGTATCGCCTAACGAAATCTTCAGGATAAACGGCCGTGTATATGGCAAGGTAAACGACCTCCACATCCCGAGCCTGGAAATTACAGGTTTACGTAATACCCACATCAAAGCATCAGCAAACATGCGTGGCTTGCCGAATGTAAACAAAGCTACTTTTGATGTTAACATAGCCGACTTCACCACCAGTCGCGCTGATATTAATACCCTCGCCTCCAAAGGCATGATCCCGGCTAATGTTAGCATTCCGGAAAACATCAACCTGAAAGGAACTTTTAAAGGCGGTATCAGCAATTTCAACACCAAAATGAACCTGCGTACCAGCTATGGCGCAGTTGATTTGACGGCGGCCATGAAAAACGGCAGCAATAAAAATAACGCGAGTTATACAGCTAATATCCGTGCGAGTAATTTAAATATTGGCGCATTAACCAAGCAGCCGCAAACAGTGGGCAGCATTACGCTTTCGGCTAATATTTCAGGCACGGGACTTAACCCCAAAACCGCGAACCTTAAATTTAATGGCGATGTTGCCAAGGCTTATGTAAAGGGCTATACCTACCAAAACCTTAAACTAAGCGGTACGGCGCATGATGGTGCATATGCTGCCAAAGTATTCATGACTGATCCAAACATTCATTTCAGCCTGGATGCCAAGGCTAATATGAATAAGAAATATCCATCGATTTTCGCTACGCTGGATGTGGATAGCATCGATATGCAAAAGCTTAATTTCTCCAAAACGCCGATGCGTTTCCACGGTAAAATTGTAGCTAAAGTACCAACTGCTGATCCTAATTATTTAAATGCTGATATTGAAGCGACTGACTTATTAGTAGTTAACGGTACGCAACGTATCAAACTAGATACGGTGAGTTTAATCTCAACCGCCGATGCTGATAGCAGCACCCTAAAATTAAAACTACCCATGCTTACCGCCCACATGGCCGGTAAATACAAACTGCCGGAGATCGGCATCGCCATGCAGGATCTCATCAACAAATACTATAACACCAGTTTAGCAAGCGGCAAGCATGTAGTGAAATATTCACCGGAGAGTTTTGAGTTTGATGTGCACATAGTAAAAACCCCGCTGGTGGCCCAGTTCGCCCCGGATTTGAAACAGTTGGATCCCATACTCATCAAAGGTAATTTTGATAGCCAGGCCGGTACATTGGTAGTAAATGGCTCGATGCCGAAAGTAGTTTATGGCACCAATACCATCAACAACTTAAAACTCAATATCAATACCGCCAACAACGCGCTTAATTATGCCATTACCGTGGATGATGTTAAAGCGGGTTCATCACTTGATTTGTTATACACCAGTATATCGGGCAACGCCCAAAACAACAAGCTAAACCTGAATCTGCAGGTGCGTGATGCTGCCAAGAAAGAGCGTTACCGCATAGCGGGTGTATTCAGCGCTTTACCAAATGAGTACCAGTTCAGCTTCCTGCAAAATGGTTTGCT
>JABDDX010000038.1 GCA_013287375.1 Bacteroidota bacterium | reverse complement strand
ACGGCATTAAGGTAGAAATATTTTATAGATTATGAAAAATAAAATAATACAT
Source organism: Bacteroidota bacterium (assembly GCA_013287375.1). GTDB lineage: Bacteria > Bacteroidota > Bacteroidia > Sphingobacteriales > Sphingobacteriaceae > Mucilaginibacter. Next base: position 24,941 of record JABDDX010000038.1, on the reverse strand, counting down.
TTTTCATAATCTATAATTTATCTTGTTGCTACACTTACAAACTCATTAAATTTAAAAAAGTAACCTACTACACGAGGAAAAGGAAATGAATATTGCCGGGTTATATTAAAGCCAATTTGTTCAAGCAAATTTTTAACAGTAACAAAATCCATAAATTGGACATGCGTATCGTCTGATTTAAATCCCTTTTCTTGTGGGGTAATAACAATAATTCTTCCATCGTTTTTTAAAAGATGGATATATTGTTTTAATAATGTGATAAAGTCATCGCCTGTCATATGTTCGGCAACGTGGGCTAGTAAAATGGAATCAAATGTTTCAGGTTTATTATATGTTGATTTTAGGAAATCATCTACAGTATATGCCTTTAAACCACGGCTTTTTGATACTTCTATTGAAGTTGGATTATGATCAACTCCTATGCCGTTACCATTTAAATGTAATAAGTTTCTCCCAATTCCGCAGCCAATATCCAACACAAAACTAGGTTTCAGGCTTTGTATATTATACTTATAGGGGTATTGCACATTAAAAAACTTTTTCCACCATGCAGATTGTCTGTATAATAATCCATCGGTATAGTTTTTTTCATTAGTTGGCTTTCCTTGTGCAATTTTTTGGGCGCTCATTGTTACTTAGTATTAAGTTGCTTTTTAGCCCATTGCAAATTACCCGCTGCCAATTTATGGTTAGGATTAATTTTTAATGCCATTTCACATGCCTCAATACCTTTACTCCATTCTTTTAGCTGATTATAAGCTGCCCCCATATTGCTATAAGCATCGGCATAATCAGGTTTTAAAGCAATGGCCAGTTTACAAGCTTCAATACAGCGCTCATAGTTTTGTTGATTATAATAAGTAACGCTCATATTAATATAATCTGCCGCGGATAGAGGTTTGGCAATGATTGCGTTAGTTACTAATGGTTTTTGTTTGCTGGCAGATTGTAGGTAATTTTCAGCAACGGGGTCATTAGGTAAAACTGATAATGTTTGTTGAGCTGCTTGTTTTAAATTATCCCATTGCTCCAGATCGTTATAAGCGCCCATTAAAGCTTGTAATGCAATTACAGAATATGGATTTATCTGTAAAGCTTTTTGCGCCATTTGTATAGCTTCAGGATCACGGTTAACAGCTTTTAAATACCGCGCATAAAAAGCATATGAATCATAAGTGTTAGGACTGTATGCAATGGCCTTTTTGAAGTTCTCATCAGCCTCTACAGGATGGCCAGTTGCTCCTTTTAGTACACCAATATTAATATATAGGGTATTATAATAAGGAAGATATTGTGCAGCTTTTTCAAAATACTGATCAGCAACAGCATAATTTCCTTTTCCCATTTGTGTTAGGCCGTAATTCATTAATCCGCGACCGTTTAGCGGGCTTTTAACAGTAACATCGTACCATAATGATTCATCATTATTCCATATTTTATTACGCTGATGAATTCCGTAGGCGTTTAATCCTAAAACTAAAAACACACAGGTTCCAATTAATACCCTGTATTTTTCACTAGCGATAATTTGCTTATCATTTTTAAATAAAAACAAACCGATATATGTTGTTACACTAAGTGAAAGCCCAATAAATGGAAAAAACATTCTATGATCATTGGTTACTTCGGCAAAAGGAGCTAAGGAAGTAGGAAGTAATGAGGCCGCAAACCATATCAAACCAAAGGCAATAGGTTTGGTTTCCTTTTTTGTTGATGTTTTAAAAATAACTAAAACTAATGCAATCACGAATATCAAACCAATAATTATTCTTTCATCAAAATGATTACTTAAAACGGTCCAGTCGGTATCTGCACTTAAATTTACAGGTAAAAAGAATGATATAAAATAGTGCAGCCATATCCATGTTTGCGTAAGTAAATACGGAACTAGCGGGTTTGATATACCCGAAATGGTGCCGGATTTAGAAAGTGTATAAACCTGTGTAACTAAAACTGCTGTTAAGATGGGTAAAAGGATCAATAATGTCTTACCCAGCTTTTTCAGGTTTTTAGATTTGAAAAGGTCGGCAACCGAGAGATCGTTTTCAAACAATAGTATATAAAAGAATAATAAGATTACCAGTACCAATACGGTTTCTTTAGCAAAAACTCCTATAACAGCAGGAATAATATATAAACCCCATTTACGCTTAGCGGGGTAGGCTATATATATAAGGAATGATGTTACAATGCAAAAAGTAGATAATACATCGGATCGGGAGATAATATAGTTTACAGTTTCGGCATTTGCTGTATTTAAAATATACCATGCCGTTGCTGCAATTGCTATATAACTAACCCATGGATGATTAATTGAACGTTTAAGTAAATTGTTATACATGAAATACAACAATACCCCCAATAGTACAAACCAAATAAATGTAGAAAGCTGGAAGTAGAAAGGATATAATCCTCCACCTATCCAATAGTCAATAGCTAAAGTGGTGGTAACTAAAGGGCGTAATCCCCAATGTAGCGGATCCGCGCTAAACATTTTAGGGTCGGTAAAAAACTGGGGTATATTCTTTAGATCGCGTATGTGAACATTGTCAACAACTGCGTGTGAATCATCAAAATGAAATCCGTTATTAAAATGGTTGGCGTAAGCAGCAATTAATACTGCGAATAATATGATACCTAAAATTAAAATTTTACGGTTTGGGTTAGTCATTGCTAATTAATAGGTTTTTAATATCTACTGCTAAATAATGAAAATTATGTAGCTAAACAAAGCGTACTTAAAATTTAACGCTGTTATATGCTTAATTGCTTACAAAATGGTCGCTTCGTATTTGTTTACCATACACATCCAACTTATCATTTCAGGAAAAGGTTTGGCATTTAACGGGGCAGCATTTTTATTGTCATAACACATTTCGCACCACTGTAACAAGGGCACGCCAAATGTATAATCGTTATTAAAATTATTAATAATACTTTGCGAGGCATTTCTGTAACCATGTTCATGAAAAACAATCTCCGGATTGATGTTGAGATACCGACTGGCCGCATAAGACCATGCGATGGCCATCATTTCACCTCCTCGATGTAAGTCAATATCTTCAAGATCACCACTCATAGTTTTTCTGATATCAAAAGGCATACAAGCTAAATGGCCTGCTTCGTGTAAAATATCACCGGGATATAATAATTTTTCAATATCGATTATTAACGTCCCATTTCTTAATTTGAGTCCTGGCAAAAAAGTTGTTTCTTCGATCTTTTCGAGGTGATAAGCTAAGTCGATCTCTTGCAGAAAGCAGAGTATTTTCGCTGTAATTTCATTCATTCTTTTAATAAGGTTTTAGGCCTCAATATTACTATTGATTTTTAAAATCTGCAAATTCCTAAAACTTTCAAGTTCGGTATATAAAATAAATGCTTTTGCCAGATCAGATAATGCTTCTTTATTTGGAGATTCTTCTTTAAATACCTGATCAGGAAATTTAGCATTGTATAGACATCTTTTATGAATGAGTTTTCTATATTTTTCATCAATATCAATGTTGATATAACTCGCCAGCCTGTTTAGGATTTGCTCAATACCCTCCTCATAATTTGCCAAAAATGATAAATCATCGTTTTGAGCAATCTTAATTAATGATGTATAATATGATTCAAGCACTTTAATCATATGTCCATCAAAATTCGCAATATTTGATTTGTTGGATAAAATACCCAATATACTATCGGAGATTAATCCCGGTACCGCATGCATACCTCTCTTTTTTTGTTGTGAATATAAAACCTCATCAGGCCTTCTAAATAATAGCAGGAATGGGGTAGAGGGGTAAAGCAGCCTAAATAGCGGCAAATAATATAAATGCCAGCTGTCAGTTTTTATAAATAGTTTTTTTTTATTTGTGCTATTTATTCGTCCATAAAGTCCGATTGTCGCTTTTAAAATTGCCTGATATTCTACATTAATTAACCACTCATCTATGGTCAATAATTTTAACAGGTCATCAATAAAAGGAACCTCAGATAATGTGGTATGCTCGTCATTCAGGCCCAGCGTTTGAGATAGTAAGGTAGATCCGCAGCGCGAAATGTGAAATATAAATGCAGTGGGTGCAATAGAATGAATAGTATTTGCCCATTCTGTTAAGATGTTCAAATCGCTTACCGGCCTATATTGGCGTAAGTTGATTTCCAGGCAACCTGCTTTTAAAATGGTTTCGTTGAAAAATGGATCTGTAAATTCAATTCCCTTAAAATACATCCACCTGCAATGATACTCATCGTTTTCTGAATATAGTTTTATAGGGTACCAATTATTTAAATGATCGAAATTCATTTTATACTTTATTAGATGCTATTATATCTTTTTAAGAAATGTGTTCAGCTCATATTCTAACTCAGCAGCAAGATCTGTGGCTGCTGGTGTTTGCTGAAGTCGTAGCGCCTCAATAATTAATAACTTTTCGGCTATATTATAATCTTCATCTCTTGATGTTTTATCAGCATTGTCAAATAATTTGATTAGCTCATTATTTACCACGCAATCAATCACCAGGTGAATCCGATCACTTTCACCGTTGTTTACCACACTATGCTTAAGGTTCGCATTAATATACCAGCACTCACCTTCATTCATTTTTACCAGGTTATCTTCTACATAAAATTCAACCCCGCTATTGGTAAATACGGGTATATGTATACGTGCTTCGCCTTTTTCAAATGCCAGTTCATTATCTTTATGTGGTTTGATTTTAGCCCCGCTTTTTAAATTTAATAGCCGTACCGCCATTATAGGGCAACGTAAATTCTCTGTTATCTTCTTTATTGATGGGCATGTATCCATTAGCGGGGTATCCATAAAAACAGATTCATTAACAATATCCGGAATAATTGTACTACTCGCACCCCCGGGTGATCTTAAAGATAATACCTCCCAATTGCCTTGATAATCAAATGTATTAAGGTGGGGATACCATGATTCGGTTATTGAACTTACCTCATCCTGGATATTTGAAATGGATACTTTTAATGGAAGCTTAGCAAAGCAAATCATATTTTAATAAGTAATTTAGGTTTTGAACAGTATATTTATGGCACTCTAATCCTTTATAAAAATCACAGTGAAAGATAGTGAACTTTTACAGGCTTTAAAAATTCAGCTTGCACAATACAAAACTTTTGACTGCCAACTACGGCATGAGAATATTATCGACATAGAACCAAATGAAGATATTGATAGCATGGGGTTACCATTGGAGCCAACTGTTAATCGTGTAGGATTTTGTAATAATAGTTTTAGATCAGCTGCTATAAGTTGCGCGCATACAACTGCTGCTGTCAAGTTTAAAAGCCTGATAGAAAAAATTTCGCAACAAGTAGAAATACCCCAAAAATATCTTCATCTAAAAGCATTTGACGATTTGTTATGTGAAATTTATTTACAGGATCATAAAAAGGGGCGTTTAGAAAAAGAATATGCATTTGCCGAATTTTATTATAAAAGGGGGATGGATCGCGAAGAAATAAAGCTCGAAATAAATAAAGTAGAGGTACAGCACTCAAAATTAGTAGCGGAACTTGAATTACTGCGACAGGCTATTTTAACAACGTTAGACCAACTTATACATTAACTATATCTCCAATATTTTTATGAAGATTATTCTTTTAGCAAATCATGTTTATGCAATTCCTACAATAAGTTTTCTGGCATCTAAACAATTACTGCAGGCTGTAGTAATGCCTGATATTGTGCATGAACATAATTTACAGGTTGAAAATGCGGCTAAGTTTAATAACATACCTTATAACCGGTTTGCAAAAGAGGATTTAAAGGCCTCCTTTAAGGAGTGGCTTATACAGCAAGCGCCAGACTTGGTGATAGCATATACTTTTTCATATAAAATACCTAAAGACTTGTTTTCAATTCCTGTTCATGGATTTTATAATGTTCATTATAGTTTGCTGCCCGCATATATGGGGCCATTTCCAGTATTTTGGCAAATCAAGAACGGTGAAAAAAATGGAGGTATAAGCATTCACCAAATGGATGAGAATTTTGATACCGGACCGGTTTTTATGCAACAAGAAGTTGTAATTCTACCAGGAGAAACGCAAGGGTTATATTCGGCAAAACTGAGTGCTTTTTCGGTGAATCTTATACAGGAATTTATAAGTAAGATCGAAATAAAGCAACCCTTAGCTTTAACCTCAATCCAAAGCTATTACTCAAGACCAGAACCTAACGATTTTACAATTTATTGGAATGAAAATACCGCAGATGAGATTGAAAATCTTACAAATGCCTGTAATGCTGAGATAAGAGGGGCTATAACTACTTTCAGAGGGCAAATGATTAGGGTATTAGAGGTTGCAAAAGCAACTGTTAATGGCGCCGCCGCTTCCTCTCCCGGAACAATTGTATATAGTGATACCGCTAATGGTATATATGTAGCTTGTAAAAATAATGAGTATTTGAAATTGAATATTTTACAGACGGTCGAAGGTATATTCTCAGGAAATAAGTTTGCTTCAATGGGCATACAGGCTGGCGAATTTTTCAATTAATTATTTTTTTAATATATTCTAAAAAAGTAAAAAAAAAAACTAATTTAGTGCTCAATAAATAAACTAAATCACAATTTAAAACCTCAAACCTCAAACAATGGAAACCTACATGGGAACTATCGTAGCTTGGGCACCAAACTACGCTCCAAGTCAATGGCTTTTTTGCCTGGGCCAAACGCTTTCAATTAGCGCAAATAATGCATTATTTGCAATACTTGGCACTACTTATGGCGGTAACGGAACAACTACTTTTCAATTACCTAACTTAGCAGGAAGAGTCCCTGTTGGAGTAGGAACAGGAGCTGGATTAACAACTTATACCTTAGGAGAAGTTGGGGGCACTGAAAAGGTCACACTTAATATTACTAATTTGCCTTCGCACACACACGTGGCAACAGTGGCAGGCCTGGCAATTAATTCTATAACTATTAAAGCATCAAGTCAGGATGCAACAGATCATGCACCTTCTCCTACAGCTAACAGCATAGCTGCACCTATTTATATTGGTGATGGCTCTCAAGTTGCCGGATTTAATAATGTAGCACCAGACACTGCACTTAGTGTGGCTGCATCCGGAACGATCTCAGGAACTGTAACAAACGCTTTAACCGGTGGTAATATCCCTGTCCCTATAATACAACCATACCTGGCGTTAAATTACATTATTTGTACACAAGGAATTTTCCCTCCACGTAATTAATATAATTAAATATAAAGCTTCAATTTATATATACTATATCTAAAGGTTCCGGTAATTCCGGGACCTTTTTAAATTAATACCTAATGGCAAAAATAAAAGTAGGGGTATTTGTCCCTTATTCAGGAATATATAGGAATTTAAGATCGGATTTTTTAAATGGCATAGATGCTGCAATCCCGGAAGCGCTAAAAAGAGACATTGTTTTTCAACTTGAATTTATTCAAACTGGTGGTACCAAGCAAGTTGAGGATGCTTTTCGTAAACTTGTTCTTTTTGAATCTGTTGATCTGTTAACCGGAATTGTAGGTACGGGTATACTTGCTAATCTGGTTCAATCAATCAATACAGAAAAAATTCCCTGTATTATAAATAACCTTGGGGGGTACATGCCAATTGAAACGCTTGCTTCTCCATATCTTTTTTACAATAGCATGCACCTGTGGAAGAGTGAGTGGGCAATAGGGAAATGGATGCAAAATAAGTTTGGTGGCATCCCGGCCATAGGCAGTCATGTTTATGATTCGGGATATAATCTACATGAATGTTTCAGGATAGGCACTGTGGCATCTGGTGCTGATGAATGCAGGCTTCATGTTTTAAAATTAGAAGGATTACAGGGATTTGCAGATACCGCGCCATTGATTGAAGTTTTTAAGCATGAGCAACCATCTCATGTTCATATGATATTATCAAGTAAAGAAGGTATTGAGTTTATGAATAAGTTTTATTCAGATGCTATTGCGGATACAATCCCAATTTCGGTTAGCCCTTTTATGGTTAATGATGATGACGTGTTTGATTCTAATAAATCGCCAGAAGTTTTTAATGCGCTTACCTGGGATTATTATAGTGAAAACTTAGAAAATACTAGGTTTAAAAACGATTATGAGCATGCTTTTGATGTTAAACCAAATGTGTTTAGCCTATTAGGGTACGAAACAGGGCTGGCAATAACCGAAGCAATAGATAAGTTAAATAACAACCGGCCAGATAAAAATAAACTTACAGAGGCTTTGAGCCAGGCAGATATTAAAGGCCCGCGTGGCAAAATAGCCATAAGTACGACTGACTTTAATACTCCACAACCTATATATATCCGGTCAGCAAAAATAGATGGAGACAATCGTCAAATTAAAAATGAAGTGATTGATGTTGTTAACGGAATAGAATGGAACGATAAAACATTAACATCGGTTCGTCAGGGAAATCATAGCTGGCTAAACCCTTATTTGTGTGTATAGTGATGTAAATATATATGACTTATAACTAAGTAGTTTATTAGTTATAAGCCATATATTAGGTTTAGGGGTGTTAATTCATAGGTAGATTGAATTTTATGGGTTGTAAACAATACCCGTACCGGTAATTGTAGTTAAAGTTGGTTCAACACCGTTAACTATATTATTAAAATTGTCTTTTTTAAAACCATAAACTTGTTTGGTTTTAAGCTTTTTTAATTTTTGTGATGCTGTTTTCATGTCTGTTGCGTTTTATTGACACTTAAATTATGAAAGCAATAACACATCAAAAAAGATATTACACCAACTTCAGTATTGTATATATCAGTTGCATTAATTGAATATTTTTATTGGTTATGATATGTGAAAACCATTATTGAACTTAATTTTCAAGAAAAAAATTAAATTAGTTATGTTTGTTATGCCCCAATAGAGACTAAAAGTTTTTGATGAAAAACATAAGATTAAACAACCTAAAACCACATATTATTTTCTGGGCAATCTTTATTACTTACGAAGTAGTTTTTATTTATGCTCTTGTTGGACACTTGTCGAGTTTAGGAGATTATGTTGGACATTATTCTTTAAATATTGGTTTATTTTATTTTAATGCTCATTTTGTATTTGAATGTGCAATTAATGAGAAGAGAAAGAATTATTTTTTACTTGTATTATTAATTGTATTAGAAATTATTATCTACATAATTTTAAAAAGTGGATTATACTATATATATGATATATTAAAAACCTCAATTTATCCTCCCTATACAACCCCTAAATCTTTTATCCAACAGAGTATATGGCGGGAAGTTTACTTTATACTTTTAAGCACCGGTTATTGGTTTGCATTAACTACAATCAAAAACAGAAAAAAAATATCTGATCTTGAAAATATTCAACTAAGAAACGAGCTTCAAAATCAAGTACTTGAAAAATCATTACTAACAGCAGAAAATGCGTATCTGAAATCACAGATAAATCCTCATTTTTTATTAAACACATTAAACTTCTTATACAATTCAATTGCTAAGTTTTCCGAGAAAACCGCTGATAGTATATTACTATTGTCAGATATAATGCGTTATGCATTAACCAGCACCGATGCAGATGGAAAAGTAAGACTAGATCAGGAAATTGATAATATTGAAAGCTTTTTAAAGTTAAATCAGGCCCGATTTAATCAGCGCTTATGTATTGATTATGAAATTGATGGCGATACTTATGGCTTAAGAATTATTCCGCTGGTGCTAATTACATTTGTTGAAAATGTTTTTAAATATGCGGATCTGTTAAACTCATCAAATCCGGCAAAAATTTCTATTCAAATTGTGGAAAATACTTTGTTGTTTTCTACATACAATTTGAAGCGTAAATCTGTACAATTCGATAGCCATGGTATTGGAATTGAAAATGTTAAAAGTCGCCTGGATAATTATTATCAATACAAGTTAATCATTGATGATGATGAAACTGAATATAAACTAATGCTAAAAGTTAATCTGTAATATTATGAGTACCTGTTATGTTATTGACGACGAGGAGCACGCTATTGATACGATAGTTGGATATATTAATAAGTATCCAGGATTAAACCTGATAGGAAGTTCTATTAACCCACTTCAGGGGATAGAAGATATAAGAACCGCCCAGCAAGTTGATATTGTATTTTTAGACGTAGACATGCCGGAATTATCGGGTATGGATGTAGCAGACATAATATCATCCTTCACATCAGTTATATTTACTACCGCATTTCCTAATTATGCATTACAGGCTTTTGAGAAAAATGGTTCCGATTTTTTATTAAAACCTATATCCTTTGAGCGATTTGTTAAATCTGTAACAAAAGTTCAAAATTTGATTAAAGCAAAATCAGCTTTAGACAATACTTCGGAAAATGATCAATATTTCTTTATTAATCCTGGTGTAAAAGGAAAAATGATTCAATTGAATTATTCAGATATATTATATATAGAAGGACTAAAGAATTATGTTGTAATTTATACAACGGATAATAAATACATCACTTATTTATCAATGAAGGAAGTTGAAAAATCTATCCCTCAAAATAGATTTATACGAATTCACAAATCCTATATTGTTAGCTTAAATAAGATAAAATCAATAGATGGTAATAATGTTATTATGTCGCAAAATAGCGAATTACCCATAGGTATATCATTTAAAGATAGCTTTGTTGATATGATTAACACCAAAACCCTGAGAAGCTCCAGGAAGTAATGATGCTGCTTTTGTTCTTCTAGCGTTCAACGATAGATGATGCTTGTAAAGCAAATAGTAAATAATAAACTCTTGCTTACGATGGTTTTCCGTGAAAATTCTGTTTAAGTGCATGTGAAGCAAATCGGCTACCAGTTTATTGAGTTTCTCATTAGAAAAACCATTGGTTTGAATTTTTAATAAGTTTAAAGCTTTTACGTAGTTGCTAAACTCTTTTTTCCCCGCAATAATAATGATGTTATTTTTATTAGCATCCATATTATTAATAAATGCAGAGTGTTCCCGATATTTATTATCCAATTGAATTTTTACAGATTTGCTATCCTCAAATTCATGTTTCATGCTTTGATGGATAAGATTGAGTAAATCAATGTATTCTATTGAAGATTTAAGAAAAACCTCAAGTATGGTATTAGTTGTTAACAAGGCTAAATGTAATTCGGAATAACCTGATTGTGTTCTCGGATTTTTTCTAAGGAAATTAACAACAAGATCACTACTGGCTTCAAACATTCTTTCTGCATATTCAATGGTGTAAGCCCCATATCTTTCTATTTCTCTTTTGTACGTATCAAGTAACAAGTTACTTATGCTTCCTTTTTCAAAGCCGCTACGTATACTCTTTTCAAAATATTGTATAACATTAACAGTGTTGTTTCTATTTATTAGTATTCTCACCCTTAAATGATTGTCAGTATCAATATATCTTATAAAATACCAGCATTTTAATATATTTTGTTTTCTTAATCCGTTTATAATCTTACTTATATCTTTTAGTAAGATATTGTTTGATACGGAAGGATGACTATATAATTTAAAATATAACCACTCATCACCCGGAAGATAAATCCTTTTGGTTTTATTTTTTTTTATTGATAATGGCTCCATTGACATTGGGCTATATGTAACATTATTACTTACAACAGATGTTATAAATTGCCCACAAACAGGTTGATTATCAATATTCCTGACTGATTCTGCCGGATCAAGAAATACTTCTTGCAATATTATAGAACTTTTATTGCTGATTACTTGCATAAACATTTGTACTGATTTATGGTCGTCACAATCAAAATATAGTTGATTATCACCTTCGGTAAGGGCGAAGTTTTTTTTTAATCTTAAACTTTTATATGAACTATTTTTATCAGCTGTATTTTCGAATTCTTTTTTTAATTCGGTGATTTCATCTGCATTCAATACCCACGTTGCGGGAAAAAGAATGCAGTTTTTATATTCAACCCTGGGATAGAAATTAAGACCTGGGAGTAACGATTTTAGATCAATGCTGTAATTGGATTTTAGGCCCTGATATTGTAAGTCACATAAGAACCTATATATTGAAAGGTCGCTCCTTGTATAATTATAAGCCGAACTTAATCGGGGGATTATAATCTTATTTAACTTTTTAGATCTTATAATGATTTGATCATTAATTACAGAAACCATAATATCAGATAGGCTTATTATATTACTTCTATTTAATGTTGAGTGTACACCAATAGGAATTTCATATTGGCGTACACCCGCATTAGAGTTGATATTAGCCGAGTGTTCATCGTTAAAACATGAGATCTCAGCAAAAATAATATCTTTGTTGAGCTCCCTTTCTTGCAAGTCAATTGCCTGGCTTTTAGCTAATACATCGCCATTAAATTGCGTAAACCGACCTAATAAGGCTGTTGCAGAACAACCACCAGCTTGTTCTATCCAAATTTTATTATCGTATATTCTAAATATGACTGAAATGCTAGGTGGCATTTTAGATTCAGATTTACGCTCTAGTTTTTCCAGATCCTTATCTGAAATTATAATAGCCTGATCTTCTTTAGTTTTTGAAAGTTTCGATAGGAAAAATTCATGAATAGGTGTCCAGCTAAAGTTTAAGTTATTTGATTGGATGTCTAAATGAATACCATTTAGCAAGCCGCTGCTAATTAAATTGCTTTCCAGGCCTTCATATCCTACACCTGCTTCGCGGTCAAGTGCTAGTAATAGTGGTATTTCTTGATTTTCAAATCGTGCTGTAAACCGATTTTTAAAATTTGTAAGTGATTTTAGTTTAGTATCAGGTGTTAACTTATCAAGGCAATTTAATCCCTCTTTTATATATTGTTGATATTTTATATTCAGTAGTGAGCTGGTCTTTTTTTCGTATCCCACATAGAACTTAGATTTTAATGCCCGCCCGTAATTTATAAACTCACTACTTTTAGTTAAGCTGTTGATATTTACATCGTTCCCGTGTTTAATGTTATCAATAATATATTTGTACTTTAAAATGCTATCAAATAATTGCACTCTGGTTGAACTTTCAGATATAATATCTGTTATTCTTTCAAAAAACCTTTTGCCTGACATGTTGGGGTTTAGTTCAGAAATCAACAAGCCTGCATTTATAAGATCATTAATGTAGTCCTTAATTTCATCATCCAATCCAATTAATTCATTAAGCCAGTTTGTTAATTGAGCCTTAGTCTTTCCGTTTTTGCAGAAAACAATAATTTTATTAAGTAAGCGATCGGACTTATAAGAGGAAATTAAGAAAAGCATTCTTTCTTCTTTTAAGTCATAATTGTGCGTTAAATACCGCCTTTCGTTTTTAATGCTATAAATAGAGCTGTTTGAATAGTATTTTAAATTATCGATAATATCTAATGTTTCAATTTCCCTGGCTACATCAATTAATAATTGAAAATCAGGATTAACATATAACCGATCTTCTCCCAGTAAAATACATGATTTTATATCCTCAGATTTGCACCAATCAAGTGACGTAAATGCTGAAAACATACCAAACGGAGTTGGACGATAACACATTCTGTTAAAATATTTTTGCAGACTGAACTTTACTTTTTTATCAAGCAGATGATAATTAAAGTCATGGCGCATTAATTCCATATAAAGGCTCTCGCTGGCAAAAAAAATTGCTAATTGAAAAAAATGTAGTTTAATAATATTCTCCGGTTTAGAGTTGTAATCATTATAGCTCAACGTAGGAGTTCTTAAAAAGACATATGAACTAAAATTAGCATTAATCATTTTTGCAAATTGTTTATTAAATCATGGGTATAAACAGGCTTATGTAAATATTTTTATAGAGTTATTACTGGGATTTATATGAAAACATACTTAAAGGCTTTAGATTAAGTATTGAAATATGTTTAATATTTCGACACAGCTAAATATACCAAAAGATACATCTAATAGGTGGGATTGAAGAGTAGCTTTTTTTATTTTGTATATTAAAAAGCCTAAATGGTATATGTTAAAACCCAATTAGTGTAATTATTTTTCTTTTAATATAAGGATGGCTATCTTTATATCAACAAAAAGGAAATTGGTTGAATTTTATAAGTGAGTGTTAATATAGGTTACACCTTTTGATCTCACTATCCTCAGATATATTTAAACAAGAACTTAAACCTTATCACAATTATATCTAATATTTCTATTCAGAAAGAAATATTATCAAATCAGTTTCAATTATTATTCTTCAAAATTTTAAATGTTCTGGAATTATTGCAGGGTGCCATATATATAATAAGATTTATATAGACATACAATTACTATACTATTTTATAGCATGGCAGTATTTGGATGTTACATGGTATAGCTATTAAGTTGATCACCCTTATTTGTAAATAGTAATCAACAGAAATAAATAATTAAGCTTATGCTAGCTTAATTGAGGATGATTATATAGCTGGTGATTTTTATCAAATAATTCAACTAGTTTCATGGCAGCTTCATCATATGCGTTTTGGTCTGGCCACATCTCGCGCGGATTCAACAATGCTTGTGATGATATACCAGGGCAACTTTGTGGTACTGATAAATGAAAGATTGAATGCTCCTGGTAATTTACAGTATCCAGCTTACCGCTTAATGCTGCGTTAACCATAGCCCTGGTATTGTTAATACTAATACGATAGCCCTGTCCGTAAGGTCCAGCCGTCCAACCGGTATTTACTAACCATACTTTTACCTTATGTTCTTTTAACTTTTTGCCCAGCAAGGTCGCATAAAATTCTGGGTGTAATGGCAAAAATGGAGCTCCAAAACATGCACTGAAAGTTACTTTTGGTTCAGTAATGCCAACTTCGGTACCGGCAATTTTTGCGGTGTATCCGTTTATGAAATAAAACATTGCCTGTTCTTCGGTTAAAAGGCTTATTGGAGGCAATACCCCATATGCATCACAGGCCAGGAAAAAAATATTCTGAGGATGGCCGCCTAATGCCGGTGTTTTGGCATTAGGAATATATTCAAGCGGGTAGCTGGTTCGAGTGTTTTCTGTAATGCTTTTATCTGAAAAATCAATATGATTTGAATTCTTAAATAGTATCGCATTCTCTACTAACGCGCCCGGTTTTATTGCATGAAATATTTCCGGTTCACATTCTTCAGATAAGTTAATTATTTTTGCATAGCAACCACCTTCGAAATTAAAAACTCCCTGGTTGCTCCAGCCGTGTTCGTCATCACCTATTAATTTGCGTTGACTATCAGCGCTTAATGTTGTTTTGCCGGTGCCGCTTAAGCCGAAAAATAAAGCTGTATCTCCATTCACCCCTTCGTTGGCACTACAGTGCATGCTTAAAACATTATGCTCGTAGGGGAGTAGGAAGTTTAGCGCGGAAAATACCGCTTTTTTTATTTCCCCGGTATAACCGCTACCACCTATTAATATGGTTTTATGCTTTAAGGAAAGTATGGTGAAGTTTTTTTGCCGTGTGCCATCAATAAGCGGGTTGGCTTCAAAACCCGGGGCCTGTATAATTAACCATTCGGCGTTAAAGTTCTTTAGCTCATCTGCATCAGGCTCAATCAACATGTTGCTTGCAAAGTGATTTGACCAAGGATTTTCGTTAATTACACGTACTGATAATTGGTAACGGCTATCTGCACAAGCAAAAAGGTTGCGGGCCCAAATTTCTGTTTTGTTATTTAGATATGCGATAAGCTTATTTTTTAATTGCAGGAAGCTGTTTTCATCAATTGGATTATTAAACTTGTTCCAGTCAACGCTTTTTATACTGATATTATCTTTTACTAAAAACTTATCTTCAGGGCTTCGTCCTGTAAAATTTCCTGTTTTTATCAATAGTGCACCGGTATCAGTTAATGTACCTTCTTGTCGTGCAATAGTTTGGCCAGCCAGTTTTTCAATAGGCAATTGCTCGTGTACAAGCGTTGTGAACATTGGGTTATTCATGCAGTTTTTTAGTCGTTAATAGCTCCGGATTTATAGTTGTTGCTATTGTGGTTTATAATTTATTAAAGGGCCAATAATCAAAGCCTTTATACACTGCAAAGGTGGGTTGTTTGGCAGGTGTAAACCATAGGATTGGGCTAATTTGGTTAAAAGAACTTTTAAAATGCATTTTTATAGTTTTAAAGCGAATTATAGTATGATGAATTTAGCTTGTTTTGGTTTTTTGAACTTTATTTTGCCTGGTATTGTTATCTCAATACACTATCAATGTTTGTTATTACATAATAAATATTACTATTTTATGCTAATAAATTGTTTTATAGCAGTTTTTATGGTTTATTTGCTTGTCTGTATTAGATAAATTATATTGTATATTTTACACTAAGTATATGTTTGAAGTGAAAACTCTGGGACAATTTATTATTGAGAAACAAGCTGATTTTCCTTATGCCAAAGGCGAGCTGTCGCGGTTATTACGTGATATAGGGATAGCAGGAAAGATTGTTAACCGAGAGGTAAACAAGGCAGGACTTATGGATATTCTGGGTAAGGCCGGTAGTACAAATATTCAAGGCGAGCAGCAACAAAAGTTGGATGTGTATGCTAATGATCAATTTATAAGCGCGCTTAGCAGTGGCGGAGAGTGCTGCATTGTTGCTTCTGAAGAGAATGAAGAAATAATCCATATTGACTCAGCAGTTTCTAAAGGTGCAAAGTATATTGTTGCTATTGATCCACTTGATGGTTCATCAAACATTGATGTGAATGTACCTATTGGCACAATCTTTTCAATTTACCGACGTAAAAACCTTGACATACCAGCTTCATTGGCTGATGTATTGCAAAGCGGTACGGAGCAGGTAGCGGCGGGTTATATTATCTATGGTTCATCAACCATGTTGGTTTACACAACCGGAAAGGGTGTTAATGGCTTTACACTTGATCCCTCAATTGGTGAATTTTGCCTTTCGCATCCGGATATGAAAACCCCGGAAACGGGAACAATCTATTCAATTAACGAAGGTAATTATGTTCATTTTCCTCAGGGAGTTAAAAAGTATATTAAGTATTGCCAGGTAGAGGATAAACAAACACAAAGACCTTACACGTCGCGCTATATTGGTTCTATGGTGGCAGATTTACATCGCAACTTGCTAAAAGGTGGCATTTTTATATATCCTGTAACAGCATCGGCTCCTAATGGTAAATTGAGATTGGTTTATGAATGTAATCCGATGGCTTTTATTATTGAACAAGCTGGCGGTAAAGCTACAAATGGAGAAAGCCGCATCCTCGACTTGCCAGTAACGGCGTTACACCAACGTTCGCAGATATTTATAGGTTCGCGTGGTATGGTGGAAACAGCCGAACGATTTATGTTAGAAGCTGGTAAGTTATCTTTTGCTGATATACCTGCTTTAACTATTTAACCCAAACCATGATTAATAAAGAACTTGATAAAATTGATATTGGCATCCTGAATCTGCTTCAAAAGGATGCTACGATTACTCATAAGGCTATAGCGCATATATTAAATATTTCACCAACCCCGGTTCATGTTAGGGTAAAGCGACTGGAGGATGAAGGGTACATAAAACGTTATGTGGCTATTATCGACCATAAAAAAGTTAATCGTGGCTTAATTGCTTATACACAGGTGCAGATTAAACCACACGCGGAAGAGAACCTGATAGCATTTTTAGATGAAGTAATTAAGTTGGATGAAGTACTCGAATGCAGTCATCTAACAGGTAAATTTGATTTCCTGCTGAAAATAGCTGTAAAGGATATGGATGAATATAATAGGTTACTCAGAAATAAACTGGCCAGGCTACCGAAGGTTGATAACATGGAAAGCCTATTCGTGCTGTCACAAGCTAAACAGGAAACAGGAATAAATCTGGGTAAATAATGCCAAATTTATTCACTTAAACAGCTAAATAATCCCACGCACTTTGATAGCCACCAATTGATTCCGAATAGCCGATTAAATCTGTGTAAAACGGTAATCGTGCCAATGTTGAGCTGTCGCCAACTATAACTAGTTTTTTCTTTGCTCTGGTCATAGCCACATTCATCCTGCGGATATCGGAAAGAAAGCCAATCTCACCATCTGAATTACTGCGAGTCATGCTAATAATAACCATATCACGTTCCTGCCCTTGAAAGCTGTCGATGGTATTTACAGATATATTAGTTGTCATTTCTGAAAAAAGCTCTTTTAACAATCTTATCTGTTCTCGGTATGGCGAGATCACCGCAACAGAGAATGGCTCAATGCCTGGTAGAAAATTTGTTATATAATTAAATACAAATGCTGCTTCTTCAGGATTAGCCATACTAGTTCCCTCGCTCTTTTCAGTAAAACCACAACCAGCCGTGTCGATAAAAAGGAAAGGTAGGTCATCGTTAAAAAGCAATTCAGAAACTACGCTACTATGAGCTTTTAGCTTGCCTCCGTAAAACTCTTGTGATGAAAACTGCATGATGTTTCGGTGCATCCTATATTGCTCATCTAATAATACCACAGCGTTTGGGTGTCGCGCTACGCATTTTTCTAAAAGAGTAACACTCAAACCTCTGCGTGCTGCATTATCAGATTTTATGGTAGGAGGGAGTTGTTGATGATCACCGGCCAATATTACTTTTTGTGATTTTAATATAGGTATCCAGCAAGCGGGTTCTAAAGCTTGCCCCGCCTCATCAATAAATACTGTTTTAAACTTTTGTTTTCTAATTGTCCAATGGTTTGATCCTGCTAGCGTAGCGGTGATAACCTGGGCTTTGCTTACAAGGTCGTCAATTATAAATTCTTCTGTTTTTGCAACCTCCCGCATAATTTTGTGCGCCTCATCAAACAAAGCCTTACGTTGTTCACGTTCCGCTCTGCCAAAGTTGCGTTTATACTTATGCCCCATGTTTTTATATTCGGATGCTTGCTTCTTTAGCTTTTTGCTTTCCTTCATATATGGATGATTAGCCATCTGGCTATCCAAAGTTAATGACATCAACTTATCAGAAACCCTGGCCGGATTACCAATTCGTAAAACATTTAATCCTTCTGCTGCAAGTTTTTCGCTCAACAAATCTACAGCCGTATTGCTTGGCGCTACTACCAAAACCTGTTCAGCCTTTGCCGTTAGTTTAATTGCTTGCACAAGTGTTGTCGTTTTTCCAGTTCCCGGAGGCCCGTGAACTATAGCTAAGTCTTGAGCGGCCAATATTTTATTAACTGCTAAGTTCTGGCTTTGATTTAAATCGGGAAGTATTATATCAGACATAGCAAAAACGGGCTCTCGTAAACCAATTAGTGTATCAACTAACCGATTGTCCTTTAACGTAGAAGCTTGTTTAAGGGCTGCCTGCATATCGTCATAACTATAGTCGTCAAATAATAGTTCTACGCCAAGTTTTCCCTCTCTACTCCAATCGGGTAATTCCTCAGTAAATAGATTAATTTTTAGTCTATTCCCGTTTTGATAAGAAATTACCCCTTCTACACGATAAGATGGATCATGATTTGAGAATAATACTGCGGGGCTACCAAAGCGTATTTGGGATATAATATCCAGGTGTGTTTTGCGCTCAATTTCTACATTTAGATAGTCACCGCGTGTTGGCTCAGTGCCGGTAATTGAAATAGGGTACCAGCAAAGTCCCGCCGCTCTGCGATCGGTAACTGAGGTAGAGGAGGTGAGTTTCAAATAAGCGTCGCGGTCTTCATTGCGTTCAATTTTTAATAATTCCTGCAGCTTTTTGAAGTAATCCATAAGGGCAAAGTTAATAATACCCCAAGTTTCTGAAGTGCTTTATATGAATATCATCTGTTTTTAAAATGATAAAGTAAATTGGTAGTAAATTTATTATTGAATTAAAATAAAAATACTAATTTGCATTAGTAAACTTTAAAATCACATAGAGCCCAGAAACTATTCAAAACGGGGCCGATCCGAAAAGCCATATGAGTAGGAAAACCTAAAAAATATAATCATGAATTGGTATGTAGAAGTTTTAAAAAAGTATGCGGTTTTTAATGGACGTGCAAGGCGCAAGGAATATTGGTATTTCGCACTTTTTAGCACAATTATTTCAGTAGTCCTTAGCGTTATTGGTATTAAAACAGGTATTACATTTATCAATACAATATACTCTTTAGCCGTTCTAATTCCGAGTATTGCTGTTGGTGTTAGACGGATGCACGACGTTAATAAAAGCGGCTGGTTTGTACTTATACCAATATATAACTTAATATTAGCTTGTACCAATGGCACGGTTGGGCCTAATGAATATGGCGAAGACCCTAAAGGTGGGTTGCCATATGGAGCGGCCGATTATGAGCGCCCTTTTGATGCTACTGCAAATTAATAATGATATTGAATATGATTTTTTGCAGCTATTGGGCCACAACCCAGTGGCTGCAAAATCATTTATTAGCATGCCCTTTTAAAAAGTTAACAGGTATTGATTGTCCTGGTTGTGGTTTCCAACGGTCGGCTATTGCATTACTGCAAGGCAATTTAAAGCAAAGTTTGTATTATTATCCGGCTACAATTCCTTTACTTGTTGCAGTGCTATTTACATTTATTGAAACGCGTTTTCAGTTTGATAGAAAGCAACATCTTAAAACATCACTATACATTTTTACCGCGTTTATAGTTGCCGGATCGTATGTTTTAAAAATGAGCGGTCATCCGCTTATACCTCAGCCTTAGCTACAAAGCTATTATAGTCATTCAGCACAATCTCTAAAAATTGGTATTCATTTATTTCTTTTGGGTATGAAACCTTAAGATGATCTTTTATTTTTAGAGCCAGTTTATAAACTAAAGCGCTGTTTCGTGTACGGTTAAAGTTCCGAATAACATCATGAATTAATACCACATCCTGGTCAGTTAATTGCGCCACTTCGTTGTAAACAGGTTGGTAGTCTTCCGGTGGGGCACCAAAAACAAGTTCAGTAAATTTTTCTTTAAGGCTTACCACAGTGGTGCCGGCAACTACGTCGCCAATGCGTTGTTTTTTATCGGTTACCACTACTGATATCAGCGCGCAGCTGCCAAAAGTTATTCCAAAATCAATCACCCTAAAAATCCAACGTAAAAGATACTGGCCAACTCCCGGGCGTGTACCCGAAAGGCTTATTACTTTAATTTTCATGGCACGCTTACCTACACTTTGTCCATTCATGAAAATTTCGCAAAGTAGATCGTACAAGACACACAGCACCAGCCATAAGCCAATAGCTATAATAATGCCTATATTTTGGCCGGTGCCACTATAGTTATTGAATGAACCGGTAGCCAACACTACTATTGAGACAAGTATGTATATGCCAATAAAAACACCATAATCTAACAACCGTGCAACTATACGGGTGCCCAGATCAGCAAGCTGATATTCGATATTAATATTTTGCGAGGTTGTAATATGGATGGTTTGCATATAAACAAATATATATTTGCAGAATGGATTATTTATATACTCCATTTAAATATTTGTTATTATTTTAACAAAAAAAACAACCTGGACTGTTTATGCGTGAATCGCTGTTTATTAAACAAAATTCTGAACGATGGAAACTGTACGAAAGTGCACCATCAAATGATCCCGATGAAATCGCAGAGCGCTTTATTAGTATAACCGACGATCTGGCTTATGCAAAAACTTTTTACCCGAAATCACGAACTACCACTTATCTTAATGGTTTGGCAGCGGGCTTTCATCAGTCCATTTATAAAAACAAGAAAGAAAAAACCAATCGTATTTTTAAATTTTGGAAATATGAATTGCCACTGTTATTCAGGCAGTATCACCGGCAGCTTTTGTACGCTTTTGTTTTCTTTATAGTGTTTTTCTTTATCGGATGGGTTTCTGCAAAATACGATAACACCTTTGTGCGATTGGTAATGGGGGATGACTATGTAAACATGACTAATGCCAATATTGCCAAAGGCAACCCTTTTGGTGTATATAAAAGTCAGGCTTCATCGCCTATGTTTTTTATGATCGTATCAAATAACTTATATGTTACTGTATTGAATTATGTGGCTGGCATACTTTGTTCTGTTGGCACTATTTTCCTGCTTTTTCAAAATGGACTTATGTTGGGTTCATTTGAGTATCTTTTTGTGAGCAAAGGTTTGGGAATACAATCAGTATTAGTAGTGTTTATACACGGTACACTCGAAATATCTTCATTAATAATTGCAGGGGGAGCAGGCCTTGTTTTTGGCAACAGCATTATCTTTCCAAAAACGTATAAGCGGATGACGTCCTTTAAAAAAGGGGCTTTAGATGGCATGAAGATAACTCTTGGTATTTTGCCCATTATTGTGGTAGCCGCCATATTTGAAAGCTTTGTTACCCGCCATACCGAAATGCCTATATGGTTAAGTATATCAATCCTGGCAGCATCGCTGCTTTTTATAATATGGTATGTGATATTATACCCTATACAGCTAAGTCGTACGTTAAAAAATAATTATGTAGATGCAGGAAAAAATTGAATTAAACAGGATTCGTGAGTTTGGTGAGATAATAGACGATAGCCTACAGTTCTTTAAACAAAACTGGAAACCTTTACTAAAGTCATACTTTACTATCTGCGGTTTTTTTTGGCTGGCGAGCCTTTTGCTTGGCTTCTTTAATCAGATCAACACGCTTCATCGTATACATGATGGGCAATCGGCATTTACAACTACTTACTTTATGTATATATTATTTGAATATATAGATTTCATCGTAATAACATTAACAGTTTTATCATTCATTAGCCTTTACAAAGAAAAAGGAAATGAAGCGCCAAGTGTTGAGGAAGTATGGTCGTTTGTTAAATACTACTTTTTCAGGGCATTTGGCAGTTACCTGGTATTAAGTGTTTGTATAGTTATAGGCGCTGTTTTTTGTATACTTCCGGGTATCTATCTTGCCATAGCATTTTCATTAGTATTGCCAATAATTATCATAGAAAATTCCACCTTGAGTTACGCTTTCAATCGTTGTTTTCAATTAATAAAAAACAATTGGTGGTTTATGCTTGGTGCTGTACTGGTAAGCGAAATTATTTTAGGGATAGCCCTGCTGGCCATCATAATTCCTGTTATGATTATTGCATTTGGGGCAACATTTTTAACTAATGTAAGTATGTTAACCATGTATAGTTATACAACTATTATAGTTTCCCATTTACTACAGTTTGCCTATATGTTTCCTATAATTGTGGTATGCATGGTTTATTTTAGCCTTGTTGAACAAAAGGACGATGGTAACTTATTACAACGTATAAACAATATCGGGGTAACAAACAGCAATAGTATAAACCAAGAATCCACCGAGGAGTACTAATTTATGCACAAGCTGTTACTCGTTTATTTTTTATTATTTGCCGTTACGCTTAAAGCTGATGCCGGGCCCTTAACTAATAAACCGGTTGTAAAACATATTATACTAAAGCGCGTGGCACAATCGGTTGTTGATTCAATTCGATTAGATACCTCAAAAATAAAGGTGCATGCCTTTAGTGCGGCGGCGTTAGATAAGTATAAAAAAAATCCGGACTTTGATTATAGGGAAGCTGATGCTAAAACAGGCCTTAATTGGTGGCAACGTTTTTGGAACTGGTTTTGGGAGTTGATTGCAAAGCTATTTGGTAACAGTCAGCCCGCAGCTGCACCATCATTTCCATTTTTGAAATACATTATAGAGGCGGCGGCAGTAATTCTGCTGATATTTATTATTATTAAGCTGGCAGGTTTAAACATTTCTAATATTTTTAACAGGGAAGCTGAAGAAATACAAGTACCTTATTCAGAGTCGCTGGAAAACATCCATCAAATAACATTTGACGAAGAAATAGAAAGAGCCTTAAATCAGCGCAACTACCGGTTGGCTATACGCTTGCTATACCTCAGTACATTAAAACAGCTTAACGATGCCCATTTAATACAATGGCAATTAGAGAAAACCAACTCGGCTTACCTAAACGAATTAAGTGATGCTGCCCAGCGGCAATCATTCGGAATTTTAACCCGGCAATTTGAATATGTTTGGTATGGCGATTTTCCGGTAGATGGGCAATCATTTCAAAATATTAATACTTTGTTTCACGATTTTAAAATGATGCTGAAATGAAGGACCTGAAGATTTATATTTTTTTAGCATCGGCTTTATTGGTGGTATATTTAATGGCTCAATATAACAAGCCAAAAGATACCGATTGGACAGTAACGTTAAGCAATAATGATAAAATACCTTTTGGTACTTATGTGCTTTACAATCGTATTACCGATATTTTGCAGGGAGCAGTTGTTAAGAATTACAGGGAACCGGTTTACAATGTTATTAATGATGATAACGTAAAACAGGGAACTTATATCATCATCGCGCAGCAGGTAAATTTGAACAAGCTCGACTATGAGCAGTTAACCCAATACATTAAAAAAGGTAATGATGTTTTTATAGCAGCGGAATCATTCGGACCTGAAATAAGTGAAAAACTTGGCGTGCAGGTTGGTTTTGATGGTCGTGAAAACGGCGGTGCAACGCGTATCGGTTTTGTAAATAAGCAAGTGAGTGATTATTTGTATGACGTAGACAAAGGCGCCAGCGATGGTTATTTCGGCACATTTGACGAGGGTAAGGCCATTGTACTGGGCAAAAATCAATATGAGCATTGTACCTACTTGAAATTCCCGATGGGGAGGGGGGCGTTGTATTTGAACGCCAACCCTATTATGTTCACCAACTATAGCTTGTTAAAGGATATGGGAGCGTCATATGCATCCATTGCGTTATCCTATTTGAAAAACGACGGGCATATTTTGTGGGATGAGTATTACACCAAAGGCAGGGCTGGTGGCGAATCGGCTATGCGAGTGTTCCTGAGTAATTACAAATTGAAATGGGCTTTTTATATATCGTTTTTTAGCCTGATTGCCTTTGTGCTGTATGAAATGAAACGCCGCCAGCGTATTATACCGGTTATTGAGCCTTTGGCAAATACCACGGTTGAGTTTGCAAG